>DASPGI010000185.1:0-14809 GCA_035620695.1 Alphaproteobacteria bacterium
CGCCGATCGATGTGGTCGGCACCGGATCCTTCCTGCCGGAAAGCTGGCGTGAAACCTACGCAACCGCCGACATTGTCGAATATGACGGGATCCCCTCGGTGAAGGTGGGGCGCGAGTTCCTGTTGCGCGCGAACCGCCCACCCACCGGACAATAACAGCGGCTGAACCCATGGCGGCGCGGAAGAAGAGGCCGAAAGCGCCGCGACGCAATCCGATCGCAAAGGCCTTAAGAGTGCTGAAGCCAAAAAAAGTCGAAACCCGCCGCGCCTATAAGCGCAAGCCGAAGCATCCGGCTGATACGACGGATGACGGCGTCGGGTCCTGACCGCCCTCACCCGCTGGAGGATGAGGATGCAGCGCTTGACCCGCTCTATGTGGCCCCAACTGAGCATCGTCTCTGCCGATTTGACACAGCACGGCCCGGTTCCTAGCTTGCTTGCGTCATGACAGACCGTCTCGCCATCGCCCTGGCCCAGCTCAACCCGACCGTGGGCGGGATCGAAGCCAATGCCGAACGCCTTCTCAAGGCGCGCACGGAGGCACGCGGGCTCGGCGCTGATCTGGTGCTGGCATCCGAGCTGTTCATCTCCGGCTATCCTCCGGAGGATCTGGTTCTCAAGCCCGCCTTCATCGATTCCGTCCGGGCTGCGGTGGAACGGTTGGCGGACGCGACCGGCGACGGCGGCCCGGCGATGATCCTGGGTGCGCCCTGGCGCGAGGGGCACAAGGTGATGAACGCCGGCCTGCTCCTCGACCGGGGCCGCGTCGCCTCGGTCCGCTACAAGCATGACCTGCCGAACTACGGCGTCTTTGACGAAAAACGCCTCTTTACTCCGGGGCCGCTGCCCGGGCCGATGTCGTTTCGCGGCGTCCGGCTCGGGGTGATGATCTGCGAGGATATGTGGACGCCGGACGCGACCGAGTGTCTGCAGGAATCGGGAGCCGAGCTCCTCCTGGTGCCGAACGGCTCGCCCTTCGAATTCGAGAAGCATGACCACCGCGTCCAGCTTGCCGTTGCACGGGTGACCGAGAGCGATTTGCCGCTTATCTATGTGAACCAGGTGGGAGGCCAGGACGAGCTGGTGTTCGACGGCGCCTCCTTCGCGGTCAATGCCGATCGCAGTCTCGCCGCGCAGCTCCCCTCCTTTCGCGAGATGATCGCGCTGACCCGCTGGCGGCGCGAGGGCGAGGGCTGGATCTGCGAGGCGGGACCGCTCGAAAAGCCATCCGACGGCCTGGAATCGATCTATGCGGCGATGATGCTGGGCCTGCGCGACTATGTCGGAAAGAACCGTTTTCCGGGCGTGCTCCTGGGGCTCTCCGGCGGCATCGATTCGGCGCTGACCGCCGTGGTCGCGGCCGATGCGTTGGGCCCCGACAAAGTGCATGCGGTGATGATGCCCTCTCCCTTCACCAGCCAGGAAAGTCTGGAGGATGCAGCCGAGGTGGCGAAGCTGCTTGGCACTCGCCTCGACACCGTGGCGATCGAGCCGGCGATGGGGGCGTTCGAGGGCATGCTGAAACCGCTCTTCGATGCCCTGCCGCGCGACACCACGGAGGAGAACATCCAGGCCCGCGCGCGTGGGATCACTTTGATGGCGCTGTCCAACAAGTTCGGGTCGATGGTGCTCTCGACCGGCAACAAGTCGGAGATGTCGGTCGGGTACGCCACGCTCTACGGCGATATGTGCGGCGGCTACTCGGTGCTGAAGGATGTCTACAAGATGACCGTCTTCGCGCTCGCCCGCTGGCGCAACCAGGCGCTGCCCGTGGGGGCGCTCGGGCCAGCGGGACGGGTCATTCCGGAGCGCGTCATCGCCAAGCCGCCCAGCGCCGAATTGAAACCGAATCAGACCGATCAGGACACGCTGCCGCCCTATTCCGTGCTCGACGACATCCTCGACGCCATCATCGAGCATGATCTCGGCGTCGAGGATGTGGTCGCGCGCGGGCACGACCGGGCGACGGTGTTGAAGGTCTGGCGCATGGTGGACGTCGCCGAGTACAAGCGCCGTCAGGCGCCGCCGGGCGTCAAGATCACCCGCCGCGCCTTCGGCCGCGACCGCCGCTACCCGATCACAAATGCTTTCCGTGTCCGATGATAATGATGGCTGACCATGCAGCACTTCCCTCCCCCTCGAGGGGGAGGGGATAAAAGAGTGTGGAGCCAGCCGTGACGGCCGTGGTTAAAGTCCGCTTCGCGCCGAGCCCGACCGGACGATTGCATGTCGGCAATGCCCGTGCCGCGCTGGCTAATTGGCTCTTCGCCCGGCGCCAGGGCGGCCGCTTCCTCTTACGCCTCGACGATACCGATCGCGAGCGATCCACTGAAGAATTTGCTGAGGCCATTCAGGAGGATCTGCGCTGGCTCGGGTTTGAATGGGACGAATATCTGCGCCAGTCCGACCGCCTTGCGCGCTACGCCGCCGCCGCCCAGCGCCTCAAAAAGGCCGAGCGGCTTTATCCCTGCTATGAAAGCGAGCAGGAGCTGCAGTTGCAGCGCGCTGCTCAGCGCCGGCAAGGCCAGCCACCGCGTTATGACCGCGGCGCTCTAACGCTCGGCGCGGCCGATCGCGCGCGGCTCGAAGCGGAGGGCCGACGGCCGCATTGGCGTTTCCTACTGCCGGACGAGGAGTCCGTCTGGAACGACCTGGTGCACGGCGAGAAGCGCATCCCCGCCCGCGAGCTGTCCGATCCGGTGCTGCTGCGCTCTGATGGTCAGCCGCTCTACACCTTCACCTCGGTGGTCGACGATGCGGAGCTGGCGATCTCGCATGTGATCCGCGGGGCCGACCACATCACCAATACCGCCGTTCAGATCGCGTTGTTCCGGGCCCTTGGCGCCGAGCCGCCGGTCTTCGCCCATCTGCCGCTCTTGACCGATGTCGAAGGCCAGGGGCTGTCGAAACGCCTCGGGTCCCTCGGCTTGAATGCTCTGCGCGCCGAGGGTGTCGAGCCGATGGCGGTCTGCGTCTATCTGGCGCGGCTCGGAACCGGCGATCCCATGGAGCCGGTGGAAAGTCTGGACAAGCTCGCGGCAAGCTTCGATATCGCCCGATACTCTCGCGCGCCTGCGCGATTCGACCAGGAAGAGCTGAAACGCCTGAGCGTCGCGACTGTGCACCAACTCTCCTTCGAGCGTGCCGCGCCCAGACTTGCGACACTCGGAATCGCCGATGCGACCCCCGAATTCTGGTTGGCGGTGCGCGACAATGTAGAGGCGCTGAGTGGACCTTCGAGCGCCGAGCTTCTGCACTGGCATGAGGTCTGCTTCGGCGCGCTGCCGGCCTCGCCTCCCGCTGATCCTGCTCTCGCGCAGACGGCGTCTGCGCTTCTTCCGCCCGAACCCTGGGACGGGCGAACCTGGCCGCTCTGGACGGAGGCGCTGAAGCGTGAGACCGGGCGAAAAGGCCGAGTGCTGTTCGAGCCATTGCGCTTGGCGCTGACGCAGCGCGCGCATGGACCGGAATTGAAGAATCTGCTACCCCTGATCGGGCGCAGACGCGCGGCCGCACGGCTCCGCGGGGAAGCCGCCTGAACCGACAGCCTGGGGCCCGGCCTTGCCGATTCACCTCTACAATACGCTGAGCCGCCACAAGGAGCTGTTCACGCCGCTGAAGCGGGACTCGGTCGGCATGTATGTCTGCGGGCCGACGGTCTACGACTTTGCGCATATTGGCAACGCGCGCCCGGTCATCGTCTTTGACCTGCTCTACCGTCTTCTCAAGCTGCACTATCCGAAGGTCGTCTATGTCCGCAACATCACCGACATCGACGACAAGATCATCGCCGCGGCGGCACAGAATGGCGAGCCGATCGAGGCGCTGACGAGGCGCACGGAACAGGCGTTCCATGAGGATATGGACGCACTGAACGCTCTACGTCCGGATTTCGAGCCCTACGCCACGCAGCATGTCGCGGACATGCAGCGGCTGATCGGAATTCTACTCGAGAAAGGCCATGCCTATGTCGCCGACGGGCATGTACTGTTCAGCGTTCCTTCGATGCCGAGCTACGGCCGCCTTTCCCGGCACAGCCGCGAGGAGCTGGTAGCCGGCGCTCGCGTCGAGGTGGCGCCGTACAAGAAGGACCCGGCCGACTTCGTTCTGTGGAAACCGAGCACGGCCGAGCAGCCGGGCTGGGACAGCCCCTGGGGACGCGGGCGGCCGGGCTGGCACATCGAATGCTCAGCCATGAGCCGGTTCCATCTCGGCGAGACCTTCGACATCCATGGCGGGGGACTGGATCTCATCTTTCCCCATCACGAGAACGAGATCGCGCAAAGCGAGTGCGCGCATGGACGAGAGTTCGTGCACATCTGGATGCATAACGGCTTCGTCACGGTGGAAGGGGAGAAAATGTCGAAATCGCTCGGCAACTTCTTCACCGTTCGCGAGCTTCTTGCAGAAGCGCCCGGAGAGGCGATCCGGCTGGCGCTGCTCTCCGCGCACTACCGCCAGCCGTTGGATTTTACCCGCGAAGGGCTGCGGCAATCGCGCCACGCGCTGGATCGCCTTTATACGGCGCTGCGCCACGCGGCTGATGCGCCAGCCAAGGAAGTCGAGCCGCCCCTGGATGTGATCGCGGCGCTGGAGGACGATCTCAACACGCCGATGGCGATCAGCCATCTGCACGAGCTGGCGACAAAGCTCAACAAGGCAGCGGGCGCCGGCGAACGCGCCGAAGCCAAGTCCGCTTTGCTTGCAGCGGGTCGGGTGATGGGTCTGCTGCAGGAGGAACCGGAAGATTGGTTCCGCTGGCAGCCGGCCGGGGGACCTGTGCTCGACGAGAGGGCGATCTCCGACCTTATCCGCAGCCGCCAGGAGGCGCGCAAGACCCGCAACTTCGCCGAGGCGGATCGAATTCGCGAGGAGCTGGCCCAGCAAGGCATCCTGCTCGAGGATGGGCCGGAGGGAACGACTTGGCGTCGTAAGGACTAGGTGGACGCGGGCCTGCAATACTCAGCGCGGCACCTGAACTAAGGGGCCGAGGAAAGGTCGTCGCGAACGAACGCGGGAGCTATTGCGCACTGGCTTGAGCGGAGGCGGACTTCGTGCCGATCATTGCGAGAACTCCGCCTACGACCGCTAACGCCATACAGACGGCGACCAGTGTTCCCCCTAAGACTGCTCCAGCGACCGCAGAGAGAGTAAGTAATGCTCCGGGAATCTTGCCTTTAGCGCCCATCGCAACAGCGCCAAAAACAACACATAGGAACGAGAACACGACACCGCCCCAACCGAGACCGATGACAGTAGATGCTCCCTCAGCCTCCAAAGCTCCTCCAATGCCGCCAACAAATAACGTTACAACCGCCGCAATGAAGCCGAAGATTCCTGCGACCAAACCTATGATCCCACCAGCTTTTTGCATTCGTTTGTCTCCCTATGCCCGACTAGGGCTCGCGCCCGGCCCGTCTGAATCGCGGCTCATGGCGCGCATTTGTGACATGAATATGATTTACCTAATATACAAACTGATTGAAAGACGTTGCCGGGCCAGATAGTTGCTGGACCCCAACCGATGGATTCAAGTCAGACCCGCCACAGGTAGGGCGGTGGAAGCGGCAAGGAGCGAAGCCCAAACCGCTGAGCTTGGCACGCGTCAGCACACGGAAACGTCCAAGGCTTGGCGGGCGTCCTAGTTCTCGAAATGCGTCAGTCGACCACCGAAATCGAATTGCAGACTCCCGGACGCGGTCTTCATGCGGTGACCGATCAAGTTCGCCGCTGGGCCGAAGGGCAGGGCATGCGCACCGGCTTGCTCACTCTCTTCCTACGGCACACCTCCGCCTCGCTGCTTGTCCAAGAGAATGCCGACCCCGATGTGCTGTCGGATCTGGATGCATTCTTGGCGCGAATCGCACCCGATGATCCAACCCTATACCGTCATCGCTCGGAAGGCCCTGACGACATGCCCGCGCATATCCGCGCTGCGCTCACTCAAACTCAACTATCGATTCCACTGATCGAAGGGTGGCTTGTGCTTGGCACCTGGCAGGCGATCTATCTCTTCGAGCACCGATATAGGCCACAGCGGCGCACCATCTCGCTGCATCTGATCGGAGAGTGATCGTCTGGGGTCAACCCCCGAGCCTTGCGGATCACCGTGACGGTCGGCCAAGCCGGTTGAAGCCGCTGTAGGATGGAGGATCGCTAGCCGGGAAGGAATTCTCGGAAGCGGCTCCAACGGGATCCTTATGCGGATCGGTATGTGGCAGCGTATCGGCCGGTCCCGAGGGACCGGCACGCGAGCGCGGCTCGCGATGCCGGAGCGGCCGGGCGCAGAGGCAGCGCAGAAACAACGCCAGGCCCGTCAGAGCGGCAAAAAGCGGGAGCGCAAGGCGCATGACTTTCTCGAAACGCGTTCGGGTGCGAACGTGCGCGCGGAATCCACGACATCATCGATCAGGAGGAATATAGCGCGCCAATGTTCGCGTCCGGAAACGGAGCGAACAAGATCCATGGAAATATGGCCGTCCCGATCTTTAATTTCAACGTTCGAAGAGATCCATCGGCGATGCCGAAAGACACCGAAACCGCTGATCAGTCGTCTTGGAATGATCGAGGGCTTACAGCCTCTCGTATCTGGTCGACCACGGTGATGTGTGATGATGTTCACAGCGCGCCCTTCGAAAATGAGTAGGCTTCAAGCCATCAAGAGTGCGGCTGACTAAGGCCGTGCATCTAGGGAGGACCGATAATGTCGCTTCCTCACACGCTCGCGTGGGTCGACGTGCTTACCCGACCGCTTAATCGAGATTCCCGCCAGTCGACATGCAACTACACCAACGTAACTCTTGGGGTCGATCTGAATAAGCGGCTGCTTTTCATTGGCTCCAAGAAAATGCAAATGGACCTGCGTACGATGGAAAAGCTGAAAACGCTCCTGGACGCAGAGTTTGCTCGATGGACGCAAACGGAGCGCCTGCTTCGACAGCACTCCGCCTAGCGCTGTGCATGCGGTTGGGCCTTGTGCCGGAATCCAGTGAGCCTTTAAACCGCCTGGGGGCGGATTAATCCGCCCCTGAGTTGTCTGTTCCAATTTGCGGGATTACCTATGATCGTTTCGCCCGCAGCCTCCCTTTGATCATACTCCGGGGAGGGTAGATTTGGAGCGTCGGCTCGCCGTGACGATCGCGGATGTCGTCGGCTATGGTCGTTAATCCCCGTCAATGAGAAGGGGTTCGTACGCTTTTCTAAGCCGATCTTAACGACATTTTCCAGCCCGCGATTGACCGTCATCATGATCGCCTTGTCGAGAGCATGGGCGACGGGCTTTTGGTCGCGGTCCAATCTAAATTTCAGTTGACCATGCGCCGAGCGCCTTGGCAGCCTTCTTCTGTACCGGATCGCATGACGGAGAACGTGGACAGGCTTCTGCTGCTCATGGAGGCGACCCATGCTCGGATATGAACCGCACGGATTTTCTCGCGACGATCAAGAACGGATCGGCGGTCTCGCCATGGGGCGGCGGGCTGTGTTGAAGGGCGCGAGTCTTGCGGCCATGAGTGTGGCAATTGGCGCTGTCATCCCGTTCGCTCGCTTCATGCCGAAGGGTTACGTCCCGTTGGCGCTCGCTCAGGATGCCAAGCTCGATTTCCCTGGAAAATCCTCCGAACTTGTGGTGATCGGCGACAAACCCTTGGTTGCCGAAACTCCCGCTCACCTCCTCGACGATGACGTGACGCCGACGGAGGCCCATTATATCCGCAACAATGGCCAGATCCCGGAACTGCCTGCAGAGCCGGACAGTTGGAAGATCACGATCGATGGCGAAGTCGGCTCGCCGCTTACCTTGACTCTCGGCGATCTCAAGGGCCGCTTCGAGAACGTCACCCATCAGCTGGTCCTGGAATGCGGCGGCAATGGCCGCACCCAGTTTGTCCCCGCCGCGCGTGGCAATCCCTGGACCACAGGGGGCGTGGGCTGCGCGCGCTGGACGGGAGTGCGGCTGAAGGACGTGCTCGATGCGGCGGGTCCGAAGCCTTCGGCGATTTACACCGCCCACTATGGTGCCGACCCACACCTCTCGGGCGATCCTGAGAAGCAGGCGTTGTCGCGTGGCGTCCGGCTCGAGAAGGCGATGGAGCCACACACGCTCATCGTCTTCGCCATGAACGGCGAGCCGCTTCCAGCCGTTCACGGCGCTCCTGTGCGGCTGATCGTGCCGGGTTGGTCGGGTTCGGCCAGCCAGAAGTGGCTGACGCGCATTCAACTTCGCGACCAGGAGCATGACGGACAGGGGATGAAAGGAACCTCCTATCGGGTCCCCGTCGTGCCGATCGTTCCGGGATCCGAGCATAAGGGTGAGGGTTTCCGCATCCTCGAATCCATGCCGGTCAAGTCGCTCATCACGTCACCTGCCGATGGCGCCCGGTCGCCCGCCGGCGCGCGCGAGCTGGATGTGCGCGGCCATGCTTGGGCAGGCGATCTCACGGTCCAGGATGTCTTCGTCTCCGTGGATTTCGGCCAGAGTTGGCAGAAGGCTGATCTCAAGGCGCCGGTCAACCGCTATGCCTGGCAGCGGTGGAGCACGAAGGTCGCGCTGCCGAGCGAGGGCTACTATGAGATTTGGGCGCGTGCGGTCGACAGCGACGGAAAAAGCCAGCCATTTGCGGCGCCCAATTGGAATCCGGGCGGCTATGGCGGCAATGCCTATCACCGCATTGCCATCTTGGTCGAGGCGTGAGCCGCAGGTCTTCGACTTTGGTCGCGGCGTCCGTGATCCTAGCTCTCGCCGGCGCCGCGGCCGGTCAGGAAGTGGCGGAAGAGCCTTCGGTTTTCCCTGACGGACCACATCGGGATGACGTGTTCTACTTATGCACCGCCTGCCATTCGTCGCGGCTCGTGCGTAATCAATCCATGAGCCGCGAACGTTGGGACGAGACACTCAGTTGGATGACCGAGCGTCACGGCATGCCGGAGCTTGAGGGCGAGGACCGCAAGCGTTTCCTAGATTATCTCACCGCGAACTTCGGACCGGGGACGGGAACTCCACAGAAAAGCGCCCCGTTCCTCGTCCAGCCGCAGCGAAAGAACCCGTTCGACCCCGGATGATGGCCATCTAAATCGGACCCCTACTGAGGTCCGGATCCTCGCGAAGCTGACGCTCGGTTTAGCGCGACTTGGCCTCTCCGACATTGCGCTCTTCGAGCGGTTTGGAGGGGCTCCCTGCCGACAAGAGCGCCAGATTCATCGCGGCCACCGCCTGATCGCCCGAATAGGGTTTCGAGATGGTGACATAGTCCTCGATCTCGCCTATCCGCGAGGTGGCTTTCGTAATATGGCCGGAAGCGATCACGATGCGGATTTCCGGGCGGCGTTCGCGAGCGAAGCGGGCGAGGTCGAGGCCGTTTGGACCTTGCGGCAGAATGAGATCGGTGAACAGCAGGTCGATGTGCGGCTCGGAGGCAGCAAGGATCTGCTTGGCCTGATGGCCGTCGGCGGCGATAAGGGTGGCAAATCCGGCCTCGTTCAAGGCAAGTGCGGTGCTGGTTGCAATGATGATCTCGTCGTCGACGACAAGCACCGTGCGCTCGCCCCCGGGACGGGCTGCGGGAGGTTCAACCAACATTGGCCGCCAGGGTTCTTCCTCCGTGGCTTCTCTCTGTGCGACCTGAGGCGGCGGCGGTTTCATAAGGTCCTGGCCGGCGGCCCTCGGAAGCCAGATCCGGACGGTCGTCCCTTCGCCGGGACGGCTTGCGATCTCGACATGTCCTGAGGACTGCTTGACGAACCCATAGACTTGGCTGAGGCCGAGGCCGGTTCCCTTGCCAGGCGGCTTGGTTGTAAAGAAGGGATCGAAGACACGGTCGACTATGTCGGCCGATATTCCCTGGCCGTTGTCGACTACGGAAACCAGTACGGCCGGTCCGTCGATGATTCCGGACAGGCCATCGGGCGCCTCCTCAGTACGGATCCGTATCGTGCCTCCCTGCGGCATCGCATCGCGCGAGTTGACCAGCAGGTTCAAGATCGCCGTATCGAATTGCGAGCGATCGATCAGGCACTGCGCGCCGTGCGCCCGAAAATCGAGCAGGATCCGCACGCTGTGATCCAGGCTCCGTGGGATCAGCCGGTTCAGCTCCGACAGCGCATCGTTCACATGAACTATTTCGGGCTTCAGCGTCTGCCGGCGGGCGAAGGCCAAAAGTTGCTGGGTCAGCGTGCGTCCACGCTCCACTGCGCCAATTCCGGAGGCGATCAGGCCGGTCAGCGCGGCATCGGTGCCGACCCGTCGCGCCACGGTTTCGAGAATGCCAACCAGCACACCCAGGATATTGTTGAAATCATGCGCCACGCCGCTGGTCATCTGTCCGATCAGCTCCATCCGCTGCGACTGCTGGATCATCTTTTCGCGCTCGCGCCGGTCGCGGATTTCTCGGATCACGAGCCAGGCTAGAAACACGGCAATCGCGAGACTCCCGGCGATTCCCGCAACAATCAGACCAAGCCCCCACCCCATAGGGCCGTCAATTTCCCGGGCGGGAACGGCCAGCTGAACGGACCAGCCGCTGACCGGTGCTGCCTCGGCGGCGATGTAGGCGGGGCTGCCGTCGAGAGTGGAAGCCCTCAGCCAGGCCGAGCCGGCCTTTCGAACCAAATTGTCCAACTCGGCATTTCCGGCATGGCCAATCCATCGCTCATGATGACGGCTGCGCGCCACAACTGTCCCACCCCGGTCGTTGACGGTGGCGGTCCAGCTTCGCGGCCACGAGCCGGAGGCGAGCAATTCCGTGATGGCCTCGACCCGCAATCCCGCCCATAGCACATATCGAAGCGTTCCGTTCCGCAGGATCGGTATGCGGATCTCGATCAACGGTTCGGACCCGAGCTGCGGATTGCTGGCCAGATCGCCGATGCGCGGGCCGGGCGATCGCGCGATATCGGTCAAACTGTTCGCATCGATCAACCGCGGAAGAAAGGCCGGGTTTGCGGCGATGCTGGTCAAGTTCGCGCCGGTGCGTCCATCGACCAGCACCAGCTGCGCCCAATGTGGTCGCGTTGTGGCTACTCTCTGCGCCTCTTCGCGAAATGCCTGGAGGTCGCCGCTGTCCAGACTTTTGGAGGCGGCCAGGGCCTCGAGCGCGGCTATGCTCCGCTCGAAAGCGGAGTCGACCTGCTCCACCACTTTGGCGACTTCCGCGCGCGAACGCGCTTCGAACGTGTCACGCTGGCGCGCGACTGCCAAGCCGGCCAACACCACAGCAGTGGCCAAAACCGGAATCGTGGCCGCGGCCACCAACATGTATAGCGGTGTACGAAGTGTCTTCACGGCCGAGCTGCTCCAGACGGAATCGGTCGATCCCGTCCCTCAGGCCATGGCACCACCCCCAGGGACGGGCCGATGCCGACAATGTTCACCGCGCCGGCAGGCCCGGCCGGTGTCGCGCGGTATAGGCCGGAGGATCGCTGGCGGGAAACGAATCCTCCGAAGCAGCATCCACCGCCTCCTTGTGGGGATCGGAGTGCGGGAGCGGCTCCCGCGGCCCCGCAATCGCTCTGGAGTAAAATCTTTCCCGGGCCCGCGCGTGTCGCGCGTGATTTGTGCGCCAGACAAGGAAGACGCCCGCCAGAGTCAATAGAACCGGAATCGCAACGCGCAAAATGGTCTCGATCCGCTGACCGACATTGCCTTGCTCACGCTCCCGGATCATTGCTTCACCTCTCGCCCGCACAAAAAGGGAGGTTTGCAAGCTGAGCTCCCTTGTACTGGAGAACGCCTATCACACCCTGCGTGTTGCGGTCATTTCCGGCCGATGACCTCGATCCCGTTCCAATCTTCGGGCGGCGGCAGGCTCATATAGCCTCGTATGCGTTGGACAAGCAGCGCCGTCGGGGGGTCTTCCTCGGCCTTCAACGCCGCGACCTTTTGAAGCGCCGATATGGCATCGGTCCAGAGCCGCTCTCGATAAAGGGCGAGCCCGCGCTCATAGGCCGCAATCCAGGCCGGGGTCGCGTTTTTCGCGCCATCAGACAAGGCGAGCAGCTCGTAAACCCGGGTCGAGCCAGTGCGACCATAGACTGCGACCTGGTCCAGCTCGCGCGTGACGATATGATCGCCTGCGGCTGCGCGCGTTGCCTCGCCGATAATAACCTGCGTACCGAAGAGCTTGTTCAGCCCTTCGAGGCGGCTGGCCAGATTCACCGAATCACCGATCACCGTGTAGCTGAGACGCTCCTCCGAGCCGATATTGCCGACCAGCATCGGACCGGTGTTGACGCCGATCCGTATCGAAAGCTCCCGCGCCTCTTCTGGGGCGGCAGCCCGCAGCTCCGTCACGATCTCGCGCAAGCGCAGCGCGGCGCGACAAGCATTCACCGCATGATGCGGATCGGGCAGGGGCGCGCCCCAGAAGGCCATAACCGCATCTCCGATGAATTTGTCTATGGTGCCGCCTTCAGCATGGATCGCAGAGGAGGCGCGGCTGAGATAGTCGGTGAGGATGGGCACAACCGCGCTTCCCAGCCGTTCGCTAAGGCCGGTGAATCCGGCAAGGTCGGTGAAGAGCACGCTCAAGACTTGCTGTTCGCCGCCGGGGCGAGCCTCGATTCCGCGCGCGACCAGCGTGCGCACCAACTCGGCCGGCAGGTATTTTCGGAAGGAGGCAAGGCCGGCGCCCATGCGCACCAGCGCGTCGGAGAGCTCGTCCAACTCCGCAATGGACGAGGGGCGGCGGCGGATCCGTTCAGGGCGAAAGGCCTGCACATGCGCAAGATCACCGGCGATGCGCCCGAGCGGCCGTACCACGGCGGTCTCGGCGATAAGAGCGGCGGCGGTGACGGCCGCCAGTGTGAACACGATCAGTGCCAATAGCAAACGTTGCGTGTTGCGCTGGAACGGTCCGAGAAAGTCGGAAGCCGGGATTGCCGTGGCGGTGGACCATCCGGCGAAGGTCAGGGGCGTCAGAGTGACGAACCACTCCCCGCCGAGATCGTCGGCATCGATCGTAACCGCCTCTGCTTGATCGGCGGCGGGCATCGCTTTGCCCTCGGAGATGGCGCGGCCAATGGCGGCCATTGCGGCGTTCTGCTCGCCGGCGACGCTCTGGATGGGGCGCATTTCCGCGGCGAGATATCTTGGGCCGCTGGAGGCTGCGAGTATATGCCCCTGTTCGTCCAGAATTGCCGCCGCGCCACTCTTGCCAATCGCAAGGCCCGAAAGAAAGCGCGAGAGGCGGTCAAGCTCGATCACCGCATCGATTACCCCGGCGAACTTTCCGTAGAGGTCAAGACGGGTGGATAGATGCAGGGCGGCGGCGCTACGGGTCGGCAGGACTTCCGACAGGGTCCAGACCGTTCCCTCGCCCTGCACCGCGCGTCGGTACCAGGGTTGTGCCGTCGCGGAATAGAGCGTCGTTTCCAGGATCCGGCGCTCGAACATCACGTCGCCCGGGATCGCGTGATAGCTGTCGATCCGCAGTTCGGACGGACGTCGCGGTCGGCCCCTGACCTCGACCATGCTGTAGCGTCCGTCGCCCAGGGTTTCGGCCCCGAAATAGTTTCCGTTGGGGAACCCGAAGGCGACCCAGGATAGGGCCGGCTGAGAACGCAGAAGCGACAGAAACACATATTCGCGCTTGGCTTCGTCCTCGGCGGCGATCGCGCCTTGGAACAGGATTGAGCGCAGCGCCTCCTCGACACCATTGGCGTTGGTGAAGAGCGTATCGAGCTCGTGCTCGACCGATGCCACGATTTCGCGATTCAGTTGCCCGGCGATGTCCACGATATTGTCGCGCGCGGTGCGCGACCAGCTCCAATGGACGATGATCGCGGTAAGCAGCACCGCCGCCACCACGAGGCCCGTCAGCACCATCCGCAGCCCGACGCGGCGGCGCCAGGCATGTGACGGCGCTTGAACGATGTCGTTGTCGTTCCTCAGTTGCATCGCCGGCCCTCCCACGCCGGGTCTGCGGTTCAGGTATTGGAGCCGGTGATCAGACGCGCCCCCCGTTGGAAGGTCAGATAGGACCAGAACCAGTCGATGAGAACCGCAATGCGGTTGCGGAAACCGATCAGGAAATAGACGTGGACCAGGCCCCAGAGCAGCCAGGCGAGGCGGCCATTGACCCTGAGCCAACCGAAATCGGCCACTGCGGCTTTGCGACCGATGGTGGCGAGATTGCCGAGATTACGGTAGCGGAACGGTCCCGGCGCTGAATGTCCCCGAAGCCGGGCGTAAATCAGCTTGGCGACATACTTGCCCTCCTGCTTGGCGACCGGAGCCACGCCCGGCAGCGGATTTCCATCGGGGCCGGCGGCATGCGCGGTATCGCCGATGACGAAGATCTCGGGGTGGCCTGGCAGCGTCAGATCGGGACCGACGATGACCCGCCCGGCGCGATCGCGCTCGGCCTGAAGCCATTTGGCGGCCGGAGAGGCAGCCACACCGGCGGCCCAGATGATGCACCGGGAGGGAATTTGCTCCGCTCCGAGCTGCACTCCCTCAGCACTGCATTCGGTTACGGCGGCGCCGGTGCGCACCTCCACCCCCAGCCTTTCGAGCGCGCGCTGCGCTTTTGCCGAGAGCTTTGGCGGGAAGGCGGGAAGTATTCGGGGTCCGGCCTCGACCAGGATGATCCGCGCCTGACGTGGGTCGATATGCCGGAAATCCCGGGCGAGAGCCATCTTGGCCAATTCGGCGATCGCTCCGGCCATTTCGACGCCGGTCGGGCCACCGCCGACGACGACGAAGTTGAGCCACGCCGCGCGCCGTTCGTCGTCGGCCTCCTGCTCGGCCGCCTCGTAGGCAATCAGGATCCGGCGGCGACTCTCGAGTGCGTCCTCGACCGTCTTGAGTCCCGGAG
>DASPGI010000186.1:0-38252 GCA_035620695.1 Alphaproteobacteria bacterium
TGTGCCGCTCAAGACCTACGCGCCGATCCTCGAGGATGGTGCGATCTATGTGGATTCCGCGCCGCGCGGAATCTCCACGATGGCCGGCGACGGCGCACGCTGAGCCTTTCGCCCAAAGGAGAGCCCTGATGAACTTGCAAGAATTGACCTTCCGTGTCCGCACCGCGGTCGGAGAGGAATCCGGCTTGAAGGCCAAGGTCAAGTTCAACTTCGGCGCGGAGGGGTTCATTTTCATCGACGGCCTCGCGAAACCAAACCAGGTCTCCAACGAGGATGCCGAATCCGACATCACCATAACGCTGTCGATGGAGAATTTTCAGAAGATCATCGACAAGAAGCTCAGCCCGCAAATGGCGTTGATGACGGGCAGGATGCGGTTGAAGGGCGATATGCGCATTGCGCTCAGGCTTAATCCGGTCTTCGGCATCGAGTGACGGAACCGGCGCCCGTGCATCCTCACATGATCGAGATCGAGGGATCGGGTCGTTTCTTCGAATGCGGGGAAGATGAAACGGTTCTGCATGCCGCATTGCGGAGCGGAATCGGACTTCCCTACGAGTGCAGCTCGGGTTCCTGCGGCACATGCCTCGTTCAACGCGTCGCGGGATCGTTCGAGACGCTATGGGAGGAGGCGCCGGGGCTTAGCCCGAGAGCTCGACAAAAGGGTGACAGGATGCTGGCCTGCCAGAGCCGACCCCGCACATCCGCAACGATCAAGGCGTCGCTCGATGAACGCTATCGCCCTCCCGTTCCTCCAACCATGCAGACCGGGGAGCTGAAGGATATTGAGAGACTGACCCCGGACATGGCGGAGTTCACGTTCAAGACCCGGGCGCCGGCCCGCTTTGCGCCGGGACAGTACATTCTTTTAAGCGTCGCAAGCGAGGTCCGCGGAGCCAGGGCGTATTCCATGTCCAATCTGTCCAACGCGGAAGGCGATTGGCGGATGGTGGTCAAGCACAAGCCCGGCGGCGCTTGCACGAGCTACCTTTTCGACAGGTTGGATGTAGGCGGCATGGTTCGAGTGGCCGGCCCCTACGGCCTCGCCTATCTACGCGAGGGGTGCGAGCGCGATCTCGTCGGCATCGCCGGCGGTTCGGGAATTTCGCCCATCCTCTCCATCGTGAGAAAGGCGCTTCTTGAGGAGCCGGCCAGGAACCGAGGTGTGCACTTGTTCCTGGGCGGTCGCAGTCCTGCCGACATCGTCGATCCGAGGCGATTTGAGGATATTCGAGAGCGCGCCGATGGGCGGCTGCATTTCTATCCCGCCATCTCCGAGCCGGCCGGGGTGTCGGCGGAGGAATGGAGCGGCGACCGCGGCTTCATCCATGAGATCGTCGCCCAAAGAGCGCCAGGCACGATCCGCGATTCTGAAGTCTTCGTTGCCGGGCCTCCGCCGATGATCCGAGAAACTCTGATCACCTTGTCGAATCTCGGCGTACCGCGCGAGCGGATTCACTTCGACAACTTCTTCTGATCTGGAGCTGCTGCGAGGAGGATGCAACGTGCGGGACAGGCGATCAACCGGCTTTGCGGTAGAATCGGCGCCAATCCACGGCGTGGATCAGGTTTCCGACATCGCCGATCGTCTTCACGAAGCGGCGCGGCTGGGGGTGCCGATCGAACCGCTGTGCCAGATCTTGCGCCCCGGCGGGGTCGCAATGGCCTATCAGGTGCAAAGTTTCAATGTCGGGCGCGAGGCGAAGTCCGGACGACGGATCGTGGGACGAAAGATCGGCCTGACCTCGAAGGCGGTTCAGGAACAACTCGGCGTCGGCGAGCCGGACTATGGCACGTTGCTCGACTCGATGGATGTTAGCGCAATGGAGATTGCGCCGTTCGAGTCGCTGATCCAGCCAAGGATTGAAGCCGAAATCGCGGTCGTGTTGGGACGCGACCTCGACAGCCCGACAGTGTCGCTGGCCGAAGCCGCCCAGGCGGTGGATTGCGTATTGCCCGCTCTCGAGATCGTCGACAGCCGCATCAAGGAATGGCGCATCTCGATATTCGACACGATCGCCGACAATGCCTCGAGTGCGTTGTTCGTAACCGGCGCCAATCCGGTCAATCCGAAACGGATCGATCTGCGGCTGGCCGGAATGGTTCTGGAGAAGAATGGAAATCCGGCCAGCCTCGGGGTCGGCGCTGCTTGCCTGGGCAGCCCCTATCGCGCGCTGACCTGGCTCGCCCGCCGCATGGCCGAAGTCGGCGACCCGCTCCGGGCGGGCGCCTTGATCCTGACGGGTGCGTTGGGTCCGATGACGAAGCTGGAGCCCGGCGATTCGGTATCGGCTGAAATTCAGGGCTTGGGGCGCGTGAGCGTGCAGTTCGCCGGTCACAAGGAAAGGCTTTCGTGGATTTGAACGACGGGGCTCGGAGCGTCACGAGAAAAAACCATAGGAGCGGCACATGAACAGCGCGGATCGGGCGGCAACCAGTTTCGAGGGGGCAGGCTTGCGCTTTCCAAGGCGAGACGGATCTCGCGTGCCGTTTTCCGCATTCTCCTCGCCGGAGGTCTACGCACTCGAGCAAGAGCGCATCTTTCGCGGACCGGTCTGGAGCTTCCTGGGCCTGGAGGCCGAAATTCCCAAGCCGGGCGACTTCAAGCGTACCTATATCGGCGATACGCCGGTGGTGATGACGCGCGCGGAGGACGGTTCGCTGGTCGCGTGGGTCAATCGCTGTGCGCATCGCGGCGCCGAGATCTGCCGTCTGCCGCGCGGAAACGCGACGGCGCATACTTGCGTCTATCACCAATGGAGCTACGACGCGAAGGGAAACCTGCTCAGCATTCCGTTCCGCCGCGGCTCCAAGAACATGACCGGAATGCCCGAGGATTTCGATCTCGCCAAGCACGGGCTGCAGCGGCTTCGTGTCGACAGCTACAAGGGCCTGGTCTTTGCCACGTTCAGCGCATCGGTATGCGGCTTGACCGACTATATTGGACCGGAAATGGGGCCTTACGTAGATAGAATCTTCCATAAACCCGTGGTCTATCTCGGATGCACGCGGCAATACTCAAATTCAAACTGGAAGCTGTATTTCGAGAATGTCAAAGACCCTTATCATGCAAGCCTTTTGCATTTGTTTCACACGACATTCAATATTTTCCGCGTCGGAATGAGGGCCAAATGCCTTGCCGATTCCGCGCAAGGGTTGCACAGCGTCGTGCTTGCTATTGCGCAGGACAATCTAGGCGCCGAGGCCTACCAGCAACAGAATATTCGCTCATATGACGACAAGTTTACCCTGGAAGATCACTCGATCCTGGGCTTGATTCCGGAATATGACGAGATCACCACCAATCACATTCAGACGATATTTCCCCAACTCGTCATTCAGCAGATTCACAATACCTTGGCGGCCAGGCAGCTGTTGCCCAAAGGGCCGGATCATTTCGAGTTGATCTTTCACTTCTTCGGATACGAGGACGACACCGAGGAACTTAGAAACTTGCGAATCAAACAGGCCAATCTTGCCGGGCCGGCCGGCTATATTTCGATGGAGGACACCGAGGCGACGGAACTGGTCCAGCGTGGAATAGTCGGAAGCGAGTCCAACTCGTCGGTTCTGGAGATGGCGCGCTCGGCCCCCGACGAGCAGCATTCGTTGATCAGCGAAAATCTGGTTCGCCGGTTCTGGCGGGGCTATCAGAATCTGATGGGCTTCAAAAGCGAGGAAGATGGTGGCGCATGATGAGCCGTGTCGAGGAGGCGCTTCTGCGTCTGGATCTGATGGCGCTCCAGGATCGCTACGTCGCGACGTTGGACGATGACCGTCTCGAGGAATGGCCGGGTATGTTCACGGAGACCTGCCGCTATGAAATCATCGCGCGCGAGAACGAGGAGGCGGGCCTGCCGGCTCCTCTGGTATATTGCGACAATGTGAGGATGCTGCGCGACCGCGTGGTCTCGCTGAGGCGCGCCAACATCTATGAGCGCCCCGCCTATAGGCATTTCCTCTCCGGCTTCGCCTGCAAGCGGGTCGAGGAAGGCAGCTTCGAGATGAGCTGCAACTATGTGGTCGTGAACACCTCTCTCAGAGGCGAATCCCAGATCTATCAGGCCGGAAAATACTTCGACCTGGTGGTCGACACGCCGCAGGGGCTCCGTTTCGCCTCCAAGCGTGTGGTGTACGACACTTCACGGGTGCAAACCCTTCTGGCCTTTCCGATTTAAGCACGGCGGGCAACGCGCTTACCTATCCGCCGCGCATCATCCGACGGCAGGCAAAGGGCCCGGGAGCAAGCCTTCGGTGCTGATGTGCCGGGTCCGCCTCAACGGCGATCCCATCGACCCGGTTGCGCAGGCCGGCCCTGAGCCGTTATAACCCTCGGCTTCTCGAGAAGAGCCCGAGCGGTCCGGCGGGGCATGCCCAGCCGCTCGCTTCATCGCAACCCGTCACGAAAGGGGAGCCAAATGCCCAAAATGAAGACCAAGAGCGGGGCCAAGAAGCGCTTCCGCCTCACCGCCTCCGGCAAAGTTCGCTTCAACTCGGCCTATAAGCGGCACATGCTGAGCAACAAGCCGCAGAAAATGAAGCGCCAGCACCGCGGCACCGAGATTCTCTCGGATTCGGACGCCAAGACGGTCCTGAAGAATTATTTGCCTTATCGGTGAGGAGACGAAGCCATGGCGCGCGTCAAACGGGGCGTGACTGCGCACGCCCGCCACAAGAAGGTCCTCAAACTCGCAAAGGGTTATCGCGGCCGCTCGAAGAACGCCTTCCGCGTTGCCATCGAGAAGGTCGAGAAAGGATTGCAATACGCCTATCGAGATCGCCGCAACCGCAAGCGCGCCTTTCGCGCCTTGTGGATCCAGCGGATCAACGCCGGCGCCCGCCAGAACGGGCTCAGCTATGCCCAGTTCATCAATGGGATGAAGAAGGCCGGCATCGAGCTCGACCGCAAGGTGCTCTCCGATCTCGCCATGCGCGAACCGGAGGCATTCAGATCGCTGGTCGAGCAGGCCCGCCAGGCGCTCGCCGCCTGACGCCCACCCGGCGAAAGGAGGAGAGACGATGCCGCCGGGCCTGAAGGCTCCTCTCCTGCCGTTTGCGCTTGCACTGGCGTTTCTGCTTGCCGCCTGTGGGGGATATGCGCGCGACATCGAGGCGGTCAAGCAGTCGAACGTGCCGACCGGCATCGTCAATGAAGAGCTGGTAAGACAGATTGCCGGCGCGCGCGGCCAGGCAAGCTGGTCGGCCGAGCGTCCGGAGAAGTACAAGGACAATGAGCACATCGTTTTAGTCCGCGCGATGGTAGACCGGATCGGCCGTTCCGGCGCCAAGCATCAGGTGGTCTTGGATTGGATCCGCAACCGCCAGACCGAGAAGATCGATCTGGAGCGCGTGCTGGTCGACGGCGAGGAGCAAAGTCTCGTTGGCGGCGCGCTGCAGTTCCTCCTGCTGCAGCTGGATTGAATCTTATGAGCGACGATCTCGACCAAATCCGCACCAAATGGCTTGAAGCGACCGCCGGCGCGACCACGACGGCGGAGCTGATGGATGTCCAGGTGGGCGCGCTCGGCAAATCCGGCGAGATCACCCAGCTCGTCAAGCAGCTCGGAAAGATCCAGCCCGAGCGTCGCAAGGAAGAAGGGCAGCGGCGCAATCAGCTCAAGGAGGCGGTGGCCGACGCCATCGAGGCCCGCCGCGCCCTGCTCGAGGCCGAGGAGCTGGAGCGCCGGCTCGCGCGTGACCGCGTCGATGTCAGCCTGCCGCCGGCGCCAGCCCCCGATGGCCGCATCCACCCGATTAGCCAGACCGTCGACGAGATCGTCGCCATTTTCGGCGAGATGGGCTTCACGGTGGCGGAGGGCCCGGACATTGAGGACGATTTCCACAATTTCACCGCGCTCAACATCCCGCCCGAGCATCCGGCGCGACAGATGCACGACACCTTCTATCTGCCCGAACGCGCAGACGGCTCGCGCCTGGTTCTACGCACGCACACCTCGCCGGTGCAGGTACGAACCATGCAGCGCCGTTCGCCGCCCTTGCGGATCATCGCGCCCGGACGCACCTACCGTTGCGATTCCGACATGACCCACACGCCCATGTTCCATCAGGTGGAGGGGTTGGTCGTGGACGAGACCACCCATATGGGCCACCTCAAGGGATGCATCGTCGATTTCGCGCGCGCCTTCTTTCAGCTCGCCGACCTGCCGGTGCGCTTTCGCCCGAGCTTCTTCCCGTTCACCGAGCCCTCGGCCGAGGTCGATATCGGCTGCGCGCGCACGGGCGGGGAGCTTAAGCTCGGAAACTTCGGCGACTGGTTGGAGATCATGGGCTGCGGCATGGTCCATCCGCGTGTGCTCGAAGCATGCGGGATCGATTCCAGGCGCTATCAGGGCTTCGCCTTCGGCATGGGAATCGAGCGTGTTGCCATGCTGAAATACGGCATCCCCGATTTGCGCACCTTCTTCGAAGCCGATCTGCGCTGGCTGAAGCATTACGGCTTCCCGCCGCTCGAAGTGCCGGGGCTCGCCGGGGGGCTCGCCTAGATGAAGTTCACGCTCTCCTGGCTGAAGCGGCATCTGAACACCGACGCAGACGCTTCCCGGATCGCCGAACGGCTGACCGCGCTTGGCCTGGAGGTGGAGCGGCTGGAGGATCGCGCCGTCCAGCTTGCTCCCTTCACGGTCGGATATGTGGTCGAGGCCAAGCGGCATCCCAATGCCGACCGGCTCTCCGTTTGTCTGGTCGATACCGGTGAGGGCGTGGTGCAGGTCGTGTGCGGCGCTCCGAATGCGCGCACCGGCATGAAGGGCGTCTTCGCCGCCGCCGGTTCGGTCATTCCGGGGACGGGGATGGCGCTGACGGCGAGCACGATCCGCGGCGTGGACTCCAACGGGATGCTCTGCTCGATGCGGGAGATGGGCCTCTCCGACGAGCATGAAGGCATCATCGAGCTGCCCGAAGACGCACCGGTCGGAGCGCCCTTCGCCAGCGTCATGGGCCTTGACGATCCGGTGATCGATGCGGCGGTCACACCGAACCGACCCGATTGCCTCGGCGTGCGTGGCATCTCCCGCGATCTCGCCGCCGCCGGGTTGGGGCGCCTCAAGCCGATCGATGCCCATCCGGTTCCCGGCGCCTTCGACAGCCCGATCCGCGTGCGGATCGAGCCCGATGCGGCCGAAGTTGCCGCCTGTCCCATCTTCGTCGGCCGGATGATCCGCGGCGTGCGCAACGGCGAAAGCCCGCGCTGGCTCAAGGATCTGCTGCTTGCCGTCGGTCTGCGGCCGATCTCGGCGCTGGTCGACATCACCAACTTCTTCTCGCTCGATCTCGCCCGGCCGCTGCATGTCTTCGACGCCGACACGCTGGCGGGCGATATCCGCGTGCGCCTGGCCAGGCCCGGCGAGAAGCTTGCCGCGCTCAACGGCAAGACCTACGAGCTCGACGGCGAGATGACCGCGATCGCCGATGCCGATGGGGTGATCGGGCTGGGCGGCGTGATCGGTGGAGAATCGACCGGCTGCACCGAGGCGACGCAGAACGTCTTTCTCGAATGCGCCTGGTTCGACCCGCGCCGCACGGCCGCCACGGGGCGCAAGCTCGCCATAGAGAGCGATGCGCGCTATCGCTTCGAACGCGGCGTCGATCCGGCGGCGGTCGTTCCCTCGGCGGAGCTGGCCACCCGCATGATCCTGGAGCTTTGCGGGGGCAGCGCCAGCGAGCTTGTCATTGCCGGCGCCGAGCCCGCGTGGCGGCGCGATATCATCCTCAGACCGGGGCGGCTCCAGGGCCTCGGCGGCCTTGCCGTGCCCGAAGCGGAGACGCAAGCCACTCTGGAGAGGCTCGGCTTCGCCGCCGTTCCCGAGGCCGATGGTCTCAGGGTCGCCGTGCCCTCCTGGCGGCTCGATATCGAAGGCGAGGCCGACCTTGTCGAGGAAGTGTTGCGGGTCAAGGGCTATGACGCCATACCCGCGGTTTCGCTGCCGCGCGCGACGCCACTGCCGGAGCCCGCCCTCGATGAGCGTCAGCGCCGCGTGCCCTTGGCCCGGCGTATTCTCGCCGCGCGCGGGCTCTTGGAGGCAGTGACCTATTCCTTTGCTTCCAGCAAGACGGTTTCACTATTCAACGCGAAGGTCCCCGCGCGCATCGCAAATCCGATCAGCGCCGAGCTGGATCTCTTGCGCCCGACCGTCCTCGTCAACCTAGTCGAGGCGGCGGGACGCAATCTCGATCGCGGCCAGGAAGCGTTCGGCCTGTTCGAGGTCGGCCCTGCCTATCGCGACGACACCGGGGAGGGGCAGGAGCTGGTCGCGGCGGGTATTCGCTGCGGGGGCACCGGCCCCAGGCATTGGCGCGCCGAGCCTCGACCCGTCGATGCCTTCGATGCCAAGGCCGATGCGCTGGCGCTGCTTGGCGCGTTGGGCATGCCCATCGACAATCCTCAGATCTCAACCGATGCGCCCGCCTGGTACCATCCCGGCCGCTCGGGGTGTATCAGGCTGGGTCCGGCGATTCTGGGGCGGTTTGGCGAGCTGCATCCCAGAATCCTCAAGGGTCTCGACATCGCCGCGCCGGTCGCGGGATTCGAGGTTCTGATGGATGCCGTGCCCTTGCCGCGCGGGAAGGCCGGCACGGCGCGGCCACTTCTGAAACCTTCGCCTTTCCAGGTGGTCACCCGCGATTTCGCCTTCCTGGTGGATGCCGAGATTCCGGCCGAAAAACTGATCCGCGCGGCCAAGGGCGCGGACAAGACCTTAATCCGCTCGGTGGCGCTGTTCGACGTCTATACGGGCAAAGGCGTGCCCGAAGGCAAGAAGTCGCTGGCCATCGCGGTGACGCTGCAGGCGCAAGACCGTACCTTGACTGATGCGGAGATCGAAGCGGCCGCGCGGAAGATCGTTCAGCAGGTGACGAAAACGACCGGGGCCAGCTTGCGCGGGTAGGGTTGTCCGGATCAGGGCGTGTATTCACAAATCGAAATTTTGGTGCAATGGTTAGCTGATGCGTTCACTGCATCAAACCGCGCAGCTCCGGTCCCATAAGGACGAAGATCTCACGATAACACCGAAAGACTCGTTGCAGTCGGTCAAAGACCTCAAGAGCGAGCACATCGATACTCAGCAGATCGTGTTCGCGCTTGAATTTGACGATTCCCTGTTCGCCCCTTCTTCTCAGCCCACTTCAGCAGCGTGTCCCGCGGCTTCACGAAGTCGTAGAGGGGCACACCAAAGCCACAGGAATCTTGGATGCGCGTAAGGCCTACGCGGATGATGGAGCGCACGCCAAGATCGAGTGCGAAGCGTTTGTTGAGCTCATCGAAGCTTGGGTTCTTGGGCTCCAAGACCTCGCCCTTGCCGTAGAGGCGGAGAATGAAGGGCGGTCCCTCGAAGGCGCAGAACATAATGGTGATGCGCCCGTTTTGCTTGAGATGTGCGATGGTCTCGGCGCCGCTGCCCGAGAACGGGCGAGGCGAGTCTTGACACTGGGATGGGGCACCATGAAGGCATCGAAACACTCGGTGCGAGTCGTGCTCAACGGCTTCCACTTTCATTGCTCGCGGCGGACGCGAACTGCCGCCCTTGCGCTGTGCGCATGCGTGTTTCTTCTCGCCTCCCTGGCCTCGGCCGAGGAGGTGGCGTCGCCTGAGCTCGGCAGGCCAAAGATCGGCCTGGTGCTGGCGGGCGGAGGGGCCAAAGGTATCGCCCATGTCGGGGTAATCAAGGAGCTGGAGCGGCTCGGCATTCACCCGGACCTTGTCGTCGGCACCAGTATGGGCTCGATCGTCGGCGGCCTATATGCGATGGGTCTCTCGGGGGACGACCTCGAGAACGTCGTCCGCGAGATCGACTGGGATCGAATCTTCATCGACGAAACACCGCGGCAGGAACTGACAGTTCGGCGCAAGACGGATGATCTCGGGTTCCTGTCCGATGCAAGGCTACGCCTAAAAGATGGGCAGCTCCGGCTGCCGGAGGGGGCCATTAAAGGCCAAAGCCTGACGTTGGAGCTGCGCAGGCTGACACAATCGGCTACCACAGTTCAAGACTTCGACCAGCTGCCGATTCCGTTTCGTGCCGTGGCCGCGGATCTAGAAACCGGTGAAGAAGTGGTGCTCGGTTCGGGCGACCTCGCCCTGGCCATGCGTGCGAGCATGTCGATCCCTGGCGCTTTTCCGCCAACGCAGGTGGGTTCCCGTACGCTGGTCGACGGATTCGTCGTAAACAATGTTCCGATCAGCGTCGCCCGCTCGATGGGCGCGGACATCCTGATCGTCTCCGCCTTTCCTGAGAAGGTGCAGGGGGCAGGGGAATTAACGTCGGCGATTGCCGTTCTCAACCAGACCATAGGTTTGATGATGGTCAAATCGACCCGGGAGCAGCTCGCAACCCTCACCCCGTCCGACATCCTGATCATGGTCGATACCGGCGATATCGGCACCTCCAGCTTTGATCTGGCGATGGATACGATTCCGATCGGTGAAGCGGCGGCCCGCGCCCATGGCGCGGAGCTGCTGCAGCTCAAATCGGGCGCTGCGCCACCTTCTGTCAGAAAGCTGGTGACCAACATTCATGGCTTGCCCATTCGGCAAATCATCATCGAGAACGATTCCTCGGTGTCCGACGCGGTGATTCGAGCGCGGTTACGGATCAAGGAAGGCGATGCGTTCGACCGTAGCAAGGTCGAAGCTGATCTGCGCCGTATCTACGGTCTTGGCCTGTTCCAGACTGTTACATATAACGCGGTGGAGAGCGAAGACGGGGTGGCGCTTACGATCGTAGCGCGCGAGAACACCGCCGGGATCGATTTTTTCCGCTTCGGCCTCGAACTCCAGAACGATTTCGACGGCGAATCCATCTACAACCTTGGCGTCTCGTACACGCGGTCGGCCATCAATGACTTGAACGGCGAAGTACGGATCCAGGGAATCCTCGGCACAACGGTCTCGCTGTTCGGCGAACTCTACCAGCCGCTCGATCCGGCGGCGCGCTTCTTCATAGCGCCGGCGGCCGTCGTCCGGGATCGCGAGATCAGCCTGTTCGACGACGCCGACCGCACCGCTGAGGCGCGGGTGACAGAGGCTATCGCAAACCTAAGGGCCGGTGTGAATCTCTCTGACGATTTGTCGGTGTTCGGGATCGTGTCCCGTGGAATCGGTCATATCCGCAAGGTGACTGGGCGCGGCGAAGATGTGCCCGAGGGGTCCTTCGATACCGCATCGCTGGGAGCGGGACTCTACTACGATACCTTGGATTCCCTAGACTTCCCGCGCGAGGGTAACCTCCTGCTGATGAGCTATGAATGGTCGCCGGAGGCAATGGGCGCCGATGAGCAGTTCCAGCAGGCAAGTGCCGACGGCAATCTATTCCAGAGCTGGGGCGATCATACCGTGGGGCTCGGCGCCATCGCTGCCGCCACTCCGACCGGCGATCCGGGCCTTACGGACCTCTTCCAGCTCGGTGGCCCTTTCCGGCTATCCGGCCTCACCACCGGCGCCATCACCGGTGAGGCGGCGCTGCTTGGGCGCATCATCTACTACAATCGCCTGCAGCAGTTCGGCCCCGCCATCCTCAAACTCCCGCTCTACCTCGGAGCATCCGGGGAGTATGGGAATGTGTTCGAGGAGAGCGACGATGTCTCTCTGAGCGACATGCTCTGGAGCGGTAGCATATTCCTCGGCGCGGACACCTTCATGGGCCCGGCTTATACCGGCTTTGGTTACACCGAAGGTGGGGAGTATTCCATCTTCCTGCTAGTAGGCAGCTACTTCTGACGTGCTATCACCGGGTTGATACTCCCGCCTTATGCGGAACACCGGAGCTTGTGCCATTCCTGGCCGTACCGGCCCCTGCTTTGGCCTTCGATGTGTTGTCGGCTCCTCATCGACCGGGTTCGCGGGGTCCTGCGGCGAGGCGGGATTCAGCCACTGGTCCCACCACCGAAGCGCCTCCTCCAAGAAGCCAACCGCAGGTCCGGGAACTACGTGGTGCGGATAAAGGTGGGCCCAGCGCATCGTGAGCTTTTGAGGGACTTGAAGCTGGGCTGCGAGACGGAAGGGCGTGTCGCGGTACCCCATCGGCGCTTCCCTCGCAGACCCCGGCAGGTAGGGTTGTCGAACTACATCATCGCGTATGTCCTTAAACTAATCGGCGCCGGTCGAGCCGAAGCCGTTGCGCCCACGTGCGCTTGGAGGAAGGTCGGAGACTTCGGCGAGCCGGGCGCGCGTCACCGGCGCGACGACGAGCTGGGCGATGCGCATGCCGCGCGTGATCGTCACCGGCTCCTCGCCCAGGTTGACCAGCATCACCTGGATCTCGCCGCGATAGTCGTTGTCGACGGTGCCGGGGCTGTTCAGCACGGTCAGCCCATGCTTCAACGCAAGACCGGAGCGCGGCCGGATCTGCCCTTCATATCCGTTCGGGATCGCAAGCGACAGTCCGGTCGCGATCAACGCCCGAGCGCTCGGCTGCAACGTCACCGGCTGGGCCGCTGCCGCCAGAAGATCCAGCCCGACGCTTCCCTCGGTCGCATAGTCGGGAAGCGGCAACCCTTGCCCATGCGGCAGGCGTAGGACCGGGACCCGGAGCGGCGGGCTCATGCCGCCGGTTCTTGCAGATGATCGGCGATTCGTGCGGCAAGCCGGTCGGCGATGGCGCGCTTGCTCGCAGGCTCCCAATCCTCGACGCCGGCCTCGGTCACCAAATGCACCCGGTTCTCGGAGCTGCCGAAGGTCGCAGCGGCCGGCGAGACATCGTTGGCGAGGATCCAGTCGCAGCCTTTCTTCTTGCGCTTCTCGGAGGCGTTGCGGATGAGGTTCTCGGTCTCGGCTGCGAAACCGATCAACAGGCGCGGGCGCCGATTGCCCGCCTCGGCAAGAGTCTTGAGGATGTCCGGATTGGCGACCAGGGCAAGCTTTGGCGCCGTAGCTGCCTTCTTGATCTTTGCCGGAGCCGTCTCGGACGGCCGCCAGTCGGCGACGGCCGCCGCGCAGACCGCAACCTCAACCGGAAGCGCGGCAAGGCACGCCTCCAACATCTCGCGTGCGGATTCCACGCGGGTCGTGCGCACGCCCGCCGGATCAGGCTCCGCGGTCGGCCCCGAGACGAGATGCACCTCGGCACCAAGCGCCGCCAAAGCCGCGGCGATGGCATGACCCTGCCGGCCCGAGGAGCGATTGCCAAGAAAGCGCACCGGATCGATCGGCTCGAAGGTGGGCCCGCTTGTGACCAGCGCGGCGCGCCCCGCCAGCCGCGCGCCTTCGTGGAACCAGCCTTCGATCGCGCCCAGTATCTCGGCGGGCTCGGCCATGCGCCCTTCGCCGATTTCTCCACAGGCCAGATCGCCCGCCGCGGGTCCCACGCGCAGAACGCCGCGATGCTCGAGCGTCGCGACATTGGCTGCCGTCGCCGGGTTCAGCCACATCATCGTGTTCATCGCCGGCACGATCATCACCGGCTTGTCGGTGGCAAGCAGGGCGGTGGTGGCAAGATCATCAGCGAGCCCAGTAGCCATCTTCGCGATCAAATCGGCGCTGGCCGGCGCCACCACCACCAGATCGGCTTCGCGCGACAGGCGGATATGGCCCATCTCGCTCTCGTCCGTGAGCGAGAAAAGGTCGGAATAAACTTTCTCTCCGCTGAGTGCGGCGAGCGAAAGCGGCGTGATGAACTCAGCACCACCGCGCGTGAGAATCGCGCGCACCGCCGCGCCACGCTCCTTCAGGCGCCGGGTCAAATCCAATGCCTTGTAGGCGGCAATGCCGCCCGAGACGATCAGAAGAATGCGCTTGCCGGATAGCATGAGACAGAGCCTAGCTCCCGGCGGCGGTGCCGGGCAAGCCGCGCGGCCGGTTCTTGAGCGTGCGCGCCAGCTCGAGGATTTCTCGCCATTGGTCGCGGGCAAGCAGGGCGGTAAGAGCGAGATAGATCGATCCGCCAAGGGCGATCTTGCCGGCCAATGCAAGCAGGACCGGCTGTTCTCCAAGGTAAGGCCCGGCTGCCCAAACCGCCAATATCATTACTCCGGTTGCCGTCGCGGCAGGCCATGCCTGCAGGTGATAGGCGAGAGGGGAGAGGCCGATCAGCCGCATCAACATGACCAAATTGACCAGATAGGCAAGAAGCGCCGACGCCCCCATGGCGAGCGCCACCGCCGCCGGTCCGGCATCGACCGCGATCATCACGAAAATCGCGGCGGCGACAGCCTGGATCAGGGTCAAGACCAGCCTGAGGCCGGGACGGCCGATTGCCGTCAGGAGGTTGCTGAGGAAGAACCCCAGCGCATAGACCAAGGTCGGCAGCGTCGCGGCCTGCAAGACCGGGGCCGCCTGCAGCCATTTCGCGCCGAGCAGGACCGCAATCAACTCCGGGGCGGTCAGCGCCAGGCCCGTCAAAGCCGGGAACGCCAGGAACGCGATCAGCCGGTAGGCGCGAAAGAGGCCGCGCAGCAGAGCCGCGGGGTCATGCTGCACGCGTGAGAAAACCGGCACGACCATCCCTTGCAGACCCACAACCAGCACCTCTCCGATAATCGAGGCGACGCGTTGCGCCACCGTGTAGATGCCGAGCGTACCCGCCCCGGCGAAGCGGCCGAGCAAGAGCCGGTCGATCTGGTAGGTGACGGTCCAGGCAAGCTCATGTGCGAACACCGTCGCCCCGAAGGTGGCCAACTCGCGCAAATGCTTGAACGAGAAAGCCAGCCGTGGACGCCAGTCGCCGACACGCCAGAGAATGGCCAAGCCGATCGCGGCGCCTGAAAGCATCTGCGCGACTAGGCTCCAGACCCCGTAGCCCAGAACGGCCAGCGAGATGCCGATCGCCGCTCCTGCCGCGGCCGATACAATATGACGGAGCGCTAGCGCGCGAAAGCGCAGCTCTCGCCGGAGCTGCGCTTGCTGAACCAGCGTCAGCGCCGAGATCATCGGCATGGGCGCAAGCGCCCTCAGGACCGGGGCGAGTTCGGGCTCGACGAAGAGCTTCGCAATCCAGCCGGCCGTGGAAAGAGTGAGCGCGGCGGCGGCAAGACCGATCGCGAGCTGCGCCCAGAAGACGGCGTCCATGTGCTCGGGCTCCAACGCCTCGCGCTGCACCAGCGCGGTCCCGAAGCCCTGGTCGATGACAAAGGTGCATAAGGTCAGATAGATCCCTGCCAACGCCATCAGGCCGAAATCGGCGGGGGAAAGCAGACGCGCCAGGGCCAGGAAGGCAAGCAGCGAGACGAGGCGAACCAGCCAGCTTTCGGCCATCACCCAGAGAGCGCCGCGCAGTGCGACTTGCGTACGCGACATTGCGTGAGTTCCTCAACCGGCCAAGACGCAACGCGCCGCCACGGCCACCAGCGACAGCCCGACAATCCAGCCGATCCAGCGGTGCCGGTTTCGGCGATCCCGCCGATCAAGATCCGACAAGGTCTCGGGATGCAATCTGACACCCGACTTGCCGAGGCGAGCAAAGACGCGTTCGGCCTCGGCGAGAAGTCCGGGCAGCCGCTGGAAGACGAAGACGGCATCGTCCATGGCATCGCGCAGGCGCGCCTCGGGTCCGCGATTTTCCCGCATCCACTCCTCGATCAGCGGCTGCGCAAGGGTCCAGATGTTGAGGTTCGGGTTGAGCACCCGGCTTACGCCCTCGGCCATGAGCATGTTCTTCTGCAGCAGCAGCAGTTGCGGTTGCACTTCCATGTCGAATGCCTGGCCGATGGCGAAGAGTTGGCCGAGCAGGCGCGCGAAGGAGATCTCGCTCAGGGCACGCCCGAATATCGGCTCGCCGATTGAGCGGCAGGCTTGCGCGAAATTGTCGAGAGACTGCGTTGCCGGAACATAACCGGCCTCGAAATGAATCTCGGCGAGCCGGCGATAGTCGCGATCGAGGAAGGCCAGCAGCATGTCGGCGAGCGTGAATCGCGTGGCGCGATCGAGCCGGCCCATGATCCCGAAATCAACCGCGACGATCGCGCCGTCCGCGGCGACCGCCATGTTTCCGGGATGCTGATCGCCATGGAAGTAGCCGTCCCGGAAGACCTGATTGAAGAAGATAGCCGCGGCGCGCGACAGCACGGCGTCGATCTCATGCCCCGCGGCAATCAGCGCTGCGCGGTCGTCCATGGGAATGCCGGCGATACGCTCCAGTGTAAGCACCCGCCGAGCGGTGCGCGCCCAGTCGACCGTCGGTACGCGGTAAGTCTCGTCGCCCCGAAAGTTCTGTGCAAGTTCGGCGGCGGCCGCCGCTTCCAAGCGCAGATCCATCTCCAGCCGAACCGTCTCCTCAAATGTGCGCGCGACCGCCAGGGGCTTCAGCCGCTTAAGGCGTGGCTCTCGCCGCTCGACGATTCCCGCGACCCAGAACAACAAGTCGAGGTCGCGCGCGAAGGCTGCCTCGATTCCGGGACGGAGCACTTTCACCGCCACTTCCTGGCCGTCGGGCGTCGAAGCGAAATGGACTTGCGCGATCGAGGCGGCGGAAACCGGTTCGTCGGCGAAATCGACGAATAGTGCGTCGATGGGCTGTCCAAGCTCATCGGCGACGATCCGGCGCGCCTCGGCGGTCGGGAAAGGCTGCAGCCGATCCTGCAGATCCGACAGATCGGCCGCTATGGCCTCGCCTACCAGATCGGCGCGGGTGGACAGCATCTGACCCAGCTTGATGAAGGTCGGCCCCAAGGCAACGAAGGCGCGGGCCAGCCTTACCCCCGGCCGGTCCGCGCCTTCCTCCCGGCTGAACGGCGTCAACGCCAGCACAAGCGCGGGCGCGATGCCCAACTCCTCGACCAGGTCGCGGATCGGCGCCAGCGCGCCATGGCGATGTAAGGTTCGGGCGATGAAGATGAGCCTGAGGATGTTTCTGAGCGCGCGCAGCATCGGCCGCTTTTCGCCCGCGTCTGCTACAGCCGCCAGGCGGAATGCAGGGCGGCAATGCCGCCGGTGAGATTACGGAATCGGACCTGCTCGAATCCGGCCGCGCCGATGCGCGCGGCGAACTCCTCCTGCGCGGGAAAGGTGCGGATGCTCTCGGCCAGATAGCGGTACGATGCGGCATCCGCCGTCACGACCTGGCCCAATACCGGCAGCACTCCGAAGGAATAGAGATCGTAAAGCCGATCTAGGACCGGAACGACGACGCGGCTGAATTCGAGACAAAGGAACCGTCCGCCGGGCTTTAATACGCGTCGCGCCTCACCCAGCGCTCGGTCGAGATCGGTGACGTTCCTTAAGCCGAAGGCGACGGCGTAAGCATCCACTGCGGAATCGGCGACCGGCAAGCGCTCGGCATCCCCGGCAACCCAGTCGATCCCGCACAGGAGCCCGTGGTCGATCATGCGGTCGCGACCCACCACGAGCATTGCCGGTGTTGCATCGACGACGATGATCCGGCCTCTGCCTTTCAGCCGATCGAAGATACGCAGGGCTATGTCGCCGGTGCCCCCGGCCACATCGAGAATCGTGCTCCCTGGCCTGGGCCGGAGCCAGTCCACCATCTCGCGCTTCCACAGGCGATGAATGCCCCCGCTCATAATATCGTTCATGAGATCGTAGCGGTCCGCGACATTTTCGAAAACCCTGCGGACCAGGGCAGGTTTCTCCTCGCGTGCGACCCGACGATAGCCGAACCAGCGTTGGTGGGTGGTTGGTTCGGCGTCGTCGTTATGCTGGGCTGATCGGACCATGGCGGCGACACCATAGCGCCTCCGTCTCGATCCGCGCTAGAACGGCCTCCATGCCTGAACTGCCCGAAGTCGAAACTATCCGCCGCGGCCTCGCCTCGAGGCTAGAGGGCCGGCGCCTGGCGCGGGTCCGCCAGAACCGGCCCGACCTGCGTTTTCCATTGCCGAAGGGGTTTGTCCGCCGTCTCGAAGGTCGGCGCGTGACCGCTGTCGGGCGCAGAGCCAAATACCTTCTTATCGAGATGGAGGATGGAACCGTGCTCCTCATCCATCTTGGCATGTCAGGACGTATGCTGGTGAACCGGCGCGAGGAGGCGGCAAGCGAGCCGCACGACCATGTGATATTCGAGACCGATGACGGGTGGGTCGTCCGCTTCAACGATGCACGCCGTTTCGGGATGATGGACTTGGCCGATCGTCATACGCTGGCCGATCATCCGATGCTGGCCGGGCTGGGACCCGAGCCCTTGGAACCCGAGTTCGGCGCGGCCGGTCTGGCGAAGGCTCTGGCCGGACGCACCACCTCGATAAAGGCGGCCCTGCTCGATCAGCGCGTGGTGGCGGGCATAGGCAACATTTATGCCTCGGAAATTCTCTATCGCGCGGGACTTTCGCCGCGCCGACGCGCGGGATCGATTTCGGGATCGCGCGCGGAACGGCTGGCGGCAGCCGTCAAGTCCGTAATCGCCGAAGCCTTGGCCGCCGGCGGCTCGAGCTTACGCGACTATGTCCAGACTTCGGGTGAGCTCGGTTACTTCCAGCATCGCTGGGCGGTTTACGACCGCGAGGGGCAACCGTGCCCCGACTGCGACTGCGATCCTCGATTGACCGGGGGCGTCAAGCGCATCGTTCAAGCCGGACGCTCGACCTTCTATTGTCCCAGACGGCAACGATAGGGTAAGCCATGCGGACAATGCTCATCCGCGGCACTTGCCTCCTCCTTGCCCTTCTCCTGATCGCCGCTCCCTTGCGGGCGGGCGAAGCTTTCGTCGAGGGTTTCGAGGATTTGCCGCTGGCGCCTGGCCTCGCCAATCTCTCCGATGCAGGCACCGGTTTCGACAAACCGACCGGGCGCATTGTCGTTGCCTATGCGCGCGGCGAAACGTCCAAATCGTCCGTGGAAAAGTTCTACAGCACCACCCTCCCGCAGCTCGGATGGACTGCGGAGCGCTCGGGCGCCTATCTGCGCGAGGGTGAGCGGTTGACCATTGAGATCCTCGGCGCTGACGGTTCCGTCACCGTGCGCTATACCTTGGCGCCGATCTGAATTTGGAGAAGTCCAACCCCCAACGGATAGCGTGAGCAGACCAATGACCGCCGAGACTCTCATCCTCGAGACGCATGGCTCCGTCGGCCTGATCCGCCTCAACCGTCCGCAAGCGCTGAACGCGCTATCAGTGAAGCTGATTGCGGAACTGGCCGAAGCGCTCGACCGGTTCGAGGCCGACGACGCAATCGGGGCGATCGTGCTCACCGGAGACGAGCGTGCCTTCGCCGCGGGGGCCGATATAAAGGAGATGAAGGACAAGACCTTCATGGAGGCCTATCTCGGCGACTTCATCACCAAGGGTTGGGAGCGCACCGCCCAATGCCGCAAGCCGGTGATCGCGGCCGTGGCGGGCTTTGCGCTGGGCGGAGGCTGCGAGCTGGCGATGATGTGCGATTTCATCATCGCCGCCGAGACCGCCGTGTTCGGTCAGCCGGAGATCACCATCGGCACCATTCCGGGTGCCGGAGGCACGCAGCGCCTCGCCCGTTTCATCGGCAAGTCCAAGGCCATGGAGATGGTGCTGACCGGGCGGCGCATGGATGCGGCCGAGGCGGAGCGATGCGGCCTCGTCAGCCGGATCGTCAGGTCGGAGGAGCTGGTCGATGAGGCGGTCAAGACTGCGGCGAAAATCGCTTCCTTTTCGCGGCCGGCGGTGATGATGGCCAAAGAGGCGGTAAACCGCGCCTTTGAAACCTCGCTCTCCGAAGGCATTCGCTTCGAGCGCCGAATCTTCCATGCGAGCTTCGCAACAGAGGATCAGAAGGAAGGGATGGCCGCCTTCGCCGAAAAGCGGGCGCCGAAATTCCGAAATCGTTGAGATAGGCTCGCTTGACCGGCACGACCGCTGTCGATATAAACCGCGCCTCTGCTGGCGGCAGAACAGGCTGATCCAGCCGCGGCCGAGAATCTCATTCGCGACGGAGCATCGAGAAACCATGGCCAGCCACAAGTCGGCCGAAAAGCGTGCGCGCCAAACGCAAAGGCGCACGGCCGTCAATCGAGCGCGCACGAGCAGGATCAAGACCTTCGTCAAGAAGGTGGAAGCAGCGATCGCCGGCGGCGACAAGCCGGCGGCGGCCGAGGCGTTGCGCTTGGCCCAGCCGGAGATCCATCGCGGCGTCACCAAGGGCGTGGTGCACCGGAACACGGCCGCGCGAAAGCTGTCGCGCCTCGCGGCTCGCATCAAGGCCCTCTCCTAACCCCACGCTATTTAGTCATCTTGCTGACATGCGTTGCGTCAGTGGGGTGCAGTCATGACCTGTTACGGGCTCGCGACAATTGGAAGAGGAATCTATGACGTTCTCCATTCGATCACGTTGCGCAACCGCGCTCGGGGCGCGTAGAGTGTCACTACTGTCGATGGGGAGGTCGACAAGTAAACCGGCAAGTAAAAGTCTCAGCTTTTATTAAGCCGATCTAAGGAGTTAGCCACAGCCGATTGGAGATTACTCAAGTATCGGCCGCTAACTTCGCAAACGGTACAGTGATCAAATGAAGGCGGCGGATCCGCGCCGGGGCGGGTTTGCAAGGGTATGCCGCTTTCGCCGTCTGGTTCCGGCCGTCGATGATCAGTCGGGGCCAGGGAAAGGGGACGATCGGTCAAGATGGCTTATGCGGGCGACGTGACAGCGCAGCAGGCCTGGGAGCGACTCTCCACCGATCGCCGTTGCGCGCTTGTCGATGTGCGCACGCCAGCCGAATGGAGCTATGTCGGGACGCCTGATCTCTCCTCGGTCGGCAAGGGTCTGCTGCGCGTGTCGTGGCAGGGCTATCCCGGCATGGCGCTCAATCCCCGGTTCGTGGAGGAGCTGGCCCAGTCCGGCATTTCCAAGGACGATTCGATCTTTTTCTTGTGCCGCTCGGGCACACGTTCGCGTGCAGCCGCCGAGGCGATGACGGCGCTTGGCTATCGGCGCTGCTACAACGTCGCCGACGGATTTGAAGGCCCGCGCGATTCCGAGGGACATCGAGGAGGGTTGGCCGGTTGGAAAGCAAGCGGGTTGCCATGGACGCAGGAGTAAGGGTTCATCCGGTGGTTCAGGCAGAGCGCACCGAGCATGGCGGAACCGATGGGGAGATCCTTGCGCAGTGGGCGCGAGTGAAGGGCCGCCTCAAGAGCGAATTCGGCGAGGCGACCTATGGACGCTGGCTGAAGCCTTTGACGTTGGTCGCGGTGGCGGAGACGGAAGTGCGCCTTGCCGCTCCGACGCGATTCATGCGCGACTGGGTCGCAACGCATTACGAGGACCGGCTGCGTCAGATCTGGGCCGGCGAAAGACCGAGCGTGCGTGCAGTCGAGGTCGTGGTCGAGGCCGCCCGGGTTCCAGCCCGTCAGCCCGACCCCCCGCAGCCACCAGCTCCGCTGGCCGAGGCCAGCGCGGTTGCAGACGATCCCAGCAAGGTGGAGTTTGGCGCCCCGCTGGATCCGCGCTTCACCTTTGAGAATTTCGTCGTCGGCAAGCCGAACGAGTTGGCTTACGCCGCCGCCCGGCGGGTCGTGGAGGCCGACACCGTGCCCTTCAACCCGCTCTTCCTCTATGGCGGAGTCGGCCTCGGCAAGACCCATCTGATGCATGCCATCGCCTGGGCTATCCGCCAACGCAATCCGAAGCGGCGGATCATCTACCTTTCGGCCGAAAAATTCATGTTCCAGTTTATCCGCGCGCTGCGACACAAGGATACGATGGCCTTCAAGCAGCAATTCCGCTCCGTGGATGTGCTGATGGTCGACGACGTGCAATTCATCAGCGGCAAGGACCTGACGCAGGAGGAGTTCTTCCACACCTTCAACGCGCTGGTGGACCAGAACCGACAGATCATCATCTCGGCCGACAAGTCCCCTTCCGACTTGGATGGGCTGGAGGAGCGGATGCGCTCTCGGCTTGGCTGGGGGTTGGTCGCCGACCTCCATCCGACCAGTTACGAGCTGCGCCTGGGCATCCTGCAGTCGAAGGCCGAGCCTATGAAGGCCGATATTCCGCTGAAGGTGATGGAATTCCTCGCCCACAAGATCACTTCCAATGTGCGCGAGCTGGAGGGGGCGCTGAACCGCATCGTCGCCCATGCGACCTTGGTCGGTCGGCCAATCACGCTGGAAACGACTCAGGATGTGCTCAGCGACCTGCTGCGCGCGAATGATCGCCGCGTCACCATCGACGAGATCCAGAAGAAGGTGGCCGAACATTACAACATCCGCCTGGCCGACATGCATTCGGCGCGGCGTGCACGTGCCGTCGCCCGGCCCAGGCAGGTGGCGATGTATCTGGCAAAGCAGCTGACCGCCCGCTCGCTGCCGGAAATCGGCCGCAAATTCGGCGGCCGCGATCACACCACGGTCATGCACGCGGTGCGCAAGGTGGAGGAGCTCTGCGGCTGCGATCAGGGCTTTGGCGAGGATGTCGAGCTGCTTCGCCGCATGCTCGAGAGCTGAGCGGCGAAAATCCGTTTGATTTCAAGTCATTGCGGGGGCTGGGCCGCGCCCGTGCCCGTCCCGTAAAAAGCTTACGAATCCAAGGGCTTGTGATATACTCCCTGCCCCTTTCGCGGGCGGTTTTTCAAGCCTTCTCGCCGGCGGTTTTCGCCTCCGGTGCAAATCCGCAAAACCGATGCCCCCGAATGTTCTGAATGAGACCTCGACGGGTGCCATGAAGCTCACCATCGAACGCGCGCAGCTCCTTAAATCGCTTGCCCATGTGCAGAGCGTGGTCGAGCGGCGCAACACCATTCCCATTCTTTCCAATGTGCTGATCGAAGCGAAGGGCGAGCATCTGCATCTGACCGCCACGGACATGGATCTCACCATCGTCGAGCGCGTCGAGGCTGGGATCGCCCAGCCAGGCGCAGTCACCGCGCCCGCACATACGCTCTACGACATCGTGCGCAAACTGCCGGAAGGTGCCGAGGTGGTGATCGACGCCTCGGGCGATCAGGGGCAGCTCGTCCTGCGCAGCGGGCGCTCCAAATTCGCGCTTGCCACCTTGCCGAAGGAAGATTTTCCGGCGATGGGGCCGGGCGAGCTGCCGACCCGTTTCCAACTTCAGGCCGGCGAGCTGAGAAGCCTCATCGATCGAACGCGGTTCGCGATCTCGACCGAGGAGACGCGATACTATCTGAATGGAATCTATCTGCATTCCGCCAAGGTCAAGGATGTGGCCGTGCTGCGTGCCGTCGCCACTGACGGACATCGCTTGGCGCGCATGGAAATGGCTTTGCCGCGGGGCGCATCGGGGATGCCGGGGGTGATCGTGCCGCGCAAGACCGTCAACGAGCTGCGCAAGCTGGTCGACGAAAGCGCGGATTCGGTCGCGGTCGAGCTTTCCGAGGCGAAGATCCGCTTCAACTTCGATTCGATCATGCTGACCTCGAAGCTCATCGATGGAACATTTCCCGATTATGAGCGGGTCATCCCCACCGGCAACGACAAGGTCATGGAGGTGGTACGCGGCGACTTTACGGCAGCGGTCGATCGTGTCTCCACCATTTCGAGCGAGAAGTCCCGGGCGGTGAAGCTTGCGTTATCCGACGGCACACTCACCCTATCGGCGAGCAGCCCCGAGAACGGCAGCGCCACCGAGGAGATCGAGGCGAAATACTCCGGCAGCACGATCGAGATCGGATTCAACTCGCGCTATCTGCTCGACATCACCCAGCAGATCGAAGGGGACGGCGTGCAGTTCGCAATGGCTGATGCCGCCTCGCCGACCCTGGTGCGGGACGTGGCCGATCCGAGCGCGCTCTACGTGCTCATGCCGATGCGGGTCTGAGCCGCACGAGCGGCGAGCACGGGCAGATGGCCTCCATGCCGTTGCCCCGCCGACCCGACGCGAATGGAGGGCAGAAATGGCGGTAATGGCGATGGCGGATCGCCATATATATGGAGCGCGATCGCTTCCGGCCGCCAGGGTCCGGGTGGCCTGGGTCAGGCTGACCGATTTTCGGTGCTATGCCAAGGCTGAGCTCGAGGTCGATGATCGCCCTGTGGTGCTGACCGGGCCCAATGGGGCGGGCAAGACCAACCTCCTGGAGGCCCTTTCCTTTCTGGCTCCAGGACGCGGCTTGCGAGGCGCGCGGCTCGAGGCGGTGGATCGGCGCCTGCCTGGCGCAGCCGAGCCGGTGGGGCCCTGGGCGGTGGCGGCGCGGATCGCCTCTCCGGCGGGCGAGGTTGAGATCGGCACCGGCCGCGAGACCCGGGGGGATGAGCGTCGCGAGCGGCGGGCTCTGCGCATTGACGGCAATCCGGTAAAAGGGCAGTCGGTACTGGCCGACCTATTGGCGGTGATCTGGTTGACGCCGCTGATGGATCGGCTGCTGCAAGAAGGCGCGTCCGGCCGCCGACGATTCCTCGACCGGATGGTCTTCGCCTTCGATCCCTCTCATGCCGCCCGCGTGGCGAACTATGAGCATGCCTGGCGCGAGCGCCAGAAGCTGATCGAGGAGCGCGGCGCGGCGGTAGATGTCCGCTGGTTCGATGCGCTGGAGGGGCAGCTTGCGGAGAATGGGGTTGCCATAGCGGCCGCGCGGCGCGAGGTGGTGCAGCGCCTGCGATCGGCGGCGATGGCGCCCGGCCCGTTCCCCCACCCCGAGCCGGTCTTGGACGGCGCGGTCGAAACCTGGCTCGAGAATGCCCCGGCCCTCGCCGTCGAAGAGCGGCTGCGCGCCGCGCTTGCGGCTGCGCGCTCGCCCGCCGGACCGCCGGCGCCGGGTCCTCACCGCAGCGACCTCAAGCTGGTGCACGGGCAAAAGGGGCTGCCCGCCGATCAAGCCTCGACCGGCGAGCAGAAGGCGTTGCTTATCGCTCTGGTGCTCGCCCATGCCCGCCTCATCGCGGCCGAGCGTGGTGCGGCGCCTGTGCTGCTCTTGGACGAGGTCGCAGCGCATCTGGACGAGGAACGCCGTCTGCATTTGTTCAAGACGCTGCTGGACCTCGGCGCCCAGGTCTGGATGACCGGCACCGACGAGGCGCTGTTCCGGCCGCTCGGCGAGGCGGCGCAGTTCTATCGCATCAAGGATGCGGCCATCTCATATGGCCGGTCCGTCAGGTGACAGAGATATGACCCAACAAACGCCCGAAACAGTACCGATGACGGCCGGCTCCGACTACACCGCCTCCGCCATCACCGTCCTGCGCGGCCTCGACGCCGTGCGCAAGCGGCCGGGCATGTATATCGGCGACACCGACGACGGCTCGGGCCTGCATCATATGGTCTACGAGGTCGTCGACAACTCGATCGACGAGGCCCTGGCCGGCTATTGCGACCGCATCGAGGTCACGCTCAATGGCGACGGCTCGGTCACCGTCTACGACAACGGGCGCGGCATCCCGGTCGACATCCACCTCGAGGAAGGTGTCTCCGCCGCAGAAGTCATCATGACTCAGCTGCATGCCGGGGGAAAATTCAATCAAAGTTCGTACAAAGTCTCGGGTGGTCTGCACGGGGTGGGCGTTTCGGTCGTAAACGCGCTTTCCGAGCGGCTCGATCTCAGGGTCTGGCGCGACGGCAAGGAATGGTTCATGCGCTTTCGTCATGGCGATCCCGAGGCGCCCTTGGCTTTGGTAGGCAACGCCGTCGGGCGGCGCGGCACCGAGATCACCTTCCTGCCCTCCAAAGAGACCTTCTCCAGGACCGAATTCGATCATGCCACGCTCGAGCATAGATTGCGCGAGCTGGCGTTTCTCAATTCCGGCGTCCGACTGATTTTGACGGATGCGCGCGGGGTCGAGGAGAAGACGGTCGAGCTCTTTTATGAAGGCGGGCTCGAAGCGTTCGTGCGCTATCTCGACCGCAGCAAGATCGCCCTGATCGATCCGCCGATGCTCATCTCGGGCTTGCGGGAGGGCGTGGTCGTGGAAGCGGCGATGCAGTGGACCGACAGCTATCACGAGACGATGCTGTGCTTCACCAACAACATTCCCCAGCGCGACGGCGGCACGCATCTGGCGGGCTTCCGCGCCGCTTTGACCCGCCAGATCAATGCCTACTCGCTCGAGAGCGGAATCGCGAAGAAGGAGAAGGTGCAGATCACCGGGGACGATGCGCGCGAGGGGCTGACTTGTGTGCTCTCGGTCAAGCTGCCTGATCCGAAATTCTCTTCGCAGACCAAGGACAAGCTGGTTTCCTCCGAGGTCCGGCCGATCGTCGAATCCGTGGTGAACGAAAAGCTCGGCGCCTGGTTCGAGGAGCATCCGACCGAGGCCAAGCGCATCGTCGCCAAGGTCGTCGAGGCGGCGGCGGCGCGCGAGGCGGCGCGCAAGGCGCGCGAGCTGACGCGGCGGAAAGGCGCTCTCGACATGGCCTCGCTTCCCGGCAAGCTCGCCGACTGCCAAGAGCGTGACCCGGCGCTTTCCGAACTTTTCCTGGTCGAGGGCGATTCGGCGGGCGGCTCGGCCAAGCAGGGGCGCGACCGGCGGTTTCAGGCAATACTGCCGTTGCGTGGGAAAATTCTAAATGTGGAGCGCGCTCGCTTCGACAAGATGCTGAGCTCGGCCGAGATCGGGACGCTGATCGCCGCGCTCGGCACCGGCATCGGACCGGAGGAGTTCGACGTTTCCAAGATACGCTACCACAAAGTCATCATCATGACCGACGCGGATGTGGACGGCAGCCATATTCGCACCCTGCTTCTGACATTTTTCTATCGGCAGATGCCGGCCGTGATCGAGAAAGGCTATCTCTTCATCGCTCAGCCGCCGCTCTACAAGGCCAAGCGCGGCAGTTCCGAGGTCTATCTCAAGAACGACCGTGCGCTCGAGGCCTATCTCATCACTTCCGGGCTCGCCGAAGCGGTGCTGGAGCTTGGCGACGGCGCACAGATCGCCGGCCCGGAGTTGCGCCGGTTGGTCGAGCGCGCAAGCCAGGCCAAGCAATCGATGCGCCCTCTGGTGCGCAAGGTCGGCTCGCTCGCAGTCGTAGAGCAGGCCGCGATCGCCGGCGCGCTCAATCCCACGGTGTTGGCGACACCCGAGCGGGCGGCCGCGGCTGCCGAATACATTGCCCGACGGCTGGACCTTCTGGCGAAGCCCGAGGAGCGCGGGTGGGCCGGCCAAGTCTCCGCCGATGGCGGGCTTGCCTTCTCGCGCTCGCTCTCCGGCGTCACCGAACGCCATGTGATCGACCTCGCGCTCATCAAGAGCGGCGAGGCGCACAGGCTGGACGCAATGGCTGCGGAGTTGCAGACAACCTACGCCAAGCATGCGCGTCTCAAAGTCGGTGATGGTGAAATGGCCGTCACCGGGCCGGTCACGCTGATCGACTGGATCATGGAGCTTGGCCGCAAGGGCGTGGCTGTCAGCCGCTACAAGGGTCTTGGCGAGATGAATCCCGATCAGCTTTGGGAAACCACGCTGGACCCGAACGCGCGCAGCCTGCTTCAGGTTCGCGTCAGTCATGCCGACGAGGCCGAGGAAGTGTTCTCCACGTTGATGGGCGATCTGGTCGAGCCGCGCCGGGAATTCATCCAGACCAACGCCCTCTCCGTCGCCAATCTGGACGTCTGAGGGCAAACGTCGAAATATGGCGCGCACCGCCAAAAGCCGACAGCAAGGGCGGCGGCGTCCGTTCAGACGCTCGGCCCTGCTGTTTTTGGCGCGCTGGAGCCTGGTGCTGTTGATATGGGGCGGGTTCATCGCCACCGGCGTCGTGCTGTGGTATGCGCGTGACCTGCCCGACACCAGCCGCCTCAACGAAATCACGCGGCGGCCCGCGGTTACGCTGGTAACCGAAAGCGGCGAGATCATCGCCACTTATGGCGATCTTTACGGCGCCAATGTCGGGCTGAACGAGCTTCCGGCCTATCTGCCGCAGGCGGTCCTGGCAATCGAGGATCGGCGTTTCTACTCGCATTCCGGCATCGATCCCTTTGGTGTCGCCCGTGCAATCTGGATCAATCTGCGCACCGGCAAATTCGTCCAGGGCGGATCGACGATCACCCAGCAGCTTGCCAAGAACCTCTTCCTCACTCCGGAGCGAACCCTCAAGCGGAAGATTCAGGAGGTGCTGCTCGCGCTCTGGCTGGAGCGCACCTTTGCCAAGGAGCAGATCCTTGCCTTGTATCTGAACCGGGTCTATCTGGGCGCCGGCGCCTATGGGGTGGATGCGGCGGCGCGTAAATATTTCGGCAAGCCGGCCGAGCAGGTCTCGCTGTTCGAGGCGGCGATGCTGGCCGGTCTTCTGAAGGCGCCCTCGCGCTACAATCCAACGACCGATCCAAAGGCTGCGCGGAGCCGTGCGGCGGTCGTGCTGAACAGCATGGTCGAGGCCGGCTATCTGAGAAACGATCAGGTCTTCGCGGCGCTCTCCAGCGATGCGGAGGTTGGCCGGACCGCGGTGATCGATTGGACCGGACGCTATTTCGCCGATTGGGTTTATGACCAGGTTTCGAGCTATGTCGGCATCACAGAGCGCGATCTGGTGGTGGTCACCACGATCGACCTCGATCTCCAGCGCCTGGCCGAGGCCGAGCTGCGAGGGATCCTCGATGAGGAGGGACCCAAGCGCGGCGCGTCCCAGGCCGCTCTGGTGATGATGGCGCCCGACGGCGCGGTCAAGGCCATGGTCGGCGGCCGCGACTATCGGGAGAGCGAGTTCAACCGCGCCACCCAGGCGCTCCGCCAACCCGGCTCGGCCTTCAAGCTCTTCGTCTTCCTGGCCGCGTTGGAAGCCGGAATGGATCCTAACGACCGGATGGTGGATGGTCCGATTCAGGTGAAGAATTGGCGGCCCGCGAACTATCAGGACAAATTCTATGGCGAGGTGACCCTGCGCGAGGCCTTCGCACGATCTCTCAACAGCGTGGCGGTTCAGCTCTATCTCAAAATCGGCGGCAAAGCCGTGGAAAGGGCTGCGGCGCGTCTGGGCATCACCGCCGATCTCAATCCCGAACCTGCCCTCGCTCTCGGCAGCAGCGAGGTCAATCTCATTGAGCTCACCTCCGCCTATGCCGTCTTCGCCAACGAGGGCTGGGGGGTCTGGCCCCGTGGCATCGAGGAAATCCGCGATTCTGCCGGGACGGTCCTGTTCCGGCGCGCTGGAGACGGGCCAGGCCGCGTGGTGGAGCCTCGGCAAGTCGAGGATATGAGCGACATGATGAGCGCGGTGGTTGCCTGGGGTACGGGCAGGTCCGCCGAGCTCGGCCGGCCGGCCGCCGGCAAGACCGGCACCAGCCAGGAATTCCGCGACGCCTGGTTCCTGGGGTTCACGGCGGAGCTCGTGACCGGTGTTTGGGTCGGCAATGATGACGGCAAGGCGATGGATACGGTGACGGGCGGCGGCCTGCCGGCGTTGATCTGGCGCTCGGTCATGGCCAAGGCGCTTGAGGGCACGCCGCCGCGCCCGCTGAGGGGAGGGGGCGAGCAATCGGTGGTGGATGTCATCAGTGACGGCGCGGGATTCATCGGCAAGCTGTTGGAGCGTCTTCGCGGGGCTACGGCGGGCGTGGAGGCGTCCCCCCCGGCGAAGGCCGAGAAATCGTCCGGCAACTCACCACGCATCCAGCCTCGCGAGCAGTAGCCGGATAATGGCTGGGCGGATCGTTCAAAAGAAATTGATCATAAACTTGGACTGATACCGCAAAAGTGCTAAGCCAAATTCTCGTACTGGGCTTACGCCACTCCTGCGCGGCCGCCGTCGAGCGTTCGTTCGGGTTTTCCAGGCCGCGAAGGCCAATACCCTCGCTAGGAGGGTGTCGGCAAGGGCTGGAGCCGCGAGCGAGGGGGAAACGCCATGAGCGCGCAAATCATCACCGTGGCCCAGCACAAGGGCGGCGCCGGCAAGACCACGCTGGCCGCCCATCTGGCGGTCAGCTGGGCGGAAGCGGGGCGAAGGGTCGCACTTCTCGATACCGATCCGCAGGCGAGCCTGGGCACCTGGCACCGGCAGCGCCAATTGTCGCTGGGCCGCCGCGCCCAGCCCCTTGCCTATGCGGCCGCTACCGGCTGGAGGGTGCATGGCGAACTTGACCGGCTTGCCCGGATCAGTGAGCTGGTGCTGGTCGATACCCCGCCCAGCGCGGCTCCCGAGGCCCGCCAGTCGGTGCGCTCGTCCTCGGCCGTGATCGTGCCGGTCCAGCCAAGTCCTCTCGATCTCTGGGCGACGCGCACGATCCTCGAGGAGATTCGGCGCGAGCGAAGCCGGCCCCTGATCGTGCTGACGCGGGTTCCCGCCCGCGCCCGGCTCACCGCCGACGTCGTGGCCGAGATTACACGCTTGCAGAGCCCTATCGCGGGCGCCCGCCTCGGCAATAGAACCGCCTTTGCTGCCACCTTGGCCGTGGGGGCGAGCGTCGCGGACTGGGCGATGCAGGACGAGACCTGGTGCATCGACGCAGCGCGGGAAATCCGCGATCTCTCGCAGGAGGTGCTGGATTTCGCCGGGCTCTACTCGGCCAACCGTTACGCCAGTGCGGGCGCTTGGGTGTCGGCGGGAAGATAGGAAGAGAGTCTCTCCGGTCCGTCAGTCGATCGGCTCGGCCGGATAGGTTCCCCAGAATTCCTGGTGCGCCAGCCAACCGGTCCGGCCGCCGATCTCGATCCGGCACCAGCCCTCCTCGCAGGAGCGTATCGTTCCGACCACGCCTGGGTCGACGGCGGCGACCGCCAGCGATGCAGGATCCGGCTCACGTCGCAGCGTGCGCCGCTCGCCGACAACGATCACCGTTCGGCGTTGGGAAAGCATGTTCTGGTGCACCCAGCCCTCGGTCCCCTGCCAGTCCCGGATCTGCCGCCAGTGATCGAATATGCCGATCACCTCGACGGGAAGGGCGCGGCGGCGGTAGACCCAGTCGATGGGGTAGCGCACGCCGGGTCCGGTCCTCAGATTGACCTCGCTGGCCCCGAGCGAAACGAAATATGGCGGCTTGCGGGGCTCCTCGGCGGCCGGCGCCGCGACCCAGAGGAGCCACGCTATTGCGGCGAGCGCCGCACCCCTGATGGCGCTGAGCAAACAACCCCCTTCAGCTCTTCGATCTGAACAAGGAGAATAGCAAGAGCGAAGGAAAGCGGCGAGCGTCTGTTACTCCCGCAAGGGTGTCTGGACAGGTCCGTGGCGCCCTTGCTATGGCTGCCCCTCGCCAACGCCCAGGATGCCATGATCCCCATGCCGCAGAAGCCGCTCGTCATCGTCACGCGCAAGCTGCCCGACCTCATCGAGACGCGGATGATGGAGCTGTTCGAAACACGGCTCAATCTTGCGGATAATCCGCTCCCACACGCCGAGCTGATCGATGCGGTAAAGCAGGCCGATGTGCTGGTGCCGACAGTCACCGACCGCATCGACGCCAGCATACTCAGTCAGGCCGGTCCACGTTTGAAGCTGATCGCCTCCTTCGGCACCGGCGTCGATCATATCGACCTCAAAACCGCGCGCCAGCGCGGCATCATCATAACCAACACGCCGGGCGTCCTGACCGAAGACACCGCCGACATGACGATGGCTCTGATTCTCGCTGTGCCGCGGCGTCTTGCCGAGGGCGAGCGGCTGGTCCGCTCGGGCAAATGGACCGGGTGGGGCCCGACATCGATGCTTGGCCACCGGATCTGGGGCAAGCGGCTCGGCATCGTCGGCATGGGACGGATCGGCACCGCCGTCGCCCGGCGCGCGCGGGGCTTCGGGCTCGCCATCCATTATCACAACCGGCGACGGGTCCATTCCGAAATAGAGGCGGAGCTCGAGGCGACTTATTGGGAGAGCCTCGATCAGATGCTGGCGCGGATGGACATCGTCTCCATCAACTGCCCGCATACTCCGGCCACATATCATCTGCTCTCTGCGCGCCGGCTGAAGCTCCTGCAATCGCATGCCTATATCGTCAACACCTCTCGCGGCGAGGTGATCGACGAGAACGCGCTTGCCCGCATGATCGAACGCGGCGAGATTGCCGGGGCCGGGCTCGACGTGTTCGAGCATGAGCCGGCCATCAACCCCAAGCTGCTGCGCTTGGATTCCGTTGTGCTGCTGCCGCATATGGGCTCGGCCACCATCGAGGGCCGCATCGACATGGGCGAGAAGGTCATCATCAACATCAAGACTTTCGCCGACGGCCACAACCCGCCCGACCGGGTGATCGAGACCATGTTCTGATCAGTGCCCTTTCCCCGTCTTTGCCGGGAAAGGGTTGCCGCTCGCCAATGCCCTACACCTTCGGCATCGGGAAAGGCTGTAGCCGTTCGAAGGCGCGCGCGGCCTTGAGCACCGTCGCATCGTCATAGAGGCGCCCGACGATCTGAAGTCCGATCGGCAGGCCGGCCTTGGTGAAAGCGCAGGGCACCGAGGCGGCCGGCTGGCGCGTAAGGTTGAAGGGGTAGGTGAAGGGCGTCCAGTCGGTCCAACGCCGATTGGCGGAATCGACAGGCGTCTCCTCGCCGGCGGCGAAGGCGGGCAGCGGCATGGTCGGCAGGAGCAGAAGATCGTAGCGGCTGTGGAACTCCTGCATGGCAAGGCCCATCGCCTCGCGGGCGCGCACCGCCTTCAGATGGTCAAGGAGCGTCATCCGAGCGCCCTGCTCGCCGATCGCGAGGAGGCCCGGATCCATGAGCGTGCGCTTCTCCGGCGCGATGGAATCGATCAGCAGCGCGGCGGCCGGGAACCAGTGGGCGGCGAAGATCGGTCCGACCTCGCCCAGCGCGGGGATGGCTTCCTCGACGTTGGCGCCCAGCTCCTCGAACCGGCGTGCGGCGACGGCGACCGCGGCGGCAACCTCCGGCTCGACGGGCGTCTGCCCGATTCTGGGCGCATAGGCGATCTTCAGCCCACGCACGCCCTCTTCCAGTCCATCCCTCCAATCCCGGCGATCCTGGGGCAGCGCGTACCAGTCGCGATGGTCGGGGCGGGTGATGGCGTTCAGCATCAACGCCGCATCGCCGACGGTCCGCGTCATTGGGCCCAGATGAGCGACGGAGGCAAACGGGCTTGGCGGCCAAGCCGGCACGCGCCCGAAGCTCGCCTTGAATCCGAAAATGCCGGTAAAGCTTGCCGGGATGCGGATCGAGCCTCCGCCGTCGGTTCCGATATGGAGCGCACCCATGCCGAGCGCCGCCGCCACCGCCGCCCCGCCCGAAGAGCCGCCTGGCGTGCGGCTGTCGTCCCAGGGGTTGCGGGTGATGCCGGTCAAGGGGCTGTCGGTCACGCCCTTCCAGCCGAATTCGGGTGTGGTCGTCTTGCCGAGAAGGACTGCACCCGACTCGCGCAAACGCGCAACCGCCGGTGCATTTTCCGGTGCCGGATCGGCCGTCGTGGTCTTCGAGCCGCGGCGTGTGGGCCAGCCCTTGGCCAGCACCAGATCCTTGACCGTGGCCGGCACGCCATCGACCGGACCAAGAGGAGCGTGTTGCCGCCAGCGCCCTTCCGAGGTTCGCGCGGCGGCGAGCGCGCCCTCTGCATCGACCAGGCAGAATGCGTTGAACCTCGAATTCAGCCGCTCGATGCGATCGAGCGCTGCTTTCGTGGCCTCCACCGGTGAGAGGCTGCCGCTGCGAAATTGCGCCACCATTTCCGTCGCGGAGAGAAGCGACGCGTCATCTTTGGCCATGTGCCGATCCTTCGCTTGCCCCAGAGTATCGGAGCCCCGGAAGTGGTAGCGGGCTTCGTCGGTGCTGTCGAGGTTGGATCGACGGCAACGAGATGTCCCTGCAAGGTCGCCATGCCGGGCATGCGGTGGTCAGCAAAGGGTGGCTGCGGTTAGGATCGCCGCCCCATGACCCAGAATCTGGCCATACCCGAACTCAACGCCACCCAGCGCTGGCGGAGCCTGATCGCGGTGATCGGCAGCGTCTTTGGCGTCGGTGTCAGCTTCGGCGCGCTCGTGCCTCTGATGTCGCTTATTCTCGAACAGCGCGGGGTCGACACGGCGTTGATTGGCCTCAACTCCTCAATGTTCCCGCTCGCCGTGCTTCTGGTGACGCCCTTCCTGCCGCGGTTGGTCGCCCGGCTCGGAGCCATGATCTCTATCCTCTGGGGCCTTGTGATTACGGTCGTCGCGATCTTGCTGCTGCCTGTGCTGCCGCAGCTCTCGGCCTGGTTCGTCTTGCGCTTCCTGATCGGCGCCGGCATGGCGATCCACTGGATGGTCAGCGAGACCTGGATGAACATGATCGCGAGCGAGCGTACCCGCGCCACCATCATGGGCGCTTACGCAACCGTGCTCGCCGGCGGCTTTGCGCTCGGGCCGATACTGCTTCAGATCACGGGTACGGAAGGTTGGCTGCCCTTCGCCGCCGCGGCCGTTGCGACCGCAAGCTCTGCGCTTCCATTGCTGCTCGGACTGGGGTTGGCGCCGCTCTTGTCCGTTCAAAAGGGCCGCTCGATCCTGCGCATGATGCGCCTCGTGCCTCTGGGGATGGCGGCGGCGCTCACCGGTGGCCTCACCGATACCGGCATCATCGTGCTCTTGCCGATCTACGGATTGCGGATCGGGTTTGACGAGGCGACGGCGGTCCTGCTCTTGACCGTCTTCATCGCGGGCAATGTCGCCTTGCAGATTCCCATTGGCTGGATGGCCGACCGCATTTCGCGCCGGGGAGTTCTGCTCGCCTGTGCGGGTATCGGCGTCGCCGGCGCCGTCCTGCTGCCTTTCGTCCTGCAACAGCCGGTGTTGCTATGGTCACTCCTGTTCATCTGGGGCGGCACGGTTTTTGCCTTCTATACGGTCGGGCTCAGCTTGGTCGGACAGAGCATTCCCTCAGGGCAGTTCGCCGCCGCCAACGCCGCCTTCATCCTGCTCTACGAATCGGGTTCGATCACCGGTCCGGCAATCGGCGGCGCCGCGATGGACCTGGTCGGGCCGCATGGCCTGTTCGGGATGGTGGCGGTAGCCTCGCTGGCGCTCATTCTAGTGGCGCTGATGACGCCGCGGCCTCGCGCTGGTCAACCGCCCGACTGAAGGCGGTGGAGGAGATATTGCGCGGTGCCGAGATCCTCGTGCCCGCCGCCGCCCGATTTGAAGAAGGTGACCTCCTCCTTGTCAAGGCGTCCAGGCTTTTCGCCGCGCGCGAGTTCGCCGGTCTCGATCAACGCCGCTGGGTCGATCAGCCCTGCCTCGACCGGCTGGGTGATGTCGCCGGCGACCCCGACGGTGGTGATGCGGGTGTCGATGTAGTGCCGCTTCGCGCGCCGCGCTGCCTCGTCATCGGCCTCGCGCATGTCGGGGCGGAAGCCGCCGACGAGATCGAGATGCGTGCCGGGCTTGAGCCAGGTTCCCTTGACGAGCGGCCGTGTCGCCATGGTCGCGCATGAGACGAGATCCGCCCAGCGCACCGCCCTTTCCAGATCGGTGGTGACCTCGATCCGCACACCAGTGATGGTCAGCCCTTGGGCAATCCGCTCTGCCCGCTCGGGTGTCCGGTTCCATACCCTGACCTCGCGGATCGGCCGGACGGCGCAATGCGCCTGGATCAGATGCGGTGCCATCGCGCCGGCGCCGACCATGACCATGCGGGCGGCATCCTCGCGCGCCAGATATGTGGCCGCCAGGGCCGAATTGGCGGCGGTCTTGCGCACCGTCAGCGCCGCACCGTCGATGATCGCCAAGGGCTCGCCGGTTTCGCCGTCGAAGAGCGCGTAGATGCCGAGCACAGCCTCTCTGCCCTTTGCCGCATTGCCCGGGAAGATCGAGACCAGCTTCGCGCCGAAATTCCGTCCGAATTGCCAAGCCGGGAGCAACAGCCAGTCGTTGCTGCCGCCCTGCGGCAAGGGTTGACTCAGATAAGCGCGCTCAAGCCGGTCGACGCCGCGGCGAAACAGCTCGCGCAAGGCCTCGACCAGTCCTGGATAGTCCAGCAGCGCATGGGCGCGGTCGGCATCGATGACGTGCATGGATTCACCCCTCGCGAGGGTAGCTGTCTTCGCCCGAGTGTGGTGCGGGCGCGCGGCGCAGGTCCAGCCCCTCGCTAAAGCCTGAGCCCGAGCCGGCGCCCTTCGTAGATCGCGGCCGGGGCTTGGCGTGTGGCGAGGCAATCGCCGATTATATGCAGCTCCAATCCACTCTCCTTGAGCGCAACGGCAAGACCGGTATCGGGCTGGTTGACGGTCGCCAGCACGAGCGAATCGAACGGCAGCTTGCGCCGCGTCTCGGTCAGAAGGTCGAGGATGGTGGCGCCGTCGCCATGCCATTCCTCGACGGCCGATTCGAGAATCGTTTCCACCTTCAGCTCCGCGAACTTGCGGCGGAGCTGGTAGTCGCCGGAGGTGCGCAAGATCGCGCGGCCGATCTGTGGATCGGGCGTGAGGACGGTGACGGCGTGGCCCTTCTCGGCCAAGGCCCAGGCGGTGCCGAGCCCGTGCCAGTGACCGAGGTCGTCGAGCACCAGCACGCGCTGCCCGAGCCGTGCGGCCTTGCCCATGACGTCCTCGACCGACCAGACATGCCCAAGCTCGATCCCCGGCAGCCGGTCGCGGGTGGGCAAGCCGCGCTGATAACCGGTCTCTGCCGGAAGCGCTCCAGTCGCGATCACCACCGCCTCGGCTCCGACGGCGCGCACATCCTCGGATTCCATGAAGGTGTTGTAGCGGATCTCCACCTGCAGCTTGCCGAGCTGCGTGGCCCACCAATCGATGAGGTCAAGGATCTGCGCGCGCCGCGGCTGCTCGCCGGCAAGCCGGAAGCGTCCGCCGAGCTTTTCCGATGCCTCGGCAAGGATCACGCGGTGGCCTCGCTCGGCGGCGACCCGCGCGGCCTCGAGCCCCGCCGGGCCGCCGCCGACCACGAGAATCCGGCGCGGGTGTTCGGCCGGCGCGAAGGTGTCGCCGCCCCATTCGAATTCCCGTCCCGAGGAGGGATTCACCAGGCACGAGATCCAGTAGTCCCGGTAGCGGCGGCCCCAGCACATCTGATTGCAGGAGATGCAACGGCGGATGTCCTCGGGCCGGCCCACCTTGGCTTTGTTGGCGAGATGGGGATCGGCGATCTGGCCGCGCACGATCGAGACCATGTCGGCCTCGCCCGAGGCGATCACGTAATCGGCGTTCTCGGGTGTGCGGATATGACTCTCCGCCTGCACACGCGCCTGCTTGACCACCTGCTTCAGCACCGCCGCGAAGGGGGGCCCGAGCTTCTCCGCATGTTGGAAGGTCGGCATGACGCGGGTGAACTCGAAATAGCTGCCGGTGCCGACGGTGACATAGTCGTAAAGCCCGCGCGCGTCGTGCCAGGCGGCGATCGCCTGATGATCCTCGATCGACAGCACGTCGGGGCGGGTCGGATCGACGCTGATGGCCACGCCGATGACGAAACGATCGCCGCAGAGCCGGCGGATGCGGGTGAGCACTTCGTGGGAGAAACGCATGCGCTTCTCGAAGCTGCCGCCCCATTGGTCGTCGCGACGGTTCGAGAAAGGCGACCAGAACTGCTCGATGAGGGCGTTGTAGGCCGCCATCAGTTCGACGCCGTCGAAACCCGCCTCCTTGGCCCGCCGAGCCGCCTGCCCGAAAGCCTCCACCAGCTCCTCGATCTCAGCCTCGCTCATCGCGTGGCTGCCGTCCTGGTCGTGCATCGAGGGCAGGCCCGAGGGCGACCAGTTCGCCTCGAAGCTGTTGTCCCAGTCGGCATGCGCGCCGACATGATAGAGCTGCTGGAGGATGGCGGCGCCCTCGCCATGCACCGCCTCGACGATGCGGCGGAACGGCGGGATCACGCTGTCGTCGGAGTGTCGGAAATTGCCGCGCGTCAGCACGGCGGTTGCATGCACAGGCACCGGCTCGACCACGATCATCGCCGCTCCCCCGCGTGCGCGTTCACGGTAGTAGCCGAGATGGCGCTCGCCCGGCAGCCCGTCCACCGACATGTTGGCGGTGTGCGCGCCGAAGACGATGCGGTTGCGTAAGGTGAGGTGGCGCAGCGTCAATGGTTGGAAGAGGTGGGGGAAGGGCTGTGTCATGACTGTAGGCTCACCCTTCGAGGCGCCCTGACGGGCGCCCCTCAGGGTGAGGAGTTATTCTTCGCCTCACCCTGAGGTGCGAGGCGACAGCCGAGCCTCGAAGGGCGAGGCGAAAAGAAGTCATGCGACGCCGTCTGGAAGCGCCGATTTGCGGCGGGCGATGAACTCGAGGAGTGCCTCGTCGATCGCCGGGTCGAGGGGCGGAGGCTCGTACTGCGCCAAGACCTGCCGGGCGCGTTCTATCGCCCGGCGGTTGGCGTCCTTGGCGCCTTCTGCCTCCCACTGCTCGTACGAATTGTTGTCGGCTAGGGGTGATGTGTAGAAAGCGGTCTTGAAGTTGCGCTGGGTGTGGGCGCAGCCGAGATAATGCCCGCCCGGCCCGACCTCGCGCACCGCCTCGAGCGCCAGGGATTCCTCCGAGAGATCGAGCCCCTCGGTGAATTGCTGAAGCTGCGCGATCTGATCGGCGTCGAGCATGAACTTGCCGTAGCCGGCGGCAAGGCC
>DASPGI010000187.1:0-5002 GCA_035620695.1 Alphaproteobacteria bacterium
CGGCCCTGCCTATCTCTTTCTTCTGATGGAGGTCCTGGCCGAGGCCGGCATTGCCGCCGGTCTTCCCCCTGAGCTGGCGGGGCGGCTGGCGCGGCGCACGCTCGAAGGCGCGGGCGAGCTCTCACGCTTGTCCGAGAAAAGTCCCGAAACCCTGCGCGGGAGCGTCACCAGTCCGGGCGGCACCACTCTCGAAGCGTTGCGGATCCTGATGGCCGAAGACGGTTTACAGCCGCTCTTCACCCGAGCGATAGCGGCGGCCACACGCCGCTCGCGCGAGCTTGCCGATTGAGGGAGAGCGCAACGAACATGAACCGACCGCTACGGCCCGCCGCGCGCCGCATCCAGGAGCTTCTCACCGAGCGAGGCTATCGTTGCGAGGTGATCGAATTCGCCGAGACCACGCGCAGCTCCGCCGACGCCGCCGCGGCGGTCGGCTGCGAGGTCGCGCAGATCGCCAAGTCTCTTGTCTTTCGGGCCAAACCCTCGGGTCGGGCCGTCATGGCGATCGCCAGTGGCGTCAATCGGGTGGACGAATCGGCCATTGCCGCCGCTCTCGGCGAAGCCTTGGCCAAGGCTGATGCCGACTTCGTGCGAGAGCGCACCGGCTTTGCCATCGGCGGGGTGGCGCCGATCGGGCATGCGACCCCGCTGGTTACCTTCATCGACGAGGATTTGCTGCGTCATGACAAGATTTGGGCAGCCGCGGGCACGCCCTTTGCCGTCTTCTCCCTTACTCCGGCGCAACTTGTCGAGATGACGCAAGGGCGGGTGCTGAAGCTCGCAGCCCGCCGCTAAGCAGGTCGTCTATCTCGCGCAAGGCTCGTCGCTTTTCGGCGCGGTCAGAAATTCGAGAAGCCGCGCCAACGCCTTCGCCTCGAGCTGCCGCACGCGGTCCTTCGAAAGACCGAGCTCGCGGCCAAGCCCTGCGAAGCTCATCGCGCGCTCCCCGAAATATCTCCCCCGGATGATCGCCGCCTCCCGTTCCGGCAGCAGGGCAAGCGCACGGCCGAGCAAACCCGACCACAGCCGTTGATCCGCGGCTTCCTCGGGGTTGGGTTTTTCATCGGTGGGAATAGGGGTGGTCGCCTCGTCCAGGGAACGATCGCGGGCCGAGGCGCGCGAGGCGAGCGTGGCAACCTCGGAGAGAGGCACCCCGAATCGGCGGGCCAGCCCGTCCAAGACCTCGTCTCCGAGCACGTCGAGCTCCGCCGAGAGCCGTCGGAGCTTGAGGAACAGGCTGCGCTGGGTGGCGGTCGTGCCGATGCGCACCAGCGACCAGGAAGCCGCCACCTGCTCCTGCAGGGCGGCGCGAATCGACCACATCGCGAAGGTGGCGAGCCGGGCGCCGCGATTGGGATCATACCGGCGGATGGCCTGGATCAGCGCCACCGTTCCCTCCTGGACCAGATCGCTCAAGGGCAAGCCGTAGGAGCTGTAGGCGCGCGCCATTCGCACCACGAAGCGCAGATGCGAGCAGATCAGCCGCTCCTCGGCCGCCAGGTCCCCGGCTAGAGCGCGGCGGGCGAGCGCATCCTCTTCTTCCGCGCTCAGGAAAGGCTGCTCGCGAACCGTATCGAGAAAACGCGTATCGGTGGCGGCTGGTCGCCCTTGGCTCATGAGGTTCCAAGAGAGTCGAGAGGCCGTCGCAAATCCATCGTGACATGTCTTCCGTGGGCGACGCAATGCGGGTAGGCGGGCCGACCACAGAGTTTGGCGCGGCGCCGCCAGCGGCTATGATCCGATTTTGGAGGAATTTCGGCCATGGCCAGGAAACGGGAACTGATCGACCGGCTGATCGACGCCGCCCTGAAACTTGCGGAGAAGCGTGGATGGCGGCAGGTAACGCTGGCGGAGATCGCGCGCGCCGCCGGCGCTTCGCTCGCCGAGACCTATCGGGTGGCGCCCTCCCGCAGCGCGGTGCTCGATGCCTTCGCTCGCCGGATCGACGCCGAGATACTGGAGGCCGATGCGGTGGAAAAGGATTCGGTGCGTCCGCGCGACCGGGTGTTCGATGTCCTGATGCGCCGCTTCGATGCCCTGCAGCGACACCGTCGCGCGGTCGTGGCGATCCTTCGCGATATCATGGGCGATCCGATCGCGATGGCCGCTTCCGCTTCGCAGTTTCGGCGCTCGATGCGCTGGATGGGCGAAGCGGCGGGTCTGCCCATGGACGGGTTGGGCGGGATGGCACGCACCAAGGCGATCGCCCTCGCCTGGGCCATGGCTCTGCGAACCTGGCTCGAAGACGACACGCCCGATCTCTCGCGCACCATGGCAAGCCTCGACCAACGACTTCGCTGGGCCGAGCGGTGCGGCGTCTTTGGCCGCGGCAAGCGCGGGGGCGAGGAGGCCGGCGAGGCTCCCGCGGGGGAATCGGCGTCAGCCTGACGAGGTGGCGATTGCCTGCGTCGAGTTTCCGCTGCTATGGGATACCGGCTGATTTCGCGCCTATCGGGGATCGCCTGCCATGATCATCAGTTATGAGGATTTTGCCCGCGCCGACATCCGGGTCGGCACGATCAGCGCGGTCGAGCCCTATCCCGAGGCGCGCAAGCCCTCTCTCAAGCTCACCGTCGATTTCGGATCCGAGATCGGATCGAAGCGCAGCTCCGCGCAGATCACGCGCCATTACCGTCTCGAGACGCTGATCGGACGGCAGGTGGCCGCGGTCGTGAACTTTGCGCCTAAGCAGATCGGCAAGTTCCGCTCCGAGGTGCTTGTGCTCGGCTTTCCCGACGCCGATGGCGAGGTGGTGCTTGTCCAGCCCGAGCGGCCTGTGCCGAACGGCGGAAGACTTTTCTGAACTTTCACGGGATTTCGGGGCCAGGGCCGTGGCGGACCCTGGCCCAGCCATCATCAGGCACTCGGTTCGGATGGCTGCGAAGGTCGGCTCCGCTCAGCCATGAACTGGTCGAACTCCGCCTTGTCTTTCGCCTGGCGCAGGCGATCGAGGAATTCCTTGAACTCGCGTTGTTCCTCCTCCAGGCGGCGCAATGTCTCCTCGCGATACTCATCGAAAGCGCTGTTGCCGCTGGAATGCTGCATTCGGTACCAGCGGCCCGGAGCCGACCGCATCCCTTCGTGCCAGCGGCCGGCGCCGGCATGTTTCCAACAACCCATTCGTCCACTCCACATCACATAGGCCAAGAGCGCCAATCCCAAGGGCCAGAAGATTACGAAGCTCAGCACGATGAGGCCGATCCAAGCGGGCTTTCCGATATCATCCAGTCTCGCGGCGAAGCTCATGATCGCTCCATGTGAATGTTAATAACATTAACATAATCGGCTACGTCCTACTGTCAAGCAGCGAGGACCCCCTACCCCGATTGGCCCTTCGATCGCCCGGGTAGGAGCCCGAGGCCTTGCAGATAGACCAGGATGCCGGCCTCGAGCAGCTCTTCAGGCGACATCGGCAGCTTGCGCCGTCCGCCATCACCCCGAGCGAAGAGAGAGGCAACGCCGTGGGCGAGGCTCCAAACATGCAAGCTCACCATCAGAGCCGGCGGCCGACCAGTGCGCGGCAGCTCTGAGCAAAGCGTCTCGGAGGCCTTGCGCAGGACCGAGAAAGCGTCGTCGGCCGCCTGCCGCAAAGCGGGATCGGCTTGTGAAGACACACCGGCCTCGAACATGGCGGAGTAGAAAGCAGGCTCCTTTCGCGCAAAAGCGAGATAGGTGCGGCCAAGACGCTCGAAAGCCGTGATGGGATCGGGTCTGCCATCCTTCCAGGCCTCGTCGAGGGTTTCCGCAAACTGCTCGAAGCCGCGACGGGCGATGTCGTTCAAGAGTTGCTCACGATCGCGGAAATGCCGGTACGGGGCGGCGGAGCTGACTCCGGCAAGTCGCGCCGCATCGGCGAAGGTGAGCCCACCCGGTCCTCGGTCAGCGATAAGGCGCAGCGCAGCCTCGATGAGCGCCTCGCGCAAATTGCCGTGGTGATAACCCCGACGTCCGTGCGCTCCGCGACGTGACCAGCCCATGTGAAGCGTTCTTACATCATTTCCCGAAGGAAGCGTAGCGTCCGCGAATCGTTGTTCGGTGCGGCCTTTGAAAGAAAAGCGCTGGAGGGATCAGAGCGGCAGGCTGAGCCGGGCTCGCAAGCCTCCGGTGGGCGCATCCAACAAGACAAGGTCCCCGCCATGGCTGCGGATCACGTCGCGGGCGATGGTCAGGCCGAGGCCGGTGCCGCCGGTCCTGGGGTTTCGCGATCCCTCCAGGCGAAAGAACGGCTTGAACACATCCTCCCGGCGCGCGGCCGGGATGCCGGGCCCGTCATCGTCCACGGTGATCTCGATCATGTCGCCGACCTGTCCGGCTCGGATCCAGACTTGGCTGGCAAATCGGGCTGCGTTCGAGACCAGATTGACGAGGCATCGGCGCAGCGCGTTCGGGCGGACAAGCGCGACCAACCGATCCTCGATATGGAGATCGACGGCCGTGCCGGCGCGGCGCGCATCGCCCACGACATCCCGCAAGAGCAGCCCGAGGTCGGTCTCCGCGGGCTTCTCCGTTCCTTCGCCGCGCGCAAAGGCGAGATATCCTTCGATCATGCGCTCCATTTCCGCGACGTCGCCTTTCAGCTCCTCCATCTCCGGCGCCCCATCCAGCATCGCAAGCTGCAGCTTCATGCGTGTCAACGGAGTGCGCAGATCGTGGCTGACCCCGGCCAGCATCTCGGTACGTTGCGTGATTTGCCTCTGGATGCGTGCGCGCATCCGGTTGAAGGCAGCCGCCGCCTGTCGCACCTCGGTGGCACCCTGCAACTTGAAGTCGGGAACATCCTGCCCCTTGCCGAAGAGATCGGCCGCCGCGGCCAAGCGTCTCAACGGCCGCACCTGGTTGCGCATGAAGACCGTGGCGACGGCGAACAGCACCAGCGAGGTCCCGACCATGTACAGGATGAAGACATAGGTGCTGGAGCTGAACAGCCGGTTCAGCGGCACGATGGCGTGCAGCACGCCGTCGTCGAGCTGAATCTTGATTTCAACCCGCCGTGGGAAGGTCA
>DASPGI010000188.1:0-9142 GCA_035620695.1 Alphaproteobacteria bacterium
CGTCAAGCATGAGCGACGCGGCGGCGGTTTCCGTCGAGCAGCGAAGCACGGCGAGTGCCGAGACCTTCATCGAACTGTCGCGGCGGGCCGCCATGCTCGGCGCGGTCGGCTATGGCGCTACGTTGCTTGTGGGCGGCGAGAACTGGCGCACGGGCGTAGAGCAGCTGCTAGGGCGGCTGGGACTGGCCACGGGTGTGAACCGGGTTTCGTTGTTCGAGGTTCATCGCTCAAAAGATGGCCGAATGGTCCAGTCCTGCCGCTTCGACTGGGCCGAGCCTCCACTGCTGCCGATCAGTCAGGACCCCCGTTATACCGAGATGCCGCTCGGTGACAGGGACCAGGAGATCGATGACTGGTCCCTTCGGCGCATGCGAGGCGAGGTGGTGCAGGCCTTGCGCTCGGAGGTTACCGGCTATACCCGCCAAGTCTTCGAGGAACACGGCACCCTTTCCTTCGTCTCGGTCCCGATAGCGCTTAGCAGCGGCGATTGGTGGGGCTTCATCGGCTTCGACGATTGCCGGGCGGAGCGGCTCTGGACGCCGCTCGAGATCGACGTGCTGCGCACGGCGGCGGCGCTGATCTCGGGCGCGATCGAGCGCGAGCGAATGCTGGCGCGCCTGCGCCTCAGCGAAGAGCGTTACGCTCTGGCCTCACGCGGCGCCGAGGATGGGCTGTGGGATTGGCAGATCGCCTCCGGCCAGGCCTACTTCTCGCCGCGGCTGCACGAGATCCTCGGCCGGCGGGACGGCGATCTCGGCACCAGGATCGAGGGGCTGCTCGCAAGCTTCGTGCCGGAGGATCGATCCGCCTTCCAACAGCTTCTCGAACGCCGTTTCGCCAAGCTCGGCCGCAAGGTCGTGGCCGAGTGCCGCGCGAACCTTCCGAACGGCGCGGTCAAGTGGCTCGCTATCCGTGGGCAGATCATCTATGCGGAGGGACGGCCTTCCCGCCTGGTCGGCTCGGTCAGGGATATCACCGACCGCAAGCTTGCAGAACATCGCCTCCAGGCAAGCGAGGCGCGTTTGCGCACGATCCTCGATACCGCAGGAGACGCCGTCGTCAGCATCGACGAAGAGGGTCGTATCGTCGAGTTTAACCGAGCGGCAGAACGCATCTTCGGCTATCCCCGCGGGGAGGTGATCGGCCAACCGATGGCGCCGCTTCTCATTCCGGAGCATCTGCGCGCGGCACATCTGGCGGGACTGGCCAGATATCTCGGCGGCGGTCCCTCGCATGTGATCGGCCGCCTTGTCGAGATCGAGGGATTGAAGGCCGATGGGACCATGGTGCCGGTCGAGCTCGGCATTTCCGAGATTCGATTGCCCGGCGAGCATCTGTTCACCGCCATGTTGCGCGACATCACCGAGCGGCGTTCGTTCCAGCGGCAGCTTGCCGAAGCCGAGCGACGACGCGCCAATCTCGCCCGGTATTTCTCGCCCAAGATGGTCGAGCGGATGATGCAACAGGACGGGCGGCTCGAGGCGCTGAGGTTGCCGCGCGTGGCGGTGCTCTTTGCCGACATGATCGGCTTCGGAGCGATCAGTCGATTCGCTCCTGGCGAGGAGACGCTTCGGCTGCTGCGCGAATTCCACGCCCTGATCGCTCAGGCCGTCTTCCAGCACGAAGGCAGCCTCGACAAATATATGGGCGACGGGCTGATGGCGACCTTCGGCACGCCCGAGCCGGGCCCAAAGGACGCCACCAACGCCCTTGCTTGCGCCCGCGCCATGGTCGCCGCGGTAGTGGCTTGGAGCCGGCAAAGACATGTGAGCGGCCTGCCCGCCATCCAGATCGGGATCGGCCTGCATCTCGGCGAAGTGACACTGGGCGATATCGGCAGCGAGCATCACTCCGAATTCACGGTGGTCGGCGACACGGTCAATCTCTCCAGCCGCATCGAGGAGCTGACCCGCGAAATGAACCACGCGATCCTCGCCAGCGCGGATCTCGTCCGCGCTGTGCGGGAGGAAGGTAGCGAGGCGGTGCTGGAGGGCTTCCGGGATCTTGGCTTGCGCCCAGTGCGGGGCCGTAGCGAGCTGGTGCGCCTCTGGGGACGCATCGCCGAGGATCTGAGCAGCTGAACTTCAGCGCCTCGCCGGGAGGATGCTCGCTACTGGTGAGTGATCGGCCTGCATCGCGAGCACCTTTTGCAAACAAGCTTTTCCACCCAACCGGTGCCGAGAGCCGATAATCAAAAGTGCACAGCGCTCCCACATCCAACACTTAATCTCAGGTATTATACTTAACAATATTTCACGCTATTAACGGCAGCTTTATCAAAGAAAACAGCGAAAAGTTAGCACTTATCCGCTATTTCTTTGAGCAATCCGAAGTTGCTGCGTGCTCAGAGGGCATCGAACCAATGTCATACGGACAATCGAGGAGTTCCCCTTCCGGCGCCATGTATCAAGCGCCAGCCATCCAATCTAGCATCAGCGGAGATGATGCGCCGGAACACGGCTCGGATGCCTGGCGGTGGGCCGCACACCATTCTGTCAACATTCGCCTCAGCGTCCCATTGCTCTTCGGCCGTTATTACCTGACGATCCTGCTGGGTCAGGAACGGCGCAGTGCAACGCGGCTGAGAAAAGAGCGCAAAGAACATCCCCTCGTTACGCGCGGCAATGTCGTCGCACTGGTATTGTTTGGAACGCTAACCGGCTTGGCGCTCTTGGCTCTAATGCAGGGCATTGCGGCGTTCATCCTGCGCCAAAGCGGCGTCCTGGTGCTGCCGCAATGACCCGCGCCCGGCACCCTTTGCGGATCTCACGGAGAATGTTCAGGGACGCACGCGATATCTCTGGCTTGCTCCAGCAGTTTCGCCGCAGCCAGGAAGGCGTCGCCGCAGTGGAGTTCGCGTTCGTTGCGCCAATTCTCATACTGATCGTTGCCGGCATAATTCAATTCGGCGCCGTGTTCTTTCTTCAAGGAAATATGGGAAACGCGGCGCGGGAGATATCACGCTCCTTGGCGGTCGGGGCCATCGGCACTCAAACCGAAGCCGAGGCTCTGGCGGATAGCAGGCTGACGAACTGGGGTATCGATTTCGATGTTGCGGTGCAGTTTCCGGACCCCTCCGATCCAAACGACACGGACTATACCGTCACTGTTTCGGCTCCGCTCTCCGAGGCGGCGATCTTCGATATTCTCGGGGTCTTTGAGGGCACGCTGACCGCCACGGCTTCAATGCGAAAGGAATGATCCATGCAACGCCTTCGCAGTGTCATCTCACACTGGTCCGGCTCATTTCGGGACAACCGTGATGGCGCAGTGTCGATCTGGCTGGCCGGAGGCCTTGTCGCCATGCTTGGCATTTCGGGGATGGCCGTGGATATGAGCTATTTCTATGTCATGCGGGATCGACTACAGACTGCCGCCGATTCCGCCGCGCTTGCCGGCGCGGTGGTCGTGTCAAACCCGACCGCGATGCGCCAGGAAGCAAAGAAGTATGCCCAACTGAACGTCCCGGGGGACCCCAATATCCTCTCCGATGCGGATATTGTTGCCGGTCACTGGGATCACGACGCGCGCACCTTCGCCCCTGGCGGCAACCCGCAGAACGCGGTTAGGGTCATAGCCCGTATGTCGCAGGCAAGCGGGAATCCGGCCGGGACCTTCTTTGCTGCGGCGCTCGGAATCGACGAAGTCGATATCACGGCATCGGCGGTCGCGGCGTTCGATCCGGCCGACGACTGGGACTTCGTCATAGCCCAGGACGTGACTTCCTCCTTTTCGGTCGAAATCGCCGATGCGCGGGACGCCAACCAAGCCATGCTGGATTGCATCAAGGACAGCGCCACTGGTGGTCAGGATCCGCTTTGGGGAATGGTGCTGTTCACGGGAGTGTCCACCATCTACAAACCGCTTCAATCGGCCGTGAGCAGCTATTCCGACCTCTCGGAAGCGATAGACGATCTCGCCCTCTGCGGCCAGTCCGGCATGCCTGCCTGCAGCGGCACCCATGTCGCGCCTGGGATTAACGCCGCCATCGATGTGTTCGAGGATTCGCCGCACGGTTCCGAGATCAACCGCGCCATCGTGGTCGTGGGCGATGGAGATCCCAATCCCTCCGGGCCGAACAGCAGCTTGACCGTCCAGCAGATGAAGGTTCTGGCCAACCAGGCGGCCGATGCGGCCGAAGCCCAGGGAATGTCGGTCTTCACCGTGTTCTTCGACGAAACCAACGACGATGTCGCCGCCGCGTTCTTCGAAGGTCTCACGCGCGGAAAGGGCAAGTTCATGCGCACGCCCGACGCTTCCGATCTGCCGGAGCTCCTCTTATCGATCTGCACGCAGACCGCGCTCAGGCTAGTCGACTAATCGCTTCGTCTCTCTCAAGCACTTCAGGCCCGCTGGCGCGGAGGAACGCGGCCGGGTTGCCTTCACCTCGCCGAGGCGTCATGTTCCGGGGAGCCCTCAATCCAGGCAACCCCGCGAGATCCGCCCATGGCCAACACGCATATCGACGCCTACCAGGCAATCGCACTGGTTCTGCAAGGAGGTGGAGCGCTTGGCTCCTATCAGGCGGGCGCCTACAACGCGCTCTGGGAAGCGGATATCCACCCGACCTGGCTGGCCGGGATTTCGATCGGCGCCATCAACGCCGCTATCATCGCCGGCAATCCGGCCTCACGCCGGATGGATCGGCTGCAAGAGTTCTGGGACGCGATCACTGTGGAGTTTGGCACGCCCTGGCCCGCGGCCGTGCGACCTCCGGAGTCGATACGAACCTCGATCAATACGCTAAGCTCGCTGCATGCGCTGTTCCTGGGTCAGCCCGGATTCTTCGAGCCCAAGCTCCCGCCGCCATGGCTGCTGCTACAGGTCCAGGGCCGCAGCTACTACGATACAGGCCCACTGCGTTCGACGCTCGAACGGCTGATCGATTTCGACCGGATCAATGCCAAGGAAGTTCGTCTTAGCGTCGGCGCGGTCAATCTTCGCACCGGCAACTTCACCTATTTCGACAATAGCGCCAAGAAGATCGGGCCCGAGCACATCATGGCGAGCAGCGCGCTGCCGCCGGGTTTTCCCCCTGTCGAGATCGAAGGAGAGTTCTATTGGGATGGTGGCGTCGTCTCGAACACGCCGCTGCAATATGTGCTGGATTTCGAGCCCCGCATGGACACCCTCGTGTTCCAGATCGATGTGTGGAGCGCTCGCGGGCCCGTGCCGAACACGCTTGGCGAGGTCATCGAACGGCAAAAGGATATCGGCTATTCGAGCCGGACCCGGTACAACACCGATCAGGTGGCGCGCATGCAGAAGCTGCGCAATGCGCTAAGCCGCTTTCTCGCCAAGCTGCCCGAGAGCCTCGCCGCAGAGCCGGAGGTGGAGGAGCTTCGCCGATACAGCTGTCGGGCGATCATGAACATCATTCACCTGATCTATGACGACAAGGCCTACGAGATTTTCTCCAAGGACTACGAATTTTCGCGCGCCAGCATGCGCGAGCATTGGCATGCCGGCTACGCCGACACGGCGGAGACGCTGGCGCACCCGGATTGGCTGGCGCCGCCCGCTCGGTCGGTCGGAATCGTGACGCATGACATCCACCGGTACAAACAGGGCCGCGACGCAATCCGACCGACATGCCAGGCGCCGTCCGCTCCCCGCACGATGGTGACCCATGACGGCGCTCGAGCGACCCCTTCCGCCAAGATCGATGGGGCCTGATGGACCGTGGAAGGTTGCCTTTCAACCCTGCGACTCCTATCGTCCTGTGGGAGCCCCGAGCCTGTTAGAATAGGAGACTGCCCTTGTCGCACACGGCTTTGATCATCGTCGACGTGCAGAATGATTTTTGCCCCGGCGGCGCTCTCGCGGTGCCCAAGGGCGATGAGATCGTGCCACTGGTCAATCGCCTGATCGCCGCCTTCGAGCATGTCGTGCTGACGCAGGACTGGCATCCGAAGGACCATTCCAGCTTCGCCTCCAACCACCAGGGCAAGGCGCCGTTCTCGACCACCGTCATGCCCTATGGTGAGCAGACGCTGTGGCCCGACCATTGCGTTCAGGGAACACGCGGCGCGGAGTTTCATGGCGACCTTCTTTGGACCAAGGCGGAGCTGATCATCCGCAAGGGCTTCCGCCCTGCCATCGACAGCTACTCCGCGATTTACGAGAACGACCACAAGACGCCGACCGGCCTGGCCGGCTATCTGCGGGAGCGCGGCCTGACCCGGCTCGTCCTTGCCGGCCTCGCCACCGATTTCTGCGTCGCCTATTCGGCACTGGATGCCGTCCGGGTCGGCTTCGAGGTAACGGTGGCGCTTGACGCCTGCCGGGGGATCGATCTCAACGGCTCGCTCGCCTCGGCGCAGGAAAAGATGCGCACCGCCGGCGTCACGTTGACGGAAAGCGCGCGGCTGGCCGCCTGAGCAGGATCTCGGCTTCCCATCACTGCGCGCTCATGCCCACGCCGACATAGTGTTGCAGCATGGCGGGGTTGGCGTGAACCTCCTCGGGCGTGGCGATCGCCCGTAACACTCCGTTCTCCAGGAATGCGACGCGGTCCGCGACCGAGAGCGCCGATTCCACCCGCTGCTCCACCCAAACGATGGCAACCCCTTCCGCCTTGAGCCGACGGATGGCGAGAATGATGGTCTGAACCATGCTCGGCATCAGGCCCTCGGTCGGCTCGTCGAGCAGCAGCACCTTAGGCTCGAGGCAAAGTGCGCGCGCCACCGCCAGCATTTCCTGCTCGCCGCCGCTCAAGGTTCCGGAGACCTGGTCCAACCGATCCTTCAGCGCCGGGAACAGCGCCAGCACCCGTGCGCGCGTGGCTTCGCCTCGGCTTCTCGCCATCAGACCGACGGTCAGATTCTCCTCGACCGTCAGCTCTGAGAACAGGCGCCGGCCTTGCGGCACATAGGCGATGCCCAGCCTCGGAAATTGATGCGCCGGCAGCTGCGTGATCTCGCGTTCGTCCAGGAAGATATGCCCCGCGCGGGGCTTGATCAGCCCCATCATCGTCTTCAGGGTGGTCGTCTTGCCGGCGCCGTTGCGACCGAGGAGGCACAGCACCTCGCCCGGCTGCGCCTCCAAGGACAGTTCGCGCAGGACCTGCACATTGCCATAGAAGCAATCGATGCCGGCGAGCCGCAGCGTCATGAGCCGAGATAGGCCTCCTGAACCTGGCGATCGGCGCGAATCTCGGCCGGCGTTCCTTCCGCCAGAACGCAGCCGTTGTTCATCACCGTGATACGCTCGGCCAGCTCCATCACCACCGACATGTTGTGCTCGATCAAGAGCACCGTCGCACTGGTTGCGATGCCGCGAATCAAGGCGCAGAAGCCGGCGATCTCCTCGTCGGACAATCCTTGCGTGGGCTCATCCAGGATGAGCAGCTTGGGCTTGAGCGCAAGGCCCAGCGCCAGCTCCAACAGCCGCTGATGGCCGTAAGGCAAGACGGCGGCGGTCACCTGAGCGCGGTCCGCAAGGCCGACGCCATCGAGCTGGCGCAACACCTGATCGGTGAAGGAGCCATGGCCGCGCCCTTCCCGCATCCGGCTCTGCTGCACCGCGAGCGCGACATTATCGAAGCAGGTCAAGTTGGCGAAGACGCTGGTGATCTGAAAGGTGTAGACGATGCCGCGCCCGACACGCTGCCACGCTTTGAGGCGGGTGATGTCTTCGTCCTCGAAGGCGATGCGGCCGGAGGATGGGAGAATCCGCCCGCAGATCATGCCAACCAGCGTGGTCTTTCCCGCGCCGTTGGGTCCGATGACCGCCCGAATTTCCCCACGCTTAAGCGTAAGATCGACACCGTTGACGGCGTTCAAGCCGCCAAAGCGCTTGCTCAAATTCCATGCCGCCAGCAGCGTCACGGCAGCCACGGTGCGGCCTTCGCCCGCACCGTCCCGAGGATGCCCTTCGGAAAGAGAAGCACCAGCAGCAGCAATGCCAAACCGACCACCAGCAGATAGCTCGAGGTATATCCGCTGGTGAAGTCCACCAGATAGAACATCATCGCTGTGCCGATCAGCGGCCCGAGCGTCGTGCCCACCCCACCCACAAGCACCCACAGCAACGGGAAGATTGAGTATTGGATCGAGGCGAAGGTCGAACCGACATAGGAGAAAAGCAGCGCATAGGTGGCGCCGGCCGCCGCCGATATCGCGCCGGAGACGGCCAGCGCCAAAAGCTTGTAACGGAAGGTGCTGTAACCCAACATGACCGTGCGCTCCTCGTTCTCCCGTATCGCGATCAGAACGCGTCCGACGGAGGAACGTGTCAGGAAAAGGCAGGTCATCAGACAGATCGAGAAGAGGAGAAGCGCGAGATTATATCGTGTCGCTGGATTGCTCAGGTCCAATGACAGCGTTCCAATCGACCAACGGCGGGCTTCCGCCTGCAGCACGAACCCTTCGTCGCCGCGTGTCACCGCGCTGAAATAGAGCGTGCTCAAGAACGCCGCCTGCGAAAGCATGAGGGTGACGATCATGAAGGCCACACCGGTCGTGCGCAGCGCGACGAGACCGACCGCGACCGCCAGAACCAAGCCTGCGGCCGCGCCGGCTGCGAATCCGGAGAGCGCATCGAAGCCGAGATACCGTATGGAGAGGCCGGCGCCGTAAAGGCCGGCCGCGAACAGCATGGCGTGTCCGAGGCTCAAAAGGCCGGTATAGCCGAGCAGCAGATTGTAGCCGGCAGCATAGGAAGCAAGCACCATAATGCGGGCGAAGTTCGTGTGGTGATACGCGGGCAAGACAAACTGCAGCGCGAAGAGCCCGGCGAGCACGACGAGATGCAGCAGCAAGACACGCGTGCTCATGGCCCGCATCAGCTTCCCCGCGGCGCGAACAGGCCCGAAGGCCGAAACACCAGCACAAGCGCGACGAACAAGGTGGCGATGATCTTCGCCAAGGTCGGCGAGAAGAAGACCGAGATCACGCCGTCGCTGATGCCGATCACGAACGCGGCGATGAGCGTGCCGCGGAGGCTGCCCAGGCCGCCTATGATGACGGTGATGAAGGAAAGCAAAAGCGGGTCAAGGCCCATCAGGTAATGGGCCTGCTGGATCGGAACGATTAAGACCCCGGCGATTGCCGCCAGCATCGCGCCAAGCGCGAAGATCATCGAATAGATCGTTGCAACCGGGATGCCGAACGCCTGCGCCGTCTCGCGGTCGAGCCGGGTC
>DASPGI010000189.1:0-14295 GCA_035620695.1 Alphaproteobacteria bacterium
TTATTCGCCGTGGTATACGACGACCGGACCGGCGGCGGAGCTGGCCGCGAAGATTGCCGGCTACGCCCCCGGGGATCTCGACTTTGTTTTCTTCACTACGGGTGGCTCGACCGCAGTCGATTCGGCGCTGCGCTTCGTGCAGTTCTACAACAATATGCGCGGCCGCCGGCAGAAGAAGATCATTCTCTCCCGCGAGGGCGCCTATCACGGCTCCACCTACCTGACTGGAACCTGCTCGGGTAAGCCGCGGGACAAGGGCCTGATGGACCAGGCGTCCGACATCGTGCGCCATCTCTCCGCCCCTTATCCCTATCGCCGGCCCGCCGGCATGACGGTCGAGCGTTTCTGCGATTTCCTCGTGGAGGAGCTGGAACGGACCATTCTCGAGCTTGGCCCTGATCGCGTCGCCTGCTTCCTTGCCGAGCCGATCCTTGCATCCGGCGGTGTCATCGTTCCGCCCGAGGGCTATCACCGGCGCATGGAGGCGATGTGCCGCAAATACGACATTCTCACCATCGCCGACGAGGTGGTCACGGGCTTCGGCCGGCTGGGCGAAATGTTCGCCTCGCAGTCTCTTTTCGGCCTCCAGCCCGACATGATCACTTTCGCCAAGGGCGTCACATCCGGTTATGTGCCGCTCGGCGGCGTCGTTATTTCGCGCCGCCTGATCGAGGAGCTGAAGGCCACCGGGAACGGCACGGCCATGTTCTCGAACGGCTACACCTATTCCAGCCACCCCGTCGCCTGCGCAGCCGCGCTGGAGAACATCGCGATCATCGAGCGCGAGCGGCTGTGCGAGCATGTCCGGGAGATCGGCCCCTATTTTCAGGCGCGGCTAAGGGAGCTCGGCAATTTGCCCATCGTCGGAGAAGTGCGCGGGATGGGCCTCATGGCCTGCATCGAATGCGTGTCCGACCGGACCAGCCGTGAGCCCCTCGATCTCGATCAGGAGGTGGGCCGCCGCATCGACCGGCACTGTCAGGAGTTGGGGCTGATCGTGCGGCCGATGGGCCATCTTTGTGTGATGTCGCCGCCGCTCATCATCACCAAACCCCAGATCGACGAGATGGTCTCGATCCTGCGCGCCGGGATCGAGCGGACACAGAACGATCTCCGACGCGAGGGCTTGTGGAACGGTTGAGCGCTAATCTTCGGGAAAGAGCAGCGCCGAGGAAGGATCGGCCACGAGCCAGAGCGGGCCTTCCACGGGCGGAACTTCGCCGGCTTGGGCGGCGACCATGATCGGCTGAGGTAGGCCCTCGGCCCCGACCAGGTGGTGGCTACGGTCGCCCAGAAAGGCGGATGAGATCAGCTTGACCGGCACGGCGGCGGCGCCCGACGGCCGCTGATCGGCCAGGCGCAACCGTTCCGGCCGGATCGCCACCATGGCCGGCTTGCCAGCGCCATGCCGATTGCTCTCCGGCACCGCCAGGGTGCCCAGCCCAGCGCAGTCCACGAGAAGCGCGCCGTTCTCCTTTCCTCGCACCGCCGCGGGAAAGAAATTCATGCTGCCGATGAATGCCCCCACGGCCCGGCTCGTGGGCCGATCGTAGATCGCGCGCGGGCTGCCGATTTGCTCCACATGCCCGTCGAATATCACGGCGACGCGGTCGGACAGAGCCAGCGCCTCTTCCTGGTCATGCGTCACGAAGACGAAGGTGATGCCCACCGAGCGCTGAAGCGCCCGCAATTCGACTTGCATCTCCTCGCGGAGCTTCTTGTCGAGGGCAGCCAAGGGTTCGTCCAGCAACAGCACCTTCGGGCGCTTGATCAACGCTCGCGCCAAGGCGACCCGCTGGCGCTGGCCGCCCGAAAGTTGATTGGGTCGCCGTTCGGCCAGTCCGGAAAGCTGCACCAGCGCCAGGGCCTCCTCGACCCGTCGCTTGTGTTCCTCGCGCGTGAGATGCTCGACCCTTAGGCCATAGGCGACGTTCTGGCGCACGTTGAGATGAGGAAAGACCGCATAGCTCTGAAACACCATGTTGGTCGGGCGTCGATAAGGCGGCACCGCCGCCATCGGCTGGCCGTCGATCCAGATCTCGCCAACGGTCGGCACTTCGAAGCCGGCGAGCATCCGCAGGAGCGTGGTCTTGTCGCAGCCGGAAGGTCCAAGCAGCGAGAAGAATTCGCCGCGGCCGATCTCGAAGCTGGCATCGTCGATGGCGAGGACTGGCCCGAAGCGTTTCGTCACATGGTCGATGGTGATGAAGGCGGAGGCGCTCACCTGCCTATCCTCACTGTTCCGTGCCGCTTCCGCGCCGTCGCAGCAGCTCTGCCAAAATGATCAGCGCGATCGAGGACAGAATCACGCATGTCCCCAGGGCGAGAACCTCGGGAAGTTTTTTCGGGAACCGAAGCTGGCTGTACATAAAGATCGGCAGAGTCTGATCGGTTCCGGCCAGGAAGAAGGCGATCAGGAACTCATCGAAGGAAATCAGGAAACATAGTAGGAGGCTGGCGATGATTCCCGGCAGAACGAGGGGCGTGGTGACGCGCACGAATGTCGCTAGCCCGTTCTCACCGAGATCGAGCGAGGCTTCCTCGAGCGAGGGGTCGAAGCCGGCGAAACGAGAGGAGAGGACCGCGAAGGCGAAGGGCGCGCAAAGCAGCACATGTCCCAGCATCACTGTGCCGAGCGACAAGTTCAGCCCCGCCGCCAGCAGGAAGGCCAACAGGGAGGTGCCGAGCACGATCTCCGGAATGACCAAGGGCGCCATCACCAGACCGATGCTTGCCGCCCGTCCGGGGAATCGATAGCGCGTCACCGCCTTGGCGCCGAGCAGCCCCAGCATGGTGGCGGCGATCGAGGCAACGGCCGCGACTTCCAGGGAGTTACGCAGTGCGCTGAACAGGCCTGTATTTCCCGCCATCCGCCGATACCAGTCGAGCGTCAGCCCCTTCATCGGAAAGACCAGATAGTGGGATTCGTTGAAAGAGAAGAGAAGCAACAACGCAATGGGGGCATAGAGTAGAAGCACGCCCGACACGGCGTAGGCTGCGAGCCACGGATTGCCACGGCGCGCGATCATCGTTTCAAGCCACCTTTCCAATCGCGCGACGCGCCGCCCACAAATATAGGAGAGAGATCGCCGTCACGATCGCCATCGAACTCAGTGACAGCGCCGATCCCACAGGCCAATTGTTGGAGCGGCCGAACAGATTGCCGATCGCGTTGGCGATCATCAGCCCGTCCGGACCGCCGACAAGCTGAGGCGTGATGTAGTCGCCGACCGTGGGAATGAAGATCATCAATGCCGCCGCCGTCACGCCCGGCATGGAGAGCGGGAGCGTGACGCGCAGGAACCGCGCAATCGGACCATCGCCGAGATCGGTCGCGACCTCCACCAGAGAGCGGTCGATCTTTTCCAACGACACATAGATCGGGAGGATCGCGAAAGGCATCCAGGCATGGGTCAGAGTGATGACCACGGCGATCGGGTTGTAGAGCAGGAAGGAGAGCGGCTCCGAGATCAGCCCGATGCTCTGCAGGCCCGAATTGATCGCGCCGTTGAAGCCGAGGATCACCTTCCAGGCGAAAACCCGGAGGAGATAACTGGTCCAGAACGGAATGGTCAGGAGGATGATCCAGGTCAGCTTGCGGGCATGGACGTAGAAGGCGACGTAGTAGGCGATCGGATAGGCGATCAGCACGGTCAGGACCGTCACCAAACCGGAAACCCAAAGCGAGCGGAGAAACAAGGTTTGATAGACCGGACTGGTCCAGGCCTGAACGTAGTTCGCGAGCGTCCACGTCCGCTCGAGGTCGAGATTGTGCTGGGTCCAAAAACTGACCGCGACGGTGAAGGCGATCGGCGCGCAGAGAAGCGCTCCCACCACCAACAGCACCGGCGCCATCAATCCGTAGGCGCGGGCCCCTTCTCCGGACATCCAGGCGCGACGCAGACGCAGGCGGGAAGCGTCCGCTGCTCGTTCACGCCCGATGGCGGCGCTGGTGGTTGCCATGTGGCGGCGTCTCCACTCCTAGTCTAGCATCGCGGCGAGGCCGCGCTTCATCAGGCTCGATGCTATGATCAATCGCTGAATCTCGCTCGTCCCTTCCCAGATCCGCTCGACCCGCAGCTCACGATAGAAGCGTTCGGCTACATTCTCACGCATATATCCGCGGCCGCCGAATATCTGAACGGCGCGATCGGCGACCCGTCCGGCCATCTCGGAGGCGTAAAGCTTCGCCATCGAGGCGCGGGCATGCACGATGCGCCGGTCGAGGCCGCGGTCCTCGGCCGCCGCAGCCTCATAAGTCAGCAGCCGCGCCGCCTGCAGCTCGGCCGCGCTGTCGGCGAGCATGAACTGGATTGCCTGATAGGCGGCGATCGGCTGTCCGGAAACCATCCTTTGGGCGGCGAAGGCTTGCGCCTCCTCAATCAACCGCCGTGCTGCACCGCAGCAGCGTGCTGCGATCATGATCCGCTCGCGCCGGAACCATTCGTAGGTAAAGCCGAGCCCTTCGCCCTCCCGGCCGATCAGATTGGAAGCGGGCACACGCACGTCTTCCAGCCGGTAGATCGGGTGGTGGGAGGCGAAACTGTGGCTGAAGGCTGGAGTACGCACCAGGCTCAGTCCCGACGCCTCCTTGTCGAGGAAAAAGAGGACATGCGCGCCCGAATTCTCTCCTCCGGCAAGGCGTGCCTCGAGAAAAAAGAAATCGGCCTTGTTCGCGCCCGTGAGGAACCATTTCTCGCCGTCGAGCACATAGGCGTCGCCCTCGCGCCGGGCGGTGGTCCTGATTCCGTCGAGATCGGAGCCGCTTTCTTCTTCGGTGATGGCGTAGGCCTCTGTGCGCTGTCCGCTCGCCAAAGGTCGGATCCATCTTTCGATCTGCTCGGCCGAGCAGGCGGAGAACATCCAGCGCTGAGGCTCGGAAAAGCACCAAGCGAGGCCGTTGGTGACCTCTCCCAACTCCTCCCAGACGGCGGCTTGAACCAACCAAGGCAGTTCGAGCCCGCCATGAGACAGGGGAACGTCCATGTGCGAGAGGCCGAGCGCGATCGCGCTCTCGCGGTGACGGGCCACGATCTCTTTCGGCAGGGCGCCGGCAGCCAGCTCCGCCTCGATCTCATGGCGCTTCAATTCGGCGCTGAGCGGCCGCACCCTCTCCTTCCAGGCTTTGGCGGCCGGTGGAAGGGCGAAGGGTTCCGCCGTCTCGATCCTCATCCGGCGGACCGCAGCGGAAACTGCTTGGGAAAATAAGTCGCCAGCATCAGGTCGGTCGCGGCGATGAACTCCTCGACCGGAGGACAGTGTGGATCGGAGAGCCGGTCCAGCCAGAAACCGTCAGTAACCGCGTCGAAACTGCGTGATACCGCTATTGGATCCATGGCGTATCCGCCCACGTCGATTACGGCTGCGACGCAGGAATCGAGTGACCGACGATACTCGCGGTCCTTTTCCTCACAGACGGCCAGATAGGCCGGTCGCGACTTCGCCTCTCCCCAAAAGGCGTACCAGACGGCGATCTTCTTGCGGCTGAAGATGCGCGGGTCGAAATTCACCATCAGCATCGCTCGCAACCGCTGCGCCGGGTCGTTGCCGGCGCGGGCAAGTGCGCGTTGCCAAGCCTGACGGTATTCATCGGCCAGGAAACGCAGGGTATCCGCGAAGAGCGCGTCCTTGCTCTTGAAGTAGAAGTTCACGATCCCCCGCGACAGTCCGGCGATGTCGGCGACGTCGGCGAGAGTGGTGTCGGAAAAGCCGCGCTTGGCGATGGAGCGGATCGTGGCCTCGATCAGCTCAAGCCGCCGCCGTTCCTTCGCTTCCTCCCGGCGGCTGGGGACCGCAGGCGCGCCGGCCATATCGGAGGAGGAAGCGGCCATTCACTGTTCTCCCGCGGAGGCTGTTCGGACCTTGTCGGCGCATGATTGAGACCGGCGGCAGGGGATGTCAACGAGGAAACCCGCCAGGATTTCGTTAAACGCCTGGCCAAGGGCTGGCTGGACAGCCAGCAAACATCTCGGGCATTGTCTGAGCGTTTGGACAGCGCGTCGGGAAGGCTTTTTCGGCAAGGAGGTCGTCCGGGCTTGAAGCAGCGCGACGTCATCGTCATCGGGGCCGGTCATAACGGGCTGACCACCGCCTGCTACTTGGCGCGCCTTGGCCTCGATGTGCTGGTTCTGGAGCGCAACGATTATATCGGCGGAGCGGCGGTCAGCCGTGAGCTGACCCCCGGCTGGACCTATTCCAGCTGCTCCTATGTCTGCAGTCTTTTGCGGCCGGAGATCGTTCGCGATCTCGATCTGCCGCGCCACGGGCTGCAGGTGATCCCCTATGAGGGTGGCGTCACCTTCACGCGCGAGGGCGATTACTTCGCCCTCTATTCCGACAAGGATCGGCTGCGGCGCGAACTCGCTCGGCATTCCGCGCGCGATGCGGAAGCCTATGACCGGTATACGCTGGAGGTGCTGCGGCAGTGTCGTTTCATCCGGCCGCTTCTGCTCTGGACGCCGCCCGATCCGACCTCGCTCAAGCCGCGCGATCTCAAAGGGCTGGCCCAGCTCGGGCGACGGCTCTGGTCGCTCGGCGAGGAACAAATCTATGACATGATCCGATTCTGGACGATGAGCGCCGGTGATTTTCTCGATCAGTATTTCGAGAATGACCTGATCAAAGCGCATTTGGCGGGCAGCTCGATCATCGGCACCGCCTTGGGACCATATTCGCCCGGCACGGCCTATGTGCTGTTGCACCACTATATGGGCGATGTCGACGGCGCGACCGGCGCCTGGGGCTTTGCGCGCGGCGGCATGGGCGCGATCACACGGGCCATGGCTTCGGCGCTGCGCGGCTCTGGCGGCGAGATCCGGACCGAGGCCCCGGTCGGGCGGATCGTGGTCAAGAACGGCCGCGCGGTCGGCGTGGCCCTAGATTCGGGCGAGGAGATCGCGGCCAAGGTGGTCGTCTCCAATCTCGACGTCAAGCGCACCTTCCTCAAACTGGTTGAGGCCAACGAGCTGCCGCCCTCTTTCCTCAACCGGGTGACGAAGTTCAAGATCCGTGGATCCTCCGGCAAGCTCAACATCGCGCTGGACGGGCTGCCGAGTTTCCCGGCGTTGCCGCCGGGCTGCCCTGCCTGGCGGGGCGACATGCATGTGACCGAAAGCCTCGCTCAAATGGAGGAGGCCTATGACGATTGGAAGGCCGGAAGCTGGTCCCGGCGGCCATATGTGGACATGCTGATTCCGACCCTGATCGACCCGACCATGGCCCCGCCCGGCAAGCACTATATGACCGTGTTCGTCCAGTATGCGCCGCCAAAGCTTGCAGAGGGCGAATGGAGCACGCAAACGCGCGATGCTTTCGGCAAGACGGTGATCGACACCATTGCCGAGATATCGCCGGATATCCGCGACCTCATCCGCCATGTCGAGGTGCGCAGCCCCGCCGATCTCGAAAACGAGGTAGGGCTGACCGAGGGCAATATCTTCCAGGGTGAGCTGACCATGGATCAGCTCCTCTTCAATCGGCCTGTGCCCGGCTTTGCGCAGTATCGAGCGCCGATCCCGGGGCTCTATATGTGCGGCTCTTCGACCCATCCGGGCGGCGGGGTAATGGCCGCGCCAGGCGCGAACGCCGCGCGCGAGATCGCGCGCGACCTGAAGCGCGCGGCCTGACCAACACTAGGGAGGCTGGGCGCCGGTGAACCGACCCGATGCGATCGTCGTGGGGGGAGGGCATAATGGGCTTGCCTGCGCCGGGTATCTTGCCCGCGGCGGTATGAAAGTGCTGGTCCTGGAGGCGGAAGGCCGGCTCGGGGGAATGGCCCGCACCGTCGAGCTTGGCGAGGGCTTTCGCATACCCGAGATTGCGCATCTCTTGCATCTCCTGCACCCGCGTGTCGAAAGCGAGCTGAGGCTGGCGCAGCATGGCCTCGCTCTGGCAGCCGCCGATCTGCCTACTGTGGCGCTCGAACCCGGGCGCCAGCCGTTGCTCTTGTCCTCCGACCCGGCTGCGGCGGAAGGCCTTGCCGTGGCCGATCGCGAGTCTTGGCGCGCACTGCGCGATAGGCTCGTGCGATTTGCCTCGGCGCTCGAGCCTTTCCGGGGCGAGCCGCCGCCGCGCCTTGGCTCCAGCGCCTCGCGCGCCGATCTGACGCGCCTTGCGCGCATGGGCTGGGCCATTCGCAGCCTCGGTCGGGAGGAGATGCGCGAGCTTCTGCGAATTATTGCCAGCAATGTTGCCGACCTGGTCGAGGATGAGATCAGCGATCCGCTGCTGCAAGGCGCGATCGCCTTCGATGCGGTCTTGGGAACCGGCTTCGGCCCGCGCGCGCCGGGGACGGTGCTCACGCTTCTCTATCGTCTCGCCGGATCGGTCGCCGGCAGGCCGGGCGCGCTTGCTCTCCCCAAGGGCGGCATGGGCAGGGTCGCCGACGCCATCGGGAAGGCGGCCGAAGCGGCCGGGGCGCAGCTACGCCTTAATGCCCGGGTCGAACGCGTGCTCGTCGAGGATGGTCGCGCCGCCGGTGTGGCGCTCGAAGGCGACGAGCGTTTGGATGCACCTATCGTGGTCTCCAATCTCGACCCGAAGCGGACTTTTTTCGACCTTGTCGGACCCGCTCATCTCGATACCGGATTCCTGCGCCGCATCGCCAATTTCCGAGCCCGGGGCACCACCGCCAAGCTCAACCTCGCCTTGGATGGGCTGCCAGAGGCGTCGGGGATCGAGCGGCGCCACCTGATGGGACGTATCGTGATCGCTCCCACGGTAGTCATGCTCGAACGCGCGGCCGACGCGATCAAGTACAAGCGCCATTCCGAGCAGCCGGCGATCGAGGCGGTCATCCCTTCGCTGCACGATCCCGATCTCGCGCCCCCGGGCAAGCATGTGCTCTCCGCCATCGTCCAATATGCACCGCCGGAGTTGGCCGGCGGCTGGAACGAGCCCGCGCGCCAGCATTTCGCCGATCTCGCCTTGTCTCAACTCGATGCGGCGTTGCCGGGGCTTAAGTCCCTGGTGCGCGCCCGCCAGCTTCTGCTGCCGCAAGATATCGCGCGCATGAGCGGCGCATCGGGCGGGCACTGGCATCACGGTGAGCTTGCGATTGATCAGATGCTGATGCTGCGGCCGGCTCCCGGCGCCCAGCAATATGCGACGCCGATCGAGGGCCTTTACCTGTGCGGGGCCGGTTGCCACCCGGGCGGCGGAGTGATGGGTGCGGCCGGCATGAACGCAGCGCGGCGGATCCTGGCCGGCGAGGGGAGGGCATGATAGAGCGCGAGCATTTCCGCTGGCCGCTTCTGCCGACGCCCTTCACCGCGCGGATCGAGGCCGCCAATCCGCGCCGCTCCTGGATGGGATGGGCAGGACATCTGTCGCCCGCGACGCTCGACAACGTCGAACAGGAGTACTTCGCCATCCGCAACCAGGCGACGTTGTTCGACATATCGCCCTTGCACAAGTACCGGATTAAGGGGCCGGAGGCGGAGGCTTTCTGCAACCGGCTGGTCACCCGTGATGTACGCAAGCTCGCGCCGGGGCGCGTCTCCTATGTGCTCTGGTGCGACGATCGCGGCAAGGTCATCGACGACGGCACGCTGTTCCGCCTCGCGGCGGACGAGTTCCGGCTCTGCGCGCAGGAGCGGCATCTCTTGTGGCTGCAGGACAGCGCCCTCGGGTTCGAGGTGAGGATCGAGGATGTGAGCGAGGAGGTCGCCGGCCTTGCCCTGCAAGGCCCGACTTCCTGTGCTGTCCTCAAGACTATGGGGCTAGCCAGCGTCGAAATGCTGAAGCCCTTCGCCATCGCGGAGTTCCCGTTCGAGGGCGCCGGGCTCGCGGTGTCGCGGACCGGCTTCACCGGCGATCTCGGTTACGAGCTTTGGCTCAGGCCGGAGGCGGCGCTACGCCTGTGGGACAGATTGACAGAGGCGGGGCGTTTTCTCGGCCTTCGCCCGATCGGTTGGCACGCCGTCGAGATCGCCCGGATCGAGGCGGGGTTTCTGCTCGTCGGTATCGATTATCTCCCGGCCGATCATGTGCTGCGGGCCAATCGCGCCCGCTCTCCCTTCGAGCTGGGCTTCGAGAAGCTGGTGGATTTCGGCAAGGGGCATTTCAATGGCCGGAATGCGTTGCTGGAGGAGCGGGCGCAAGGAGGCGGACGCTGGCGTGTGGTCGGGCTCGACGTTGCCGGCAACAAGCCGGCTGCGCATGCGCTGCTCTATACCGGCAGAAGCCGTGAGATCGGGCAGGTGACTTCGGCGGTCTGGTCCCCGACGGCCAAGAAGAATCTGGCCATCGCGTCGATCGAACGCGGGTTCGCGGACGGCCGCCGCCCGATCTGGGCGGATATCTACGTTCAGAAGGAGCTGAAATGGTCACGCAGCGAGGCGCCCTGCCGCATCGTCGAGCGTCCGTTCTGGAATCCTCCACGCCGTTGGGCCGTACCGGCGGGTGACCGATAGAGCGCAGGCACGGTGAGCGATATGGATCTGACCTTTCCGCAACGCGCAAAGGAACTGGCGGGCAAAGCCCGCGCCTTCTGCGATGAGGTGCTGGTGCCGCTCGAGCGCATCGTCGACGAGCATGGGGAGCTGCCCGAAGCGGAACGCCTGCGCGTGCGCCAAAGCGTGCGTGACTGGGGGTTGGCCGGAATCAATCATAGGCTCGAAGATGACGGCTGCGGCTTCACCATAATCGAGCAGATCGCGATCGAGGAGCAGCTCGGCCGTGCGACGAACGGGCTCTGGACGGCCGTCTGGCGGCCGCCGGTTTCTCTGACGCTCGGCACCGAGGACCAGAAAGAGCGTTATCTGCGGCCCAGCAACCGGGGCGAGCGGCGCGGCTGCTTCGCGATCACCGAGCCAGGCGCCGGCTCCGATCCGCGGATGGTGCAGACGCAGGCCGTGTGGCGAGACGGGATGTGGCGCCTCTCGGGCGAGAAATGGTTCGTCACCTCCTGGAACGCGTCGGATTATGTGATCGTGCATGCTCATGTCGACGGCGATCCGCAGAACGCGACGCTGTTCCTGGTTGACAAGCCGGCCGAGGGGCTGACGCACCTGCGCTCACCTCGCTTCATGCATGCCTATTGCTTCGATCATGCCGAACTGCGGCTCGACGAGGTTCCGGTGCCGGACGCCAACCGGTTGGGGGAAGTCGGGCAGGGCTTTGAACTGACCAAGGACTGGTTCGTCGAAACCCGGCTGCAGATCGCGGCGCACTGCCTCGGCGCGGCAACGCGCGCCCTGGAGGTCGCGAACGATTACGCCGCCGGGCGCGTGCAGTTCGGCCAACCGATCCGAGATTTTCAGGCAATCGAGTTCATGCTCGCCGATAGCGCGGTCGAGCTCTTCGCCACAAAATCGATGCTGTATCGCGTTGCGGGCGAGCTCGATGGCGGCCTCGATCGCAAGCTCATCCATGCCCGGGCGAGCGCCCTGAAGCTCTACGCCTCGGAGATGGCGGGCAGGGTGGTCGACCGCGCCTTGCAGATCCTCGGCGGGCGCGGCTATATGCGCGAGAACCCAGTCGAGCGTCTTTATCGCGATATTCGCGTCGACCGCATCTGGGAGGGCACCTCGGAGATTCAGCGTTCGATCGTCGCCGGCCAGATCAAAAAGCGCGGGCTCGACGTCTATTCGGGATGGCAATGATGCGCAATTGGAGCACTCGACCTAGTGGTTGTGCCGTCCCAGCCGGATTATCGCGTGGCCTATAGTTCAGTTGATGCTCAAAGGGTTGCCCATCGTACCGATCAAGGCCTAGAATTTGGATGGCCGTTCAATCAATGACGGAAGAGGGAGCGCCGGAAACGGCGAGGGAAAGTGATGACAGCAAAAATCCCAAATCTGATTTCCGGCCGAGGGCCGCTTTCGGGCCGGAACGTCCACGACCGACGTGAAATTCTGAAGGCGCTCGGCGCTCTAGGGATCGGCGTAGCGGTCATGCCGCTTGGCTCGCGCAGCGTGCGCGCCGCCGACGAGGCGATCTATTTCACCTGGGGCGGATACGACGACCCGGCGATGCAGACCAACTATGAGAAGCAATTCGGGACGCTGCCGGAATTTGCGGTCTATGGCGATGCCGAAGAGGGGCTGCAGAAACTGCGGGCCGGCTTCGTGGTCGATGTCGTCCATCCTTGCTCGGGAGAGATTCCGCGCTGGCGCGAGGCAGGCGTGATCCAGCCGATCGACACCGGCCGCCTCAAGAACTGGGAAGGCCTCTTTCCCGAGTTGCGCAAGCTTCCCGCCGCCAACCACGAAGGCAAGACCTACATGGTGCCGTGGGAGTGGGGTCTGACTTCCATCACCTACCGCACCGACATGGTCGAGCTTCCCGGAGGCGAGGAGAGCTGGGCCATCCTGTGGGACGAAAAGAACAAGGACAAGATTTCCGTCATCGACTCCGCCGAGGATGCCTGGTGGGTGGCGGCCATCTACGCGGGCGTGCCGTTCGACCAGATCGACGACGCGGCCATCGAAAAAGTCAAGGCACTGTTGCAACAGCAGCGACCGCTGGTTCGCATGTACAGTTCCGACAATACCGTGCAGGAGCAGGCGCTGGCCTCGGGCGAAGTGATCGCGGCGATGACCTGGGGCGATACGGCCAACAATCTCATCCAGCAGGGCGTATCAGTGAAGTTCGCGCAGCCGAAGGAGGGGACGCTTACCTGGGTGTGCGGCCTCGTCCTGCACAAGGATGCGCCCCACCTCGACAAGGCCTATGCGCTGATCGACGGCATGCTGGAGCCCGATGTCGGGAACTATTGCATCACTGCGTTCGGCTATGGGCATGCCAACCCGAAATCCTTCGAGGGCGTTGATGAGGCGCAGCTCGCCGCTGTCGGCATTTCGAAGAGCCCTGTCGAGACCTTGAAGTCGGGGCACTTCTATGTGCCGCAGCCTGCCGATGTGATCACCAAGATCAACCGCGATTGGGAGGCGATCAAAGCCGGATTTTGATCAGGCTCCGGGGAACGCGATTCCGGGAGCCGATCCTTGCGCGTGCGGCGGGCCGAAGGGCGCACTCGTCCGCCGCCGCGCCAAGCGCCGCCGCTTCGGTGCAAAGCCCAGTTAAGGCGATGCGCGTGAGCGGCGGCTAGACGATCAGCGCGTCGACCGCGATCACGGCCTCGGCGCTGGCGATGACCGGGTTGACGTCGATCTGACGGTAGGAACCCGCCAGATCGACGGCGAGCCGGCTGAAGGCGGCAAGGGTGCGGGCGAGCGCAGCGCGGTCGGCGGGCATGCCGCCACGCCACCCTTCGAGCAGCCGCGCGATTTTCAGTCCATCGATGATCTTATCGGCTTCCTTTTCAGCGAAGGGGGGCAGGGCGACGGCCGAATCGTTCAGAAGCTCCATCAAGATGCCCCCAGCCGCGACCATCACCACCGGCCCGAACTCCTCGTCCTGAAGCGCTCCCAGGGCGATTTCGACACCCCGCGGCGCCATGGCCTGCACCAGCGCGCGCGGTCCCAGCCGGTTCGACAGATCCCGATAAGCTTCGATCAGCTTGTCTTCGCTCTCGATACCGAGAACGACACCGCCCAGTTCGGTCTTGTGCGCGTGCGTTCCCGCTGTCTTGAGAGCAACCGGAAAGCCGATCGCTCGCGCCGCGGCTACAACTGCTTGCGCGTCGGCGGCGCCATGTCGTGAGGGGGTGACGATGCCCCAATCCGCCAGGAGGTCGAGGGCTTCCGCCTCTAAAAGCGCTCCGGCGGCAAGCCGCTCCCGCCATTTCCGTACCGTTCGCTCGCCTGGACCGGGAGGAGCCGGATCGCTCCGGCGACGCCGTACCTGTTGATCGCGCCAATCGAAGACATGCCGCACGGCAAGCAGGGCCTGCCGGGCGCCGATGATCAGAGGCACGCCGTCCCGACGCAGACTGAGCGCCAGCTTGGAGTTTCCGGCAAGCGCGGTGTTGCAGGCGAGGGCGACGGGTTTCGCCGTTACAAGCGCCGCCTTGCGCGTCGCCTCGGCCACCCCGGCCGAATACCAGTAATCATCACGAGGATCGCTGAAGAAGACGCCAAGGGCCGTCGCCTCATCCTCGAGCAGTGCCGTCAGGCAGGCGGCAAAGCGCCTCTCGTAGCTCTCCGCCGTGCCCCAAGCGTCCAGCGGATTATCCGGTGTGAGGCCCGCCTCCAGGTTGAGGGCGAGCTTTCGAAGCGTGGCTTCATTGATTTCGGCAAAGGGCAGACCGAGCCCGTCCGCCATGTCCACGATCAGCTCCCGCTCTCCGCCGGAATCGTGAATGGCGGCGAGAGCCCCGGGACCGATCGGCCGCGGTTGCTCGAACAGCTGCAACGCTGCCGCAAGCTCGTCCAGATCCTCGACGGCGACCAC
>DASPGI010000190.1:0-15469 GCA_035620695.1 Alphaproteobacteria bacterium
TCCCCGATCTCTCGGGACTCGACGCCGGCTTGAAGGACGAACCAGCCGATCACGAAGATGAAGCCGATGATCACCATCAGCACTTCGCTGCCGACGAACGGGTAGATCGGCCCGATATCGAGCATGTTGCCCGTCCAATCAGTGAAGTTTCCGGTAGACATGACACTCTCCTATAAAAAGGCGACTATCGAGCCGTGCGTAAGCCGGCGGCACGGGCTTCGGCCTCCGCCGCAGCCAACTCCTGCTCCTCAATCTCCTGCGCATGCTCTTCGCCGATATCAAGGCCGGCGAGTTCAACCTCGCGCGGGATGCGGAGTAATCCCAGCGCCTTCAAGATCAGGCAGACGATGTAGGTCGGGATGAAGCCCAGCACCACGAACATGATGATCGCGCCGATGAAGTTTCCCCATGGGCTGACCGTAGCGAAGGTCGGATCGGGCGAGGAGGGATAGCCCCAGAGCACGAACCCGGCGATAACGAGGCCGATGAAGCCGCCATAGCCGTGGACTGCGATGGCGCCGACCGCGTCGTCGATTTTGAAGCGCCGCTCCACCCAGTAATGGAGCTTGTAGACCAGCACCGCCGTCACCGCCCCGATCAGCATTGCCTGGATCGGGTGATATAGGTCGTTGCCGGCCGAGGCGCCGATGACGCCGGCGAGCCCTGCGGAATAGGTCCAGAACGGGTTGCCGCGTGCGATCACGTAGCCGGCCATCAAGCCGCCCGACAGCGACATGAGGAAATTGAAGACGATGGCCGAAAGCGTGGTTGGCGCCAGGTAGATATTGGTCGCCGAGTAGAAGACGCCGTCGCCCGACTGCACATCGAAGATCGGAATATTGCAAGCGACGTAGAAACCCCAGAAACCGGCATAGATCAGGAACAGCCCGATCGTCACCAGCCAGGGATTGTGCGGCGGGATAGCACGCGGAGTGCCATCGGCCCGGAACTTGCCGATGCGCGGTCCAAGGACAATGACCATGGCGAGCGCCGCACCGCCAGCGATGGCGTGAATGACCCCTGAGGCATAGGCATCGTGATAGCCCAGTACCTTGACCATCCACCCGGCCGGGTGCCAGCCCCAGGCCGCGTCTATGATCCAGGTGACCGAGCCGACCAGGACGGCCACGATCCAGAAGGCGAAGGAGCGGACACGCTCGATCACCGCTCCCGAAACGATCGAAGCCGCGGTCCAGGAGAAGAGCAGAAACGCCGCCCAAAACACGCCGTTGAGACGCGCCCAGAGCGCCGTGTCGGCCTCCGTGATATCGGTGCCCACAGGCTTGCCGCCCATATGAGCACCCATCAGCTCGTTCCATGGCTCGGCGAATGGAGCCGGGATCAGGCCGCCCGTGATGCCTGGACCGTTCGGGAAGGCCGAATAGATCCACCAGCCGAACAAATAAAACGTCACGGTTACGAGTGGGATCAGCATCGTGTTCTTCATGAGCGTATGCAGGTGGTTCTTCCGCCGCGAGGCCCCGACCTCGTACATGCAGAAGCCGATGTGAATGAAGAACATGAAGACTACTGTGACCCAGTAGTAAAACTCAGTGAAGATGACTGTCAGCGCACCAATATCGCTGTCCATCCTTCGCACCTCTTTTGCCGCGTTTCCTCAACCCTGCGCGAAAGGCGTACCGGAATATGTCCGGTCCCTTGCATTGACAGACCACCCTTCGCATTCCCCCATCGGTCCTCCGGCGCCAAGAGGCGCTGATCGAGCCGAGACTTGCGGTGCGTCCTTGATCCAATTTACTTGGCCGCACCGGAGCCGCAGATTACCGGAGAGCTCCCATTCTCAGCAAGAAGGATGTCCCCCCGATAGAGGAAGATTCCAACGCCAAAGGCCGAGTCTTGGTCCAGAAATGGTCCGGTACAGGTCTGCCGGCTTGTGGACTTGCGCTCCAGGGTCCTAGACTTGGGAGCGATGGCCGGCGAAGAGACACGAAAGATCGTGAAACTGGAAGCCGCCCTCGCGCTGCGCGATCATTTCCTCGGATGGCAATGCCGCATTCGTCAGCATGCGGTGCGCCGGGAAGGCGGCCGCCCGAGCCCCGGCATGCGCCCGCGGGTGATGAACGGCGAGGGTGCGCTGCTGGCGCAGGCGATCACCGTTCTGATCGTCCCGCGCGATCCTGCCGAGGCGACCTATCGCTTCCGGCACTTGGCGCGCAGAACCCACGACCCTGCCGAGCGATTCCAGAAAGCGATCGAAACCTTGAGCGAGGCCTATTTTCAGCGGCCCCGAGAGTTCGGCGACCAGATGACCGGATTGTTCAGCCCACAGTCGGAGCTTGCGTCAAGCCTGTTGCACGCGCCCGGCTGCCTGCTCGACTTCACCCAGTTCAGCCAGAGCTACCGCATCCCTTGCGCCGTGATGGAGCTTTCGCCCAATCAGCCGGCCTGGCAGCATACCTATTGGCACAACTTCCTGTTCAATCCAGACCTCCCGCCCAGCCCACGGATTCTTGCCTTCTCGCCCAACTGGGCGGCGTCCGAAGCCGACCCGCCGGTATCCTGATACAAGGATCCTGAGACAATATCAAAGATCCCTTACCCTCCCAGCGCTTAGGCGCTGGGTCCCTCCCTCTCCCGCTCTCGCGGGCGAGGGGCATCTCACATCCGTCCTCAGAATTTCAGGTAGGCGTTCTTCAAGTCGACCAGCGGATTGCGCTGCGACATCTGGAATTTCACCAGCAATTCCCGGGCCAACATGTCGCGGTCCTGCTGATTGTCCGGGAGCTTCAGATCCTCGGGCACGGTCACCCAGCCGTTGATGTTCCGATCGAACACGGCCGGCCGCCCCTCTTCATAGCCGAGATGCACATCCTCCAGCCAGTTGAGGTCGTCCCAACCCATGGCTTCGATGTATTTCTTCAGGAAGGGCGTCAGGCGCGAATAGTCAGGCACCAGATTCACATCATAACGGTAGCCGATATGCTGCCCGATCTCCTTCTCGCGTTCGGTGTCGAGACCGTCTTCCTTCAGATACTTGTCGATATCCTGAGTGCTCATCAGGGGACCCCCCGGCCGATCAGAGGTGATGGTAATCGGCGATGCCGACGGTGTAGTCGGTGCCGGCCAAAGGTACGCCCGCCATGGCGGAGGCTTCCATGGTAAGGGCCGCCAGGTCCTCGGGCTCCAGGCTGTGCACATTGGTCTTGCCACAGGCGCGCGCCATCATCTGCGCCTCGATGGTGAGCGTGTGCAGGATGTTGTAGGCACGCTCGGCGGCGGCGTCCGGGTCGAGGCGCTTGCGCAGCTCGGGATCCTGCGTCGCGACGCCGACCGGGCAGCGGCCGGTATGGCAGTGATAGCAGTAGCCCGCCTCGACGCCGATTTCCTTCTCGAAATCGGCCTCGGGAATGTCCTTGTTGCAGTTGAGGGCGATCATGGCCGTCGTGCCGATCGCCACCGCGTCGGCGCCAAGCGCCAGCGCCTTGGCCACATCGCCGCCGTTGCGGATGCCGCCGGCATAGACCAGGCTGATCTCGCCGGTCTTGCCGACATCGTCGAGCGCCCGCCGCGCCTGACGGATCGCCGCAATTCCCGGGACGCCGGTCTCCTCGGTCGCGATGTGGGGGCCGGCGCCGGTCGAACCCTCCATGCCGTCGAGATAGATCGAATCCGGATTGCACTTGGCAGCCATGCGTACGTCGTCATAGACGCGCGCCGCGCCAAGCTTGAGCTGAATTGGGATTTCCCAGTTGGTTGCCTCGCGAATCTCCTCGACCTTGAGCGCGAGATCATCCGGTCCCAGCCAGTCCGGATGGCGCGCCGGCGAGCGCTGGTCGATACCCGCCGGCAATGACCGCATTTCCGCTACCTGGTCGGTCACCTTCTGACCCATCAGGTGCCCGCCGAGGCCGACCTTGCAACCTTGGCCGATGAAGAACTCGCACGCATCGGCAAGTCTCAGATGGTGCGGGTTGAAGCCGTAGCGCGACTGGATGTTCTGGTAGATCCACTTCTCCGAAAAGCGGCGCTCGTCGCGCATCATGCCGCCTTCACCCGAGCAGGTGGCGGTGCCGGCCATGGTGGCGCCGCGCGCGAGCGCCACCTTCGCCTCGTAGGACAGCGCGCCAAAGCTCATGCCGGTGATGTATACCGGGATATCGAGCACCAGCGGCCGTTTGGCCCGCGGTCCGATCACAGTCTTCGTCTCGCATTTCTCGCGATACCCCTCGATGACGAAGCGGGTCAGCGTGCCCGGCAGAAAGGTCAGATCGTCCCAGGTCGGGATCTTCTTGAAGATCGCCATGCCGCGCATGCGATAGCGGCCGAGTTCGGCCTTGATGTGGATGTCGTCGATGACGCGCGGCGTAAACAGGAAGTTCTGGCCGAGAATGCTGGTGTTGCGCTTCACCTTCTTCACCGGCGTCGCTTCCCTGCTCTTCGGAGCTTCTCTCACGGTGGGCATGGTCCGTTGCTTCTCCAATATCTAGAGGACCAGTTTCTTCTCGGTAGGCTCGAGATTGTCGTAGTTCCACAATCGCTTGCCCGCCACGATCTTTTTCAGCTTCTGCACACCCTTCGGCGCCGCCATGTCGTACATCCTCAGTTTGCGTTCGAGCCAGGCGGCCTCGAGATCCGTCATCTCTCCGGGCACGGCGTCAACGCCGAGCGATTCGATCTCGCCGCCGACGTAAATCGTTCCGTCATACATCGAATCGCCGAGATTCTTGCCGGCATCGCCCAGAACGACGATCCGTCCGCGCTGCATCATGAAGCCGGAAAAGGCTCCGGTCTTGCCACCGATGAGGATGGTGCCGCCCTTCATGTTGATGCCGGTGCGGCCGCCGACATTGCCCCGGCAGACCAGGTCGCCGCCGCGCATCGCCGCGCCGAAGGAGGAGCCAGCGTTCTTCTCGATGACGATGGTGCCGCCCATCATGTTCTCAGCGCAGGACCAACCGACGCGACCCTTGATGCGGATGTTCGGACCATCGATCAATCCGCAGCCGAAGTAACCGAGGCTGCCCTCGAAATAAAGCTGCAAGCGGTTGAGAATGCCGACGCCGAGCGAATGCTTGGCCAGCGGGTTCTTCACCACGATGGTGCCGTAGCCCTGGCTCATCAACTCGCGGATCTTCATGTTGATCCCGCGTGTATCCATCTCGCGCGCATCGAACTCCGCGCGCTTGTTGAAGTCGACATCGTAGGAGTGCGGATAAGTGAAACTCTCCTCCTCCGTGGCGGAGAAGAAGATCTCCTGCGTGCGCCCGGCAAGCTGTTCGGTGTGCATCCCCATTTCGTGGGAAGTGCGCTTGTTCCTCAGTTTTTCCATACCCGAACCTCGCCGTCGTAGGGATCGAAGGTGTCGATCTCGGTCGGAAAGACGCTCCGGATCGCCACCTCCTCCGAGGCCATGGCGATGAACTCATCGCCCTCGTAGAGCACCATCGGCTTCGCCGCCATCGTGTCCTTCGCCATGCCAAGGCTGTCCGAAGTCGCGACCAGATAGGTGAAGACGCCGTCCAGCTTGTCGATCGATCCCCGCATCGCCTCCTCGAGCTGGACGCCCTCGTTCATCTTGTCGGCAAGATAGACGGCGATCAGCTCGGAATCGCAGTTCGACATGAAGCGGTGGCCTTTGCGCTCCAAAGCCCGACGGTTGCCCCAGTAGTTGGTGAGCTGCCCGTTATGCACCACCGAAACGTCGGCGAAGGGATAGGCCCAGTAGGGATGGGCGGAACGGATATCGACATCCGATTCCGTCGCCATGCGCGTGTGTCCGATGGCATGGGTGCCCTGGAAGCCCTGAATTCGATATTGCTCGGAGACACGCTTGGCGTCGCCCAGATCCTTGATCAATTCCAGCGCGGTGCCGAGCGACAGGATCTCGCCGCCTTCGACATCCTCGATATAGTCCGCGAGCTTGCGACGATCCCCATCAAAGGCGATTCGGTAACGATAGGCGTATTCGGTCGCCGTCTCCTCCTTGAGGATCCTGCCGCCAAGCTCGGCAATGCGACGATCGATCTCGGCCTTCCGCTCCTTGACCTTGCGGTGGATGTCGAAGCCCTTGGCCATATCCTCCTGCTCAGCCACCTTGAAGCGCAGCACAAGCTCATTTGCGGTGGGAACTCCGTAGAGGGCGTAGCCGGTTGAATCCGGCCCGCGATGTTTCAGTGATTGCAGCATCCGGGTCATCTCGCGGCCGATATCGCCACGCGAGCCCCGGTGGATCAGTCCGGCAATGCCGCACATTGACGCAATTCTCCTTCCAGTGAATCAGGGTAGCGCGTCGAGATAGGTATTGACGTCCCATTCCGTAACAGTGGCAAGGAACTTCTCCCACTCGTCGCGCTTGTAGTGCATGAAGACGCGGTACATTTCGCTAGGCAGCGCCTGCTTGATGACTTCGTCCTCGGAGAGACAGTCCAGCGCCTCTCCGAGCGAGAGCGGCAGCTTCTTGACTTTCTTGCCCGCCTTGATCGCGGCATAGATGTTCCGCGACTCCGGCTCACCCGGATCCATGTCGTTCCTTATGCCGTCGTCGAAAGCCTTGAGGATCGCAGCGGCCATCAAATACGGATTCACCATGGAATCCACCGCACGGTACTCGAAGCGACCCGGGGCAGAGACGCGCAGTCCACAGGTGCGATTCTGATAGCCCCAGTCCGCGTAGACCGGCGCCCAGAAACCTTGGTCCCAAAGGCGGCGATAGGAGTTGACGGTCGAGCAGCCGATCGCGGTCAGCGCCGGCAGATGCTCTATGATGCCTCCGATCGCCTTCAATCCGATCGGGCCGGGCTTCTTCTCGCCCTTGAGCGGCATGAAGGTGTTTTCGCCGCCCTTCAGATAGATAAAGTTGCCTGGCAGGCCGGGGAGCTTCTTCTCGTCGATGCCGCTGGCGAAAACCAGCTTCTCCTCATCGCCGCGCCAGAGCGACAGATTGTGATGGCAGCCGGAGGCCGACACGCCCATGAAGGGCTTGGTCATGAAGCAGGCGATCAGGTTGAACTCGCGCGCGACCTGGCCGCAGATCTGGCGATATGTGGCGAGCCGGTCGCAGGTACGCAGCGCATCGTCAAAAGTGAAATTCAACTCAAGCTGCCCTGGCGCATCCTCGTGATCGCCTTGGATCATGTCGAGGCCCATGGCCTGCGAGTACTCGATCGCCCGCATAAAGACCGGGCGAAGCGATTCGAACTGGTCGATATGGTAGCAGAACGGCTTGCTGAATCCGCCCGCCGGTTTGCCGTCGGCGTCGCGCTTCAGCCACATCATCTCGGGCTCGCAGCCGTGGCGCAGATGCAGGCCGCCATGGTCTTTGCGGAACTGCTCGTGGATACGCCTCAGGTTGCCGCGACAATCGGACGTCAGATAGCCGCCCGGATCTTCATCTTCCTCGCGATTTCGGAAGCAAGTGCAGAAGACCCGCGCGACCCGCTTGTCCCAAGGAAGCTGGCAGAAGGTTTCGGGATCGGGGATGCCGACCAGCTCGGAGGCTTCGGGGCCATAGCCGATATATTGCCGGTGACGGTCGACGAACAGATTTGCCGTCGAGCCGTAGACGAGCTGGAAGCCTCGCTCCGCCACGGACTCCCAATGATCGGCCGGTACACCCTTGCCGACGATGCGACCGGTCACCGAGATGAATTGGTAGTAGATGTAGGTGATGCCCAGCTCTTTGATCTTCGCGCGCACCTGCTTGACGAGCTCGGCGCGGCCATCTGCCTTCACATAGGCCTCGAGTGGTGTCAAAGCTTGCCTCCCCGTGAACCGTGGTTTTCAGCAGTCGGTTACAGGCATACTAGTCCACAACTGGACCACTATCGAACCACCTTATGTACCGATCCACACTAACGACTTCGCAGCGCCAAGAAAAGAGCCATTCAACCAACCGGCGCGCAGCCTTGGTGGTATCTAAACCCAAACCGCCAAAGCCTCGGCAGTTAGCATGACGGGCCGTCCGACACACCATCTTCGAAGGTCTTCGTTAGGAAACCGGCGGCCTGAACGGCTGCCCATTGCAGCCACGGCATAAGGTCGTGAAGGAACAGGACCTCCGGGGCAAGAGGGCCACGCTCTCGCGCCACCGAGTTCTATTTGCTAGAGTGGCTAACTTACGGTTTGGATTGGTACAGAAAATGCACAAGATTGGGCAATCGGCCAGTGCTTCTGTAGCGCTTTCATCGCCGGGTGCCGAAGCCGAGCCCTCTGGGCTCATTCCGACTATCGCCCCACGACGCGGTGCGCACTGGGTGGCGGACCGGCTGCGCAAGGCGATCCTCGACGGCGCCTATGTGCAGGGCCGGCGCATGCCCGCCGAACGGCAGATCGCCCAGGCTTTGTCGGTCTCGCGCGGCACGGTCCGAGAGGCCCTGAAGCTCTTGCGCGAGGACGGAATGGTGGAACGCCGGATCGGCATCGGCACCTTTGTGACGCCCACCGGTCAGGCGCGCGAAGAGGACATCGCCGAGATCACCAGTCCCTTGGAACTGATGGAAGTTCGCGCCGCCATCGAGCCGCAGATCGTAAGGCTGGTTGTGTTGAACGCAAAACCGCGCGATATGGCCATGCTCACCGATGCTCTGGCAGGGCTGGAAGGCTGCGGAAGCGATCGCGATACCTTCAGCGAATGGGATCAGCGTTTTCACTTGGCGATGGCGGAGGCAACGCACAATCCGCTCATGATCGCGGTTTATCGGCAGATCAACCATGTGCGTGCGCACTCGCAATGGCAGGCGATCAAGGACAAGGTCCTGACGCCGGAACGGATCGCCGCGTACAACCGCGAGCATCGGCTGCTGTTCGAGGCCATTCGCACGCGCGATGTCGAGGCGGCGCTGGCCGTGGTGTCGGCGCATCTGGATTCGGCGCGCGGCGATCTCTTGCGGCGGTGACGAAACGCTGGATGGCGGCCGTTTTACTTCTCGAACCGTGGCTCTACGATGATTGAAAGGAAGCGGATCGGCAGCTTGATGAGCTCTTCCGGTCCGTGCGGAGCGTCGGCGTCGAAGAAGAGCGAATCGCCCGGCCGCAGGCGGTAGGTCTGCGCTCCGTGGCGGTACACGACCTCCCCCTTCAGCATGTAGAGGAACTCCAGCCCCGAATGCTGGAAGAGCGGAAACACCTCGGACTGCTCGTCGAGCTGTATGAGATAGGGTTCGACCGAAACACTCTTGTGAACCGAGTGGCCGAGCAGGAAGTATTTGTGTCCGGCCCGAGTGCCACGCCGCTCGATCAACAGGCCATGACCCGCCCGCACGAAGGTCGCGTCCCGCTGCTCCTCGAACTTGCGGAAGAAGGCCGTCACCGGAACGTTTAGGGCCCGGCTTAGAGCCTGAAGCGTCGCCAGCGAGGGCGAGGTCATGCCGTTCTCGATCTTCGAGAGCATGCCGGGCGAAAGGCCGGCAAGCTTCGCGACCTCGACGACCGTCATATCGAGCTCCTGGCGGAAGTGCCGGACCTGACGGCCGATCGCAACTTCCAGCTGATTGTCCCGACGCTCGGCCTGGTGCTCGCCCAGGCTGGCGTCCTGCTTGCGTGTCGCCATGAAGGTCGATGGAGGCACGGGAGATCGCCTCTTGCCAAGCGCTTTCATGACGGGTGACCTGTCCAGGGCCTGGAAATGGCCGACAAAGATCGGCCAACCTGGGTATCTGGCCCGTTTGAGCCGGGGGCCGGCGACATTGCGCTGGCGCTTGTGCCGCCACTCCAGGGCCGAGGATCGTCGGCTCTTGCGTTGACGCTTTGGCATCGCTTGCGTCAGGGTGCGCCCGAGGGAACGGGGATGCAGGAGGTCCGATCATGAAACTGGTCCGGTACGGCGAGCCGGGGCGCGAGCGCCCAGGCATGGTTGATGCCAAGGGCGCGCTTCACGATCTCGCCGACCATGTAGCGGACATCGACGGCGCCGCTCTAGTACCGGAAGCCCTTGAGCTGTTGCGTGGGCTGGATTCGGGGCGACTGCCGTTAGTGCATGGTCGGCATCGGCTGGGCGCTCCCATCGGCAAGGTCGGCAAAGTGATCGCGGTCGGGCTCAACTATGCCGATCACGCCGCCGAAGCAGGTCTTCCGATCCCCGAGGAGCCGGTCGTGTTCATGAAGGCGACGAGCGCGATTTCAGGCCCCCACGACGAGGTCATCCTGCCGCGCGGCTCGAAGAAATGCGATTGGGAGGTCGAGCTGGCGATCGTCATCGGCAAGGAGGCGCGCTACGTCCCCGAGGAAGCGGCCGCCGAGCATATCGCCGGCTTCACGATCTGCAACGACGTCACCGACCGGCATTTCCAGTTCGAACGCTCGGGGCAGTGGGTCAAAGGCAAATCGGCAGACACCTTCTGCCCCCTCGGCCCATGGCTGGTGACCGCTGATGAGATCGGCGACCCGCAGGCGCTGGATCTCTGGCTGGAAGTGAACGGCGAGCGTGTGCAGAACGGCTCCACCCGCACCATGATCTTCGGGGTCAACCGGATCGTGAGCTACATCAGTCAGTTCATGAGCCTGCAGCCAGGCGATGTGATCCCAACCGGCACGCCGCCGGGGGTGGGCATGGGCCACAAGCCGCAGCGCTGGCTCAAGGCGGGTGACGAGATGCGGCTTGGAATTTCCGGCCTCGGCGAACAGCGCCAGCGGGTGAAGGCGTGGGAGGAAACAATTTCCTCATCCTGAGCTGCGACCCTCAGGGCGCCTCGAAGGGATAAACATTCCTCATCCTAAGGTACGAGGCGCCAGCCGAGCCTCGAAGGATGAGCGAGCGAACTCGCAGTGTCTCATGACTATCTATGTATATATGCTCCGCTGCTACGACGGCTCCTACTACATCGGATCGAAGCGAGCCTCGCTCGATCGTCGAATCGGAGAGCACGAGGCCGGCACCTATGGCGGCTATACTTCGAGCCGCCATAGGTGCGCCTGGTCTGGCACCAGGAGTTTCAGCAGATTACTGATGCGATCGCCGTGGAGCGACAGTTGAAAGGCTGGAGCCGAGCCAAGAAGGAGGCGCTGATTCGCGGCGAGTGGGACACGGTGCGTAACCTTGCTGCGCGCCGGGGCGGTGCTTGGAGAGTCGGCTGACGTGCTAAGACAGGCTCGCACGCATGCCTCAAGCGATCCGCGTCCTCTCCTTCGAGGCTCGCTGCGCTCGCACCTCTGGATGAGGACGCCAGTTGTCGAAGGACGCTCGCACCTCTGGATGAGGATGCGGTAAGGCGAGGGGCGCTCGCACCTCGGGATTAGACTAGGAGGATTCCCAGGACCGACTTTGATGCGCGAGATCGATACCTAAGCCGCCGTCAGAACCTCGCGGGCGAACCGCTCGGCATCCGCAGGCGTGATGTCGCGGCAGTTGGCTTTGCGCATCGGCTCGTTCTCCACCGACATGGTGACTTCGGCCAAGCGCTCGGCGTCCGTTTCACCGAGCCCGTCCGAGGCAAGCGCGATCGGAAGGCCAATCGAACGCACGAACGCGTCATAGGCAGGCGCCAAAGCAGCGGCCAGTTCTCGATCACTGCGTCCCTGTCGGGCGATTCCCATCGCCTCGGCAACCGCAGCGTGTCGCCCGGGCGCGGCTTCCGCATTCCAGGCCAGCGCCACTCTGAGGCTGAGCCCGACCGCGCGGCCGTGATGAATATGCCCTACCGTGCCAAGCGCATGCCCGATGGCATGAGCGATGCCGGTTCCTGAACCATCGATCGCCAAGCCGGCAAGGCAGGCGGCTATCAGCATCGCCCCTCGCGCCTCCAGATCTTGAGGGGTCTCCACAGCCCGCTTGAGATATCGCGTCACCAGTCGGATCGCCTGCAGCCCGTTGGCATCGTTCAGGGGATTTGCGCGACGGATCGTCACCGCCTCGATTGCATGGACCAACGCGTCAACGCCGGTTGCCGCGGTAAGCCGCTCCGGCAGGCCCATGCTCAAGGTGGGATCAAGCAGCGACAGATGCGGCTTCAGCTCGGCGCCCCAGGCCCAGACCTTCGCGCCGCCGGCGTTGGCGAAGACCGAAGTGCGCGTCGCCTCCGATCCCGTCCCGGCCGTAGTCGGAACGCAGATCCGAATCAAGCCGTCTGCCGGCAGTGGATTGGCGGAGAGCTCGTAGTGCCGAACCGGCGCATTGGCCGCCGCGGCTGCCGCCGCCAGCTTGGCGGTGTCGAGCGCCGACCCGCCGCCAAGCCCGACCACAAGCTGCGACTTGCTCTCCCGCGCCAGCGCCGCCGCCCCATCGATCTGTCGGGCCTGTGGTTCGCCTGAAAGCTCCGAGAAGACGACGGCGACGTGACCGGCATCATCGAGTATGCGCTGGACCCGACCGGCGACGCTGGCAGCGATCAGGCCCGGATCGGTCACCAGCAGTACCCTGGCGCGCGGTCCCGCCAGCCGCTCGACATCCTCGCCGAGGCGATCGACCCGATTGGCGCCGAAAGCAATGCGCGGGCCTGGCTCGGCTGTGAAGTTGGAGATCATGAGAACCTCGGCTCGGGGAGGCAGGGCATGCATATACTCCCAAACCCCATCCGAAAGAACAGCCAAGCGGCGGCACCGACGTCGGAGGCTATGTCAGATCCAAATCCTAACTTCGGCCAAGCCAACCGCGCCGCCAAAACCACAGAATTAAAAGCATCACAACCAAACCCATCACCAGGAGCACCAACGGATAGCCCCAGGGCAACCGCAGCTCGGGCATGAATTCGAAGTTCATCCCGTAAAGGCCGGTGATGAAGGTCAGCGGAATGAAGATGGTCGAGATCACCGTGAGCACCCGAATGATCTCGTTGAGCCGGTGGCTGATCGAGGAGAGATAGACCTCCATCTGCATCGACACCATTTCGCGATAGGTCTCGAGCAGATCGATGATCTGCACCGAATGGTCATAGCAGTCGCGCAGGTAGGTGCGGACTTCTCGACCGATCAACGATTCCTCGTCGCGCAGGAGCCAACCGATCACTTCCCGTTCCGGCCAGCAGAAGCGCCGAACCACCAGAAGGTCGCGTCTCAGATCGTGTATCTGTGCGACTGAGCTGCGCGACGGCCGCTCGAGAAGCTCATCGTCCAGATGTTCTATCCGCTCGCCGATGCGTTCCAGCAATGGGAATTTGCGGTCGACCACCAAATCGATCAGGGCGTATAGCAGATAATCGGATTCCTTCGTGCGAAGGCGCGAGCCGGGCTGACGCAGCCGGCGCCGGATCGGCTCGAACAGATCCTGGGCGCCGTCCTCTTGAATGCTGATGACGAAATTCTCGCCCTGAAAAAAGCTGGTCTGAACTGCCTGAAGACCCTCCTCGCCTTGCCTTATCTCCGACAAGACGACAAAAAGTTGGCCTTCATAGACATCCGCCTTTGGCCGCTGCCCACCGCTCAGCACGTCTTCCAGCGCCAGGGGATGCAGGCCGAAGAAATGGCCGAGATCGGCCAGCAGTTGCGGATCGGGTCTGCCGGTGACATGGATCCAGGTCTTGTCGGGCCGGTCCAGCGACATCCGGCAATCGGCGATGCCGGCCTTCTGAATTTCTTCGATATGATCGGATGTATAGTTGATAAGGAAAATGCTTAACGCGCCGGCCTCCACCGCCGCGCCGGCCAGAGTGCCGGGCGAGGTTCCCGGCGGGTGGTAGCGCTGGTGCGCGGTCATGGATCCTCGCCCCCGATCCTGCTAGGAAAGGTAGCGGATACTAGACCGGTATTAAGCCAACTTGAACCGGCCGTGGACGGCAGTAACCCCGAGAGACCGCAGGAAGCGGTCCCTCGCGGATCCCGTGTCAGGCAGCGTCGCTGGCAACGGGTCCGGAAACGCGCCAGGCATAGCCCAGCGAGCCTGCCCAGAACCGCTCCAAACGGATCAATACGTCACTTGCCTGGGCAAGCTCGCCCTGGGTGAGGATACGCTCGTCAAGGGAGGCGACGTGACGGCCATAGAGCTCGGAAAGCGCGGCGGCCAGCCCACGACCCTTTTCCGAGAGCCGCACCGTGACCGAGCGCCGGTCATGCGGGGATCGGGTCTGCTCGATATAGCCGTTCTCCGTGAGCTTCTTCAGATTGTAGGAGACGTTCGAGCCGAGATAGCAGCCCCGGATGGTAAGCTCGCCCACGCTCAGTTCCTCTTCGCCGATGTTGAAGAGGATCATGGCCTGGACATTGTTAAGATCGCGAATGGCGCGCCGATCGAGTTCCGCCTTCACCACTTCCAGAAACTCGCGATGCAGCCGCTCGATAAGAGAGATAATTTGCAGATACGCGTCCTTCACGGCGCAGATCTCCCTTCGAATGCTGGACTGACCCGGAGTTTCGTGCAAAAAAGCTTAAAATTGGCTTAAGCCGGCGGGAACCGTTTAGGGTAGCGGCGCGTTGGCGTGAGCCGAATGGAGCTTCGCTGCAGTTCTTTGAATGCAACCCTGCAGGGTAGGCATGCTGTCCTTCGCTACGCGCTTCCTTCCGATTTCTCTCATCCTCGTAATCTTCGCCGTCATGCCGGTCATGGCGGAACCATCGTCTTCGGCCCCGATAGAGCCGATCCGACATGAGGTTGCGGGCTTGGGTAGCGGAAGTCTCGAGGCCGTCCTGAAGCGGCACAAAGTGCCCTCGGAAGTACGAGATCTGGCCTTGCGCGGTTTTCTGCTCGACCCGCAATTCCCCAAAAAGCTGCCCAAGCAATCGGAATTTCGTCTGGTCTATGACGAGTTCCCGTCTGCGCTGGAAGGGGAACGCCCCCGATTGGTGCTGCGCTCGGTATGGGTAAGGGCCGGCGGCAAACTCTATGACCTTTATCGCTATGGCTGGCGCGGGGTCATGCCCGTTTATCTAAACCAGAATGGCCGCTCGCTGCGCGAGTTGGTGCTACGGCTGCCGGTGGACGATGCGCGCCTGACCTCCAAGTTCGGCTGGCGCGAGCACCCGGTCCTTAAGACAAAGAAATTCCACTATGGGCTGGACCTCGCCGCCCCGCCGGGAACGCCGGTCCGGGCCGCCGCCGACGGCACCGTGGCCATGGCCGGCCGCAACGGGAATTACGGCCTTTATGTGCGCATCGACCATGGACCGGGCATCTCGACCGGATATGCCCATCTCTCCTCGATCGTGACGACGCTCAAGCCAGGGACGCGCGTAAGGCAGGGCGAGATGATCGGTTTCGTCGGCATGACCGGCCTTGCCACCGGTCCGCATCTCTGCTTCCAGCTTCTGGAGGGCAAGAAGCAGCTCAACCCGCTGACGGCGCGGCCGATGATCGAGGAGGCGCTGATGGAGCAGCTTGCCTCCAGCCCCAGTCGTAGCCTGCCGATCGGGACCGTCGGCGATCTGCAATAGGCGCAAGCCCCTAGGTGTCGACGCCCCGAAGCATCCGGATGATTCCCGAGAAATCCAACTGCCCGTTTCCGGCGCCAACGAACAGCGCATAAAGCGCCGCCGCTTCCGCTCCCAGCGGCGTAGCCGCGCCTACGCCGATCGCCGCCTCCTGGGCCAGCCGCAGATCCTTCAGCATCAACGCCGCGGTGAAGCCGGGACGATAGTCGCGATTGGA
>DASPGI010000191.1:0-9034 GCA_035620695.1 Alphaproteobacteria bacterium
CGAGCCTGGCTCGTGCCGCTGCGGCGTTCTCGGCGGTCGAAACCCGGAAGCCTTGCTCGGTGAGATATCGGCGCAGCAGCTCCCTCAGCCGCGTATCGTCATCGACCACCAGCAAATGCGCGATATCGTCGGCCATATCGACCGCAAGTATACTGTCCGCCCCCACACTCTCGCCAGCCAGGCTGACGCGCCGCTAACCAGGACGCCGGATCGGAACCGCCCCGGGATGGCTCGTGCGCTCGAACTTGGCGCGATCATGCTCCTCGATCATGCCCAGCAATACGTTGCGAAATCCTTCCACCGCTTCGGCGCCCGCTTCGCGATAGGCGCGGGCGATCAGCGCGCGCTGGTTCTCCGACAGGCGGCGCTCCAATTCCTCGCCTTTCGCAGTGAGATTGAGCAGACGCTGGCGGCGATCGCGCGATCCCGGTTGCTGGGTTACAAACCCCTCCCGCACCAGTTGGCCGAGAACGCGCGACAGGCTCTGCTTGGTGATTTGCAAGATCGCAAGCAGATCGGATACGGTCGAGCCCGGATATCGTCCGACGAAATAGATCACCCGGTGATGCGCGCGCCCGAAACCATACTGTGCGAGCATTGCGTCGGGCCCGGCGGTAAAATCGCGGTAGGCGTAAAACAGCAGCTCCATTCCCTGGCGCAGTTCCTCCTCGCGGAGGAACAGCGGATTTGCGGTGGGCTTTACGTCAGTCATGTTGACATATTTAGGGGCGACTGTTAGGGATGTCCACTGTTACACTATCTGCGACCCAGTGAGCCAGGGCGGGAGCTTCGAGCGGCGATGAGCTTGATCCCATTCGATGATCGTGACGGCGTCATTTGGTACGACGGCGCAATGGTGCCGTGGCGTCAGGCCAGGCTGCATGTATTGACGCATGCGCTTCACTACGCCAGCGCCGTATTCGAGGGCGAGCGCTCTTATGGCGGTCGCATCTTCAGGCTGCGCGAGCATAGTCAGAGGCTGATCGATTCGGCGGGGCTGCTCGGCTTCCAAATTCCTTACGGGATCGAGGCGATCGATGCCGCCAGCAAGGAGGTGCTGAAGGCCAACAATATCGTTGATGGATATATTCGCCCGATCGCCTGGCGCGGCAGCGAGATGATGGGAGTCTCGGCGCAACAGTCGAAGATTCACCTTGCGATCGCCGCATGGCAATGGCCGGCCTATTTCTCGCCCGAGGCGCGCATGCGGGGCATCCGCATGACCTGGGCGCCGTGGCGGCGTCCGGCACCGGATACGGCGCCGACCAAGAGCAAGGCGGCGGGACTCTACATGATCTGCACGCTGTCCAAACACGCCGCCGAGCAGGCCGGATATGCGGACGCGCTGATGCTGGATTGGCGCGGGCGGATCGCGGAGGCGACCGGAGCCAACGTGTTCCTGGTCCAGGAGGGCAAAATCCATACGCCGGTCCCCGACTGTTTTCTCGACGGCATCACCCGACGGACGGTCATCGACCTGGCGCACAAGGCCGGCATGACCGTGATCGAGCGTGCGGTCCTCCCCGAGGAGCTGGCGATGACGCAGGAGGTGTTCATCACAGGGACCGCCGCCGAGGTGACGCCGGTGGCCGAGATTGGTCCGCACCGTTTCCAGGTGGGCCAGATCACCCAACGGTTGATGGCGGATTTCGATCGGCTCGTGAGAGCTGAGGCCGGCTCGAAGGTCAGCGCCGCGTAGTCTAAGACGGTTGAAAGTAAGTCGTTGCCAAGCCCTCGGAAGCCAGGAAATCAGAAATCAGAACTAAACTGTGCGACCGAACGGCAATATCCTGATCATCGGTGGCTATGGCAAAGTCGGGCGGTCGATCGCTGAACGACTCGCCCCCTTGTTCCCCGGTCGGGTCATCGTCGCCGGTCGCAGCCTCGATAAGGCCAAGGCGGCTGCCGCCGGAATTGGTCATGGCGCCGAAGGGCGCGCGGTCGATATTCTCACCGAAGACGCCGGGGGCGTGCTCGACGGCGTAACGTTGGCTCTTGCCTGTCTCAGCCAGACCGACACGCGGTTCGTCGAGCAGTGCCTGTCGCGCGGCGTCCACTACGTTGATATCAGTGCCGACTACGACTTTCTGTTACGGGTCGAGAAGCTTGACGGCCTCGCCAAGCGACATGGCGCGACCGCGATTCTCAGCGTTGGCGTGGCGCCGGGGCTTACCAACATGCTGGCGGCACGGGCCCGACAAAGAATGGAGCGGGTGGAGCGCATCGACATCCTCCTGGAACTTGGCCTTGGCGATCACCACGGCCAGGCGGCGGTCGAGTGGATCTTCGATAATCTGGATGCTGAGTATGATGTGAAGGACCATGGCCGCGCGAAATCTGTACGCAGCTTTGGTGAAAGCCTCAACCTCCGCCTACCCGGCCAGCGCGCCGGGCGTCCAGCGTATCGCTTTAACTTCTCCGATCAGCACGTGATTGCGCGTACACTTGGCGTGCCCACTGTCTCCACCTGGCTCCGCTTGGAGGATCGTGTTTCGACCTGGATGCTCGCGAAGTCCTCGCGGGCAGGGATCGGCCGACTGCTGCGCCGGCCCTGGTGGCGGAAGGTCGCGGTTTGGCTGTTCATGAATGTTCATATGGGCTCGGCTATCTGCGGCGTCGCCGTGCGCGCAACGGGCCGGACCGAGAACGGCGAGGACACGCTAACGCTTGGCCTGATCGGCCGTAAAGAAGCGCTGATGACAGCGATCATCGCGGCTGAGACGGTCCGGCAGTTGCTCTCCGGCAACCCGATACCAGGGATTCTCCACAGCGAACAAGCAGTCAAGCTCGATCCGGTCGTCTCCGCGCTCAGGCGGGATTTGCCGGATCTCGTTGTCGCGCTGTAGTTTCCCGACAACTCGATCAGCGCCTTCAGAGCGGGATGGACGCACCTTTGGTGCGCCGGCGGCGCCTCGGGGTAGATCGATGGTGCTGTATCCAGGCCTTAAACCGGACCCGCGCGGCCCCATCGCTCGGCGGCGAGGTCGTCGCTGTCGCGCGCCTCCACCCAACGTGTTTCGCCGCTGACAGCCTCTTCCATTTTCCAGAATGGTGCCTTGGTCTTGAGCCAGTCGATCAGGAAGGCGCAGGCTTCGAGCGCCGCGCTGCGATGGACCGAAGCGGTGGCCACCAGCACAATCCGGTCACCCGGCTCGAGCCGGCCGTAGCGATGGATCACGAGGCAGTCGGCAAGCGGCCAACGAGTCCGCGCCTCCGCCTCGATCGCCTCCAGCATCTTTTGGGTCATACCGGGATAGTGTTCCAGAGCCATGGCGGAGACCGGCGTGCCGTCGGCGATGTCGCGCACCAGCCCGACAAAGCAGGCGAGGCCGCCGACGGATCGATCTCCTGCCGCCAGGCCCACCAACTCCGCGCCAACGTCGAAATCCTCCTCCTGTACGCGGATCATGGCGCTCCTCGCTCACCCGCCCGTAACCGGCGGGAACAGCGCGATCTCATCGCCGGGTCGCACCGGGTGTTCCGGTTTCGCGTAGGACTGGTTGACGGCAACCCGTACGACGCTGCGCCGGGCCAGCGCGTCCTGGTGGCGTGGGCTGCGCCTGGCCAGCCAATCCAACAGACCCGCCACATCGGTCACCTCTGGAGGAGGATTTACTTCCTCCTCGGCGGTGCCGACCTTCTGCTTCAGCCAGGCAAAATACAATATTTTCATGGTGGTTAGAGCATCCCGGCGAAGGGGAGTACATCGACCATGGCCCCTGGCTCCAGGTGGGTCAAGTCTTCCGGCAGCTCAGCCAGTCCATCGGAAGCGACCATTGAGGCGAGAATTCCGGCGCCCTCGCGCGGGAACTTGCACGCCCTCATGCTGCCTGCACTGTCAGTGACCAGGCTGACGCGCACCCATTCGCGGCGACCCGTCTTCTTCCGATACATGAAATCGGACTGGACCCGATACAAGGGCGGCTGCCGATCGCGCGCGCCGGCGAGCTTCAGGATCAGAGGCCGCACTACCCTAAGAAAGGTGACCATGGCCGCGACGGGATTGCCGGGCAGACCGATGAACGGGATCCGGCCGACCTGGCCCAGCGCGATCGGGCGGCCGGGCTTGATCGCCAATCGCCAGAAATGCAGAGAGCCAAGCGCCTGCACGGCGCTCTTTACATGATCTTCCTCCCCGACCGAGACGCCGCCCGAGGTGACGATCAGGTCATGCTCTTCAGATGCCCGGCGCAGCGCCTCGCGAATGACGGGTTCTCGGTCAGGCAGGATCCCGAGATCGGCTACCGTCACGCCCAATCCCGCGAGCAAGGCCGCAAGCGTGTATCGATTGGAATCGTAGATGCATCCCGGTGTGAAATGCTGTCCGGGTTCCATCAGCTCGTCGCCAGTGGAGAATAGCGCCGCCTTGAGGCGCGTGCGCACCGGCAGCGAGGCGAAGCCAAGCGAGGCGGCCATGCCGATCTCCTGGGGCCTCAGGCGCACACCCCCCGCAACCGCAACGGCGCCGGCCTCGACATCCTCTCCGGCGCGGCGGCGGTTCGCCCCGCGCTTGATCCCCGGGGGCATGGTCACGCGATCGCCCTGGATCCGGCAGTCCTCCTGCATCAGCACTGTATCGGCGCCCTCGGGCATGATCGCGCCCGTGAAGATGCGGACCGCTTCGCCCGAACGGAGTCCGTTCTGCTCGGGATGGCCGGCGGCGGCGCGACCGACGACCGCCAACGTCGTCGGGCCCTCTGGCGACAGGTCCTCGAACCTCACGGCGTATCCATCTACCGCCGAGTTGGCGCGCGGTGGAACAGGAAAGGCTGCAATCAGATCCTCGGCCAGGATGCGACCGAGCGCGGCGGCGAGCGGAACCGTTTCGACGCCCGCGACAATTTCCATGCGCTCGTCCAGAAGCAGGAGTGCGTCCTGGAGGCTCGTCAGCGTCCCGCCATGTGCAAAGCAGTCCGCGGTGAGCTGCGCCATCTCCGCTACTTTCGTTGAGCCAGCCCGCAATGGACGATAATGAAATCGGCAATGGCTTGGATATTGTCCAGCTCGAGCACCGGAATCTTCAGACCCGGCACCGGTTCGTCGCTGGCCACCGCCAGGATGCTGGGATCCTCGCGCGCCAGCAGCGGCTTACCGGTCGATGGGCGCCAGACCTCCAGCTTGTCGTGCCTCTCCCGCTTGAAGCCCTCGATAAGCAGGATGTCCACCTTGCTCATATGGCGCATCAGTTCGTTGGGTCCGGGTTCCGCCCCGATACGGATTTCATGCATGAGCGCCCAGCGCCTGGCTGAACTCACCATGACTTCCGTGGCTCCGGCCTGCCGATGCTCGTAGGAATCCTTACCCGGCTGATCCACGTCGAATCCATGATGGGCATGTTTCATCGTCGAGACCGTGATCCCCCGGCGCACGAGTTCGGGAATGAGCCGGATCAACAGCGTGGTCTTGCCGCTGCCGCTATAACCAACCAAGCCGAAAACACGCATCTAGGCTGTTCCGTGATGGTCAGCCGGTGCGCGGTTGCGCCTGAGGCTTGACATGTTCGACGCGTTCCGAACCGCCGATCGGCTCGCCCGTCATATGCGCCAAGCCGGTGCGCAGATAGTCGTATCCGGTGAACAGCGTCAGGATCGCCGCGCCCCATAGTCCGGTTTCGCCGATAGCCTGTACCGGCACGTCTTGAGGGCCTGCCTCGCCGACGATGAGAAAGCCGAGCGCCACCATTTGTAGCGCCGTCTTCCATTTCGCCAACCGGCTTACCGGCACGCTCACCCGTAGCCCCGCCAGGAACTCGCGCAGACCCGACACCAGAATCTCCCGGCATAGGATGACCAGCGCAGGCAAGACCGCCAGCCCGCCGAGCCGATCTGTCGCGACCAGCATCAGAATGACGGCGGCCACCAACAGCTTGTCGGCGATCGGATCGAGGAATACGCCGATCGCTGAGATCTGCCGTCGCGTTCGCGCCAAATGACCATCGAAATAGTCGGTCGCCGCCGCCACGGTGAAAATGATGCAGGCCATCCAAGCCGCAGCCGGATGATGGATGAAGAGCAGCCCCACCAGGATAGGGATCGCCAGGATCCGCGACAGGGTGAGCAGGTTGGGCAAGCTGGTCAGCATCGGCTCGGCTCTCGGCGCATGGACAGTCTCACAGCTTTTACCAGGGATCGGCGTTCACCAGAACAGCAATGGGTGCCTGGGGGGCCGTCCTGGAGGCATTGCGTCCCCCTCATGCACCGTGGAAATGATCGTAAATCTTCCTTGCTACGGTCTTGCTAATGCCAGGCACCGCCTCCAGATCGGCGAGACCGGCCCTGGCAACGTTCCGGGCCGAGCCAAAATGGTGCAGCAGGGCGCGCTTACGCGCGCTTCCTATGCCGCCGACCTCGTCCAGAATGGATTGCCCGAGCAGCTTGGATCGGCGCGCCCGATGGGCGCCAATGGCGAAGCGATGGGCTTCATCACGGAGCCGCTGCAGAAAGTAAAGCACCGGATCGCCGGCGGGCAGGGTGATCGGCGCCCGCGTCGGCAGATGGATTCGCTCGCGGCCGGCCTCGCGGTCGCTGCCCTTGGCGATTGCGGCCACGGCGAGATCCTCGATGCCGAGCTCGACAAGAACGGCCAATGCGGCCGCGAGCTGACCGGGTCCTCCGTCGATCAGGACCAGGTCCGGCCAGCTGCCCTGGTCGCGTGAAGGATCCTCCTTCAGCGCGCGCGAGAAGCGGCGGGTGAGGACCTCTCGGGTCATGGCATAGTCGTCACCCGGCTTGGAGTCCTCGCTGCCTTCGCCTCTGATCGTGAATTTCCGATAGGCATTCTTCAAAAAACCTTCCGAGCCCGCCACGATCATCGCGCCAAACGGGCTTGTTCCCTGGATGTGGCTGTTGTCGTAAACCTCGATTCTGTGCGGGGGACCGTCCAGCCCGAAAAGATCTGCGACGGCTTGCAGCAGCCCGCGCTGCGAGGAGGTTTCCGAAAGTCGTCTTCCAAGCGCCTCGCGCGCGTTGGCGAGGGCATGCTCCACCGCTTGGCGCTTTGCCCCCCGCCGAGGGACCGCGATCTGCACGCGTCGGCCGGCGCGTACGGAGAGTGCCTGCTCGATAAGCTCGCGTTCGGCCGGCGCATCGCTAAGCAAGAGAAGTGGCGCCGGCATGCGTGATTCGTAAAACTGTCCGATGAAGGCGGCCAGCACCGAGGATAGAGCCATCTCCTTGTCATGGGCCGGAAAATAGGCGCGGTTGCCGAAATTGCTGCCGCCGCGGAAGAAGAAGACCTGAATGCAGCTTTGGCCACCCTCCCGATGCACCGCTATGACATCGGCGTCGGCGACCCCTTCGAGATTAATGCCCTGATGGGCCTGCACCTGGGTCAATGCGCGCAACCGGTCCCGATAGCCCGCCGCCGCTTCGAAATCCAGAGCGTCGGCCGCCTTCTGCATGGCCGCCGCCATCTGTGCCTGGACCTCGCTGCTTTCGCCCGAGAGGAAACGCCGCGCCTGTGCTACCAGCAGCGCGTAGTCCTCCTTCGCTATGCGGCCAACGCAAGGGGCCGAGCAGCGCTTGATCTGGAATTGCAGACAAGGGCGGGTGCGGGCATGGAAAACACTGTCCGAGCAGGAACGCAGCAGAAACGCCTTCTGCAGGGTCGTGATCGTGCGGTTCACAGCGCCTGCCGAGGCAAACGGACCAAAATACTCGCCCTTGCGGCTTTTCGAACCGCGATGCTTGGACACTTGCGGAAATTCGTGGTCGCCGGTCAGGAGAATATTCGGGAATGACTTGTCGTCGCGCAGGAGTAGATTGTAACGGGGGGTCAGGCGCTTGATCAGATTGCTCTCAAGCAGCAGCGCTTCAACCTCGGTATGGGTGGAAACCACCTCGACGCCGGCCGTTTCGGCGACCATGCGCCGCAATCTGTTTGGCAGTTTCTCAAGCTGGGCATAGGTCGCAACGCGCTTCCGCAGGTCCCGCGCCTTGCCGACATAGAGCACCGCGCCCCGACCATCGAGCATTCGATAGACACCGGGCCGATTGGGCAGAGTACGCGCAACGGTGCGGATCAATTGCGAGCCGAGCGCCGCACCGCTCACCGCGATGGGCTGAGCGTCTGCGGACCGCTCAGGGAAATCCTCTGATGCCATTGGCGATATTTTGGTGGCGGCAAGGCGCAGGTCAACGTAAGGATATATGAACAGATCGCGCTGCAATGCAGATATCCACGAGACTTGTGGATAAGCTTGTTGAAAGAAGGGCGACAAAAAGCCGCAAACTCAGACAAAGCCTATGATTCACCTCATTGCCTAATTTTTGGTCATAGACTCTACATTCTTGAAAAACTTGGATTTTTCTAGCGTCGTTGGCAAAGGAACTGTCATAAACCGAGCAAAGGCAACGGAAAACTGAATTTAAGAAGGCTTGCGCTCAGTTGTGGGAAACACAGCGATAATGAGGTCTTTCGCATTATTCTCGCACCGCCGCATGACTGCGTCGAATATCTGAACACCTCTCTACTCTACCATATCGGCGCGGCGTAGTTGCGGCACCGCCCAACCCAGATGCTGGCCGCCGTCAAGCGCGATCATCTGCCCGGTCATGGCGGGCGCCGAAAGGATGAACGCAACCGCCTCAGCGATCTCAGCGGGCGTCGTGCCTCGGCCAAGGGGCATGCTGCGCCATTGCCGCTGGAACTGCTCCTCGCTCTGTCGGGGGCTGGGAAGGGTCGGTCCCGGACCGATGGCATTGACCCGAATGTGTGGCGCTAGCGCCAGCGCCAAAGTTTGCGTCAGCGTCCACAACCCGGTCTTGGCCACGGTGTAGGAGAGGAAGTACGGCGTCAGCGCCCAGACCCGCTGGTCGAGCAGGTTGATCACATTGCCCTTCGCCCCATCGGGCAGCCGGAGCGCCATGGCCTGAATCAGCACCAAGGGGGCGCGCAGCCCGGTCTCGATATGGCGGTCCCAGGACTGGCGGGTCACCGTGTCGATCCTATCCATCTCGAAGGCCGAGGCATTGTTGACCAGCAGGGTAACAGGCCCGAGCACGCGCTCGCTCTCCGGCAGCAGGCGGCTCACCTC
>DASPGI010000192.1:0-23332 GCA_035620695.1 Alphaproteobacteria bacterium
AATCGATGCTCAGCCGATCGCCATGCCCGAGGCGTCTTATGGTGTGCGTATAGGTCAGGGGAGCTGGAACCGCTCGAAACAGAAAGTGATCGATAATCGCCTGATCGGAGATAGTTCGCTCCGCCATAGGAACTTCGACCAGTATGTTTCGGAAATGATCGGAAAGCAGGATCGATCCATCCGGCCTTCGTGAATAGTAGACTTCGAAGCCCGCCGTGATTCCCCGCCAGGCGTCGACGCCGACGACGCAATTATCCTCTTCGACCAGGCGAATGATGACCGCATCGCCAATGTCTCGACAGATGGTCTCGGCCTGTTCGGCGGTGGGGTTGCGGCGCAGCAGATCCACCGCCCTCCGATGCAGTCCGGAGGCTATCCAGAGACCGTCCGGCAGCTGAACTTCCGAATGCGTTGGATCGGAAATCAGAATCTTGATGTTCATGTCTTTGTCGTTGACCCATTTCCCGGCGCTTCAAACACCCACGACGGAAGGTGGTTCCAAGAATAACCAGCGAATATGAACCCGCATGACTGCACAGTTGCGTCAATCAAAGCGCTGATTTCAGTACCTCTGGATCTCGATGACGTCGAAGGTGGTTTCCGCGCCGGACAAAAAATAGGAACGGCGATGCCCGTCCGATGTTGGAGATAGGGCTGCATCCCGGTTTGAGGGATCGTGGCGATGCGGTTGGTCTTTGTCGGTGGCGTTCATCGCGCCGGGCATGAACGTAATGAGCGAAATGCTCGCAGGTTAGCGGCTTTGGCCTGGCTCGTTCTGGCGGTGATCATGAACGCCACGACATCGGCGGGATCAACAGAGCTCGTAATTACAACATTGCCAGAGCTGCCCTGGTCGGCCCTGCCAGCTAGGCAAATCGGCGCAAGACCCTTGCAACTTTCGGTTCCACGCATCCCCCTCGCCCTGGATGACGATTTGTATTTTTCGGACCAAACCGTCGACGAGACGATGACGGCAGTGGGAACCACCTTGTGGTCGAGTGTCGACAGTTCGCTTACATTCGGTCTTGCAGTCAACGAACGGAGCGAAGAAGAGGACTGGGAACCGCAGGACAAGCTCTTCGGTAAGCTTCGGCGGTACAGTGCGGTGTTCGCCTATGATCAGCTTCTCGGTTTTCGGACGATGCTTATCATTGATCTAATATCAAAGGACAAGCGCCGCGGCCTGCGGCAGTTCAAGATATTCCAGGCGGCGTTTAGCCGGCCGATCGGTGAAGGGGGCAGTCTCACTGCGGGAAGCGCTCTGCTGTTGAACGGCTTGGATCCGGAGTTGAATGTAGGAATCCGATTCTACTTGCCCTTGGGGGGACCCTAAGAACGCCGTCAATCGTCTCTCGAGCGCGTCAGCCGTTGATGATTGTGAAAATAAGCGCCCCGGCGAAAGCGCGCGCCAGCCCGACGAGGAACTGCCGATCCACTTCGCGTCTATGCCGCTTGCCCGTTGCATGTCTCCTTAGGATGTATTCCGCCACTGATGGACAAAGCATCCGCGGCTGGGCCGCAAAATGCACAGCTTCGTCATTGGGAGTAGCTCGTTGGGATGGCTGCCCCCGTGCCTTCGAGAGAGTCAGGTTAAGGTGCAGATTGCGCGGCGCTTGTCGAAAAAGGCGTTCCGAATTTGCGGTGATTCTCGAAGCATCCCAACCGGAGGGATGCTTCAAGAGATGGTGGATGGGCCCACGATACTGCTACACCGAGTTCCGTCCGGAGGTCGTCGAAGGAGGACCAACTGCCGCTCTCATCGGAAGAACGCTTTAGATCCGCACTGCGGGCCGCAAGAACGGTTGTCTGGGACTTCGACCTTGATGCGGGAAGGGCAATTCGGTCGGGCTCGTCACTCGATGTGCTCGGGATCTCTTCGGGAAGTGGCGAGGACTTCGCGCGATTGGTCCATCCCGAAGATCGCGCTCGCGTGGACAGCGCGTTGAGCGCCGCGTACTTGGATGGTCTTTATGACGTGGAGTTTCGAATAGTTCGTCCAGACGGAAAGATCCGATGGATTCATGAAACCGCCGAAGTATGTCGGAATGAAATCGGCAGGCCGATCAGACTCCTCGGCGTTACCGTTGACATAACGAAGCGAAAGCGGCTCGAGACGACTTTAAGGCAAAAGCAGGCGGGCGAATTGGAGCGACTGAAACAGGTCGCTGATGCGTTGCCAGTGCTGATCGCCTTCGTGGACGAAGACCAGCGCTATCGCTTCGTCAACAAATGTTACGAGGACTGGTTCGGCCATCCCCGCGAAGCCATCGTCGGCAGACATCTGCGCGAGGTGCTTGGAGAGGACGCATATGCAGCCATCCAGCCGCATGTGGAGGCCGTGCTCACCGGCGGCAGGCCACATTTCGAGGCGCTCTTGCCATACAAGGATGCCGGGCCGCGCCATGTTTCCGTGCAGTACATCCCCAACACCGCCACAGACGGAACGGTGAGCGGTTTCTACGTTTTTGTCGAAGATATCAGCGAGCGACAGTGGGCCGAGCAATCCTTGCGTGAAAGCGAGGCGCTCTACCGGACGCTGGCCGAAGCCACGCCGGATCTGGTTTGGATTGCCGCGGCGAACGGCAAAGTCCAGTTCGTAAACAGCCGATGGACGGCATACACGGGCCTCACACTCGATCAGTTCAATGCCAGCGGTTGGGAGGCGTTATATCATCCCGATGACCGCGCCCAGCTCGCGGATCGATGGGCCACGGCAGCCAAGGCGGAAGTTCCGTTTGAAGCGGAATTCCGCTGCCGCCGGCGAGACGGCGCTTATCGCTGGTTCTGGGGCCGCGCCGTACCGCTGAAAGATTCCAGCGGTCGACTGGTCAAGTGGATCGGCACCTCCACGGACATCACCGAGCGCAAGGGCGCCGAGGAACGGCAGAGGCTGCTGACGCGCGAGATCGACCATCGCGCAAAGAACCTGCTGACGGTGGTGCTGTCCATCCTGCGACTGACGCGAGCCAAGGACGTAGAATCTTTTGTCGCCAAAGTGGAAAGCCGCGTGATGGCGCTGGCGCAGGCCCACAGTTTGTTGGCGGAGGGGCGTTGGCATAGCGCTGACCTCAGCCGCCTGCTTGAAGAGGTGCTGGCGCCCTATCGGATGGGAGTGGGAGGAATCAGCATAAGCGGTCCACCCACAAGTCTCACGACGATCGCAAGCCAGTCCTTGGCCCTGGCATTGCACGAACTGGCGACCAACGCCGCGAAGTATGGCGCGCTCTCTGATCCAAAGGGTCGGCTCGCCGTGACCTGGCGGATAGTGGATGAAGGGCTGATCCTGACTTGGACTGAGTGCGGTGGTCCGGCCATGGCGGGCGCCCCGGAACGCTACGGTTTCGGAATTACGGTGGTTACGACCAGTGTCGAACAACAGCTGAAGGGCCGGGTCTCCTTCGAATGGCGGCAGGAGGGACTGCGCGCTACGTTGCGGATCCCTTCGGCTTACCTGGCTGGTACGGAAGCAGCTCTCCTTACCGACGCCGCGTCACAACCGAAGATTCAACATAGTGCCGATGCCATTGCGGAACTCACTGGCCGCCGCATCCTCGTCGTCGAGGACGAACCTTTGATCGCCATGGTCATCGAGGACGCGCTTGCCGATGCCGGATGCAGTGTCATCGGCCCGGCGTCGACCCTCCCCGAGGCCCTGGCACTGGCGGATTCCGAGAAGTTGGACGCTGCCGTTCTGGACCGAAATCTGGGCGGCGTTTCCACCGCGCCGCTGGCAATGCTGCTGCGCGAACGCGGCATTGCATTTGGTGTGGTCACCGGTTACACGGAGTCCGATTTGCAGGCGGAGTTCGTTGACGCGCCACGGCTTGCCAAGCCATTCGAGCCTGGCGCCCTCATCACCCTTCTCAGCCGCGTGGTGATCAGCCAATCAACTCCGGCTTTGTAAGCTTCCAAGGACGCCACACCGACCCGCCAGCTTCAAGGCAATCCGGCGGCGCCGGAAGATAGCCGGTCGACCGCCGGGCCAGGCCGATCGCCGCTCAGCTATTGGATCGTGGTGTCCTCCAACATGAAGCGACCCATCGGATTCTGGAAGAAGTTCTGCACATTCTTGCGGGAGGCGTTGCGGAACGGGCTGTAATACAGATCGATCCAGTGAGCATCGCCTTTCGCGGTCTCCTGGATTCTGTGATAGATCTGCTCGCGTTTTGATCGATCCAACTCGACCCGCCCTTGCTCCACCAGCTTGGTCACCTCGGGGTTCTTGTACCCGGTGTAGTAGGAGCGGTTCTCATCGTCGCCGTAAACGCAGAAGGTCGCCTTCTGGTCGGGGTCGATGATGTCATTGGTCCAGTAGTTGACCGAGATGTCGTACTCGCCAGCGACCGTGGACTCCCATTGCTGGCCTTCCTCCTGCTTCACAATCTCGACCTCCACGCCGACCTTCGCCAACTGGTCCTTCACGATCACGCCGATCTGATCGTGCACGGAATCGCCGGCGGTCAGCAGGAATTTCAGACCGAGCGCGTCTACGCCGGCCTCCTTAAGCAAGGCTTTGGCCTTCTCCGGGTCATAGGGATAGTCGGGGTTGTTCGCATTGTAGAACATCGCCCCGGCTGGAACGAAGGAATTTGCGACCTTGCCGTGTCCGAAGGTCACGGCATCGACGATCGCCTGCCGGTCGATGGCATGATAGAGGGCTTGTCGCACGCGGATGTCGTTGAGCGGTTCGTGATCATGATTGATGAGGGCGTGATCCTCGCGGCTGGAGGGGTCCAGATGGACTTGCAGGTCGGGATTGCCTTGCAGTTCGGTGACACGGTTGAAGGGGATGAATATGATCGCATCCACTTCTCCCGCCTGCAGCTTCAACACGCGGGTATTGTCGTTCGGGATGAACAGCCATTCCACGCCGTCGAGCTTGACGCGGTCCGCCTCCCAGTAGTTGGGATTTTTCTTCAGCCGCAGCACTTCGCCGCGGCGCCATTCCTCGAGCATGAAAGCGCCGGCGCCGACAGGGTTGTTGCCGAATTCCTCGCCGGCGGCCGTGACCGCCTTCTCCGGCAACACTGCGGCGGAGAACATGGCCAGCGAAGCCAGGAAAGGCGCCGATGGCTGGTTCAGGGTTATGACCACGGTGCGATCGTCCGGAGCGTCGATTGATTTAATGACCGAGAACATCCCGGCCATCACCGAACCTTCCTTGTCGCGCAACCGCTCGAGGCTGAACTTCGCGTCGCTGGAGGTAAGCGGAGTTTCGTCGCCGAATTTCAACCCCTCGCGCAGATGGAAGGTGTAGGTCAATCCATCAGGAGAGATCTCCCACCGTTCGGCCAAGTCCGGCTCCACGTCGGTGCCTTCGCGGTTCACGCGTACAAGCAGGCTGTTCATGTTGTTCATGACCCAGATATCGGCGTTCTGGATCGTAAAGATCGGGTCCAACGTAGTGGAATCCTGATGGCGGGCGATCTTGAGCACGCCTTGCGCCGAGGCCGACTGATCCCACAATCCTCCGACCAAGGCCACCACCAGCGCCAGCGCGCCGATAGTCCGTGCAACCATCTTGCGCATCCTCTCCTCCGATCCTCCCTGACCCGCTTGAGCCGCGGTCTTCTGGCCTCTATTCGGATTTGCCTTATTCCGTGTGTCAAGCGTGCATGGGGAGAGGATAGAGGTGGCAGCGGACCTTGACCCTCCCTTCCACACGCTCCTCCGGCACCGGGTCGTTGCGGCAAACCGGCATTGCTTCGGGGCAGCGCGGATGGAATGGGCATCCCGGCGGAACGGCGACGGGACTTGGCGGTTCACCGGCAAGACCACGCCGTGGCAGGGATCCCTCCACATCCAGTCGCGGCATGGCGGCGATCAAAGCCTGTGTGTAGGGGTGGCGCGGCGATTCGAACACGGCCTCGGTCGGGCCGAATTCCACGATCCGACCCAGATACATCACCGCCACCATTCGGCAGAGATGGCGCACGACGCCCAGATCGTGCGAGATGAAGAGCAGACTGAGCCGCATATCGTGTTGCAAGGTCTCGAACAGATTCAGGATCTGCGCCTGGATCGAGACATCCAGAGCCGAAACCGGCTCGTCGGCGATAATCAACTCCGGGCCGACGGCAAGCGCTCGGGCGATGCCGACCCGCTGGCATTGCCCACCCGACAGGCTGTACGGACGGCGCGTGGAGAGATCCGGAGATAGACCGACCCGCTGCATCAGCTCCCGCACGCGCTCGCGTATCTTGCTCACTGGGCAGAGGCGATGGACGGAAAACACTTCCGACAAGGTCTCTTCGACGGTCAGTCGTGGATTGAGGGAGCCATAAGGATCCTGGAAGACCATCTGCGCGCGGCGGCGAAAGGCGAACAGGTCGGACTCCGACAAAGTGATCAGATCCCTTCCGTCGAACATCAATCGGCCGGCGCTGGGTTCGATCAGTCGAAGCAGTGCCCTTCCGAGAGTGGTTTTCCCGCAACCGCTCTCGCCAACCAGCCCGACCGACTGCCCACGTCCGACGGCGAGGTGGACATCGGCCACCGCCTGGACGTTGTCCGGCCGGCCGCGTCCAATGAGAGAGGCCAGCGTCGTTCGCCGGAACCGGACCGAAAGAGACTCGGCGAGGAGCAGTGGTTCGCTCACGGCGTGACGCCGCTCCGAGCGGCCAGCTCAGGCCAGCGCCAGCAGGCCGAGCGGCGGCCGTCCTGCGTCTCTTCCAAAGGGGGGGCTTCTTCAACGCAAACAGGTTGCGCATAAGGACAGCGCGGGTGGAAGGCGCACCCCGTTGGAAGCTCGCTGGGCGCAGGCGGCTGGCCCTCGATGGTCGGCAAGGGCGCCCCCAGCGGCGCCGATTCCGGTTGAGAGCGGATTAGCGCCTCGGTGTAGGGATGGTGCGGCCGGGAAAGCACGTCTCGCTTGGATCCTCGCTCAACCACGCGCCCGCCATACATCACGCTCACGCTGTCGCAGGTCTGTGCGATCACGCCGAGATTGTGGCTGATCAGGACGATGGCCAGGCCCGAGCGGTCTCTCAGCTCAAGCAGCAATCGGAGAATTTGCGCCTGCACGGTGACGTCGAGTGCCGTGGTCGGCTCGTCGGCGATCAGCAGTTTCGGTCTGCAGGCCAGAGCGGCGGCGATCATGACCCGCTGGCGCATGCCTCCGCTAAACTGATGCGGATAGCGATCAAGCTGGCTATCGGGATCGGGAATGCCAACCTGGCGCAGGAGTTCCGCCGCTCGGGCGCGAGCCTGTCGGCGCGATGCGCCCTCATGCACCAGCACGGGCTCTGCGATCTGATCGCCTACCGGCATCACCGGATTGAGATGAGAGGACGGGTTCTGGAAGATCATCGCGAGCTCCGTCCCGCGCAAGTCACGCAGCTCTTCTTCGGGAAGAGCAAGTATGTCCCGCCCCTGAAAGAGCGCGACACCGCTCATGCGGACGCCGCGGGGCGGAAGCAGACGCATCAAGGCGCGGCAGCTCACGCTCTTGCCCGACCCGCTCTCCCCGACGAGCCCCATGACCTCCGCGGGCGCCAGCGAAAAGGCGACAGCCCTCACCGCCCGAACCGGCCCGCGCGAGGTATCGAAGGTAACGCAAAGATCGCGGACCTCCAGAAGCGATGTGGTCATTCCCGGCTGCCGAAGAGTTCCGCCAGCCCGTCGCCGAGCAGGCTGAATCCGAACGCAAGCCCGACGATGGCGAGCCCCGGGAAGAAGCTGATCCACCAGGCGCTCGCCATGAAGGTCTGACCCTCGGCGATCATCACTCCCCACTCGGCCGCCGGCGGTTGCGCGCCAAGGCCAAGATAGCTGAGCGAGGACCCCAGAAGGATCACCAATACGATATCGGACATTGAAAAGACGATCGCCGGCACGACCGCATTCGGCAGGAGGTGCCGCATCATGATGCGCAGCCGGCCGTAGCCGAGCGCGCGCGCAGCCTGGACGAAGTCCATATGCTTGAGCACCAGAATCTGCGACCGGACGAGGCGGGCATAGGAGACCCATCCGACCAACGACACCGCGATGAAGAAGCTCGTCAGGCCGGGGCCGAGAAGCGAAATGATGGCAATCACCAGAACGAAGAACGGGAAGGAGATGGTGACGTCCAGAATCCGCATCAGCAGCATCTCGGCCAGCCCTCCGAGATAGCCCGCGATCAGACCGATGCAACAGCCGATTGCGAACGGAACCGCCACGCCGATGATGCCCATCGCCAGATCCAGCCGCGTGCCCCAAATGATGCGGGACAGGACATCGCGTCCGAAATTGTCGGTGCCGAGCGGGTGGGCGAGGCTGGGACCCGTGAGCGTGCGGGTCAGATCCTGAGCGATCGGATCGTAGGGTGCGATGACCGGAGCCCCGACGGCAAGGAGGAGCCAGAACAAGGTCAAGCCAGCGCCTGCCCAGAGTGCGGACGGAATGCGGCTTCGACGGCAAGCTTGCAGCGAAAGACCCGCGAGGATCACAGCGAGATCCTCGGATCCAGAGCGACGATCACGATATCGACCACGAAATTGGTCAGTATGACGGCCGCGGCGAAAGCGAGCGTGATCGCCTGCACCACGAGATAGTCACGCGCGAAGATGGAGCTCACCATCAACGAACCGAGACCAGGCACCGAGAAGACCTGCTCCACCACCACGGTGCCGCCGATCAGCCAACCGATATTGACGCCGAGCAGAGTGACGGTCGGGATCAGCGCGTTGGGCAGGACGTGCCGCACGAAGATTCGCCCCTCGGGCACGCCGCGCGAGCGCGCCGCGACCACATGATCGCTTTCCATCTCGACGATGAGGCTGGCGCGCAGGTTTCGGATCAGGATCGGGGAAAGCGCTAGGGCGATCGACAGAGCCGGCAGGAACAAATAATGCAAATGCCCGAGAAAGCCTTCGCCCCAGCCCGAGACGGGGAAGAGCCCGAGCCTCACGCTGAACAGAATCAGCAGCACGATGCCGAGCCAGAAGCTGGGCAGGCCGAGCCCCGCGGTCGAATAGAGGCGAATGAGATGGTCGGGCAAAGCTCCCCGACGCCTGGCGGATAGCACGGCCAGTGACAGAGCCAAGAGGACGGCGAGCAGCACGCCATATGCGAGGAGAAAGACGGTGGGAGCGATCCGGGTGCCGACCAGATCGAGTACGGGCGTCTTGAAGATGATCGAGCGGCCGAACTCGCCCTGCGCCAGGTTTTTCAGGAAGAGGAGATACTGGACCCAAAGCGGCTCGTCGAGCCCGTACTGAGCGCGCACCTTGGCGATCACCTCCACCGTGGCCCGCGTGCCGAGGAGGATGCGCACCGGATCGCCCGGGATGGACTGCACCATGATGAAACTGATGACGCTCACGCCGAGAAGAACCGGAATGAGCTGTATGGGCCGCGTCAGGATGAACTTGAACCGCTCCATGTCTGGCCGGGCCGGGCGGTCCTATCTGCGCCGCTTGCGTGCGCGCCCGCGAGCCTTGCGGGCCCGAGCCAGGAAATCGGTCAGGGTCGCGAAATAGGATTCGGGCTCCTCGTAGAAGGGCATGTGGGAGCTGTTCGGAAAGACCTTGATCTCCGACCCCGGTACCGCCTGGTGCATGCGCATCGCGCAGGAGGGGGGTATCTCGTCATGCTGTCCGACCAGCACGAGGCAGGGAACGCCGATGCTCCGCATCTGGGCCAGCCTGTTCCAATCCTTCAAGTTGCCCGTATAGAGGAACTCGTTGGGCCCTTGCATGGCGCCGTAGACATCCATGTTCCAGTCGGCCAGAGACCGTTTAACCGGATCCGGCGATTCGGACAGCCGCAGCACATGCCGGTAGTTCAGGATCGTCACGGCCGCCTTGTACTCCTCATGATCCAAGGTTCCTTCGGCCTCGTGACGCTGCATCATGGCGACGGTCTCGCTGCCGAGCGCCTCGCGCAGCCTGTTCAGCTCCTGGATGAGATGGGGCATGTCGCCGCAGGTGTTCGAGAGCACCAGGCTCTTCAGCGCTTCGGGATAGGTGACCGCATACTCGATCCCCAGCCATCCGCCCCAGGAGTGCCCGAGCAGGTGCATGCGGCCAAGCCCAAGAGCATTGCGAACCGTCTCTACTTCCTCGACATAACGGGCGATCGTCCAAAGGCTCTTGTCGCGCGGCTTGTCCGAGGCGCCGCAACCAAGCTGGTCGTAGGTTACGACCCGGTATCCGGCTACCACCATGCAAAGCAGCGGGTCGCGCAGATAATCGCAAGGAAGCCCGGGGCCGCCGTTGAGGAGAAACAGCACCTCGCTTCCATCACCGTAACTGTATGTGACAACCTGATGGTTGCCGATGCGCACCCGCTTAGACCGACCGGACTTACCACGCCTCGACATTCCCGCAGAAACCCTCCCCCGCTCCTCGCCAGCCGGCAGAGTGAGAGGGGACGCGGCCAAAGGTCAAGGGCAAGGCACAAGTCGCGCTCGCCGGCAACGAGGTGCGGGCGGCTGGCTGGCACGTGATGCGGATTCGGATGGCAAGCTCATCCTCAACGCCATCGTCAGAGATCGCGCTCCATGGCGGCATGCTTGACTTCCAAGTCAGTCGCCCTCCCCGCCTTTCGGTCGCCCTCGCGCCGCCATCGCGCCCCGAGATGGCGGGCTCGCTCCTGCGAACGCCTGGGCTAAGAGGGTCGCAGGTGACCGCTCGTCACCACTTCAGGCAGAATGACCTCGAGAAAGAGTTCAGCCAGGCGGCGATGGCCGGCGTCGCTGGGATGAAAACCGTCCACGTCGCTGACATATCTGTCCTCGACCTCTTCCCCGGCGAGATCGACGACGGGAACGTCATACTCGTCGGCCTGATCCTCGATGGCATTATTGAAGGCACGAATGCGCTCGCGCGTCACCGAGCTAATCGGATCCTCCTCAAAGCGCGGCAGCTCGGTCAGGTCCGGGAGGTTGGCGATCACGATGAAGGCGGAGGTGCGGTCGCGGAGCTGGTCGAGCATGTTGGCCAACCGGGTTTCGAAGTCGTCGGCATCATCGCCCTCGATCACATCGTTGGCGCCCACCCAGATGGTCACGAGATCTGGCTGCAAGCCAGTTCGCAAGGCGGCACGGACGGCGTTCTCGATCAGAGTCACATCGGCTCCCGGGATGCCGAGATTCAGCAGCTGGACATCTTGCCCGCGATCCTCCAGCTCATCCGCGATCAGGTAGACATAGCCGTTGGTCAGCGGGGTCGCCCCCACGCCCACGGCATCGCTGGCGCCCACCGCCAGATAGAGGAATTCGTCATCTTCCGATGAGGGGCTGGCGCACCCCACCAGAGTGAGCGCTGCAACAGCGCATAAAACCCCACGCCACGCCATCCGCTACCTCCCTATGCTGTGAAATGAACCCGGCACCGGTGACAGGGTTCGGCATCGTCCGCTCATATCAAGCGGTTATCCAAGGCCTCTGGCGATCGCGACAAAGTTTCGACGTTTTTTGCGCAACGCGGCCAAGCAAAATTTTCAAGTCCGTTGGAACCACGGCCTTGCGACATTGTGAGTTTAGAAGGAGGTAGCCGCGAGTGAACCACTCGAAAGCCAAGGTTCTGATTGTGGAAGACGATGCGATCGAGGCTATGGGGATGGAGGCCGTGCTCACCCTGGTCGATGCGGAGGTGGTTGGGGTCGCCGCACGCGTCAGAGATGCGCTTCTGCTTGCCGAGAAGACCCGCCCGGACGTGGTCATTTTCGATGTGCGGCTGGCCGGTCGGCGCGACGGGATCGAGGGCGCATTAATCCTGCACAAGAGGATGGGGCTTCCGGTGGTTTTTGTTACCGCTCAGAGCGACACCGCGACCATCGCCAGGGCTTCGGAGGCAGAGCCTGTCGCCTTCCTGCCGAAGCCGGTACCCGCCGGTGAACTCGTCGAGGCCGTCGAACAGGCGGTGGCAACTCATCGAGAGGTTTAATGGATGGCCAGAATCCTCATCGTCGAAGACGACCCGGCCGTCGCCGCGTCGATGTCAGAGATTCTGCAAGGTGCCGGCCATCACGTCCTGGGAATCGCCCAGGACGAGCCCTCGGCCGTGCGGCAGGCCGCCCGCGACCGACCAGATCTGGCGCTGGTAGACATAAAGCTGGGAGAGACAGGAGATGGCGTTGAGACCGCCCTTCGCCTCAAGGCGCGCCATCCGGTCAAGGTCGTTTTCGTATCTGGATATTTGGACAGCTTTACCCAAAAGCGCGCCGCTGTCGCCGAGCCCGCGGGGTTCGTGGTGAAGCCGTTCGCAGAGCGAGATCTATTGGCGATCGTATCCATCGCCACTGCTGGGACCTCGATCACGTGATGCCGGCAGCGCCAGCTCGCGCTCTATTGTGTCGCTGATTGTCGGGGCCCGGACTTCCGCGCGGCCCTTGTTCTGGTGATCTCCAAGCTAGCGCCTCCGCCGCCCTGGGCGTTCCCCCGGGTCGTTCGCGGGAATCATCCGTGCACTCTCGCGCAAGGCCGCCTTCAGATCCACCGGGCGGCCGTGCTTCTGCAAGAGATCAGCGAAGGCTTCGTCCGCCAGCTCCTGGAACGTCTGCATTCGATCCTGGCCGAGAAGGCTCAATGCCTGCAGCACGTCTGGCTCGAAGGCGATCAGTTTGCGCGAAGGTTGCGTTTTTCGGGTGTTGCCACTCGCTGCGCGCTTGCGCCCCGACCGAGGCCTGGTCTTGCGTGGCGGCATGGCTGCATCCTCTTCCGCGGTCCCTTTGCTCCAAAAACGATCGAGCTGGCGCTCGCGCTGCGCCTCAAACGATTCAACGGATGTAGAGCTCGGTCGGGATCGTCGATCCAACAGGACGACCGCAAGTCACTCGCTCTCGGCAACGGTCGGAACTGTCCTGGTCAATTCGGGTCGGTGACCTGGCGGCGCGAATGCCCGAAAAGTGGTAAATTCCTGCGGCTTTCGATGGTGGGCGCGGCTGGGATTGAACCAGCGATCCCTACGATGTCAACGCCGTAGCCGCTCTCACTAAGGCATTGGTTGAGCTTGCGTTTTCGAACCGATGCCCTGGCGTTGCCCAGCTGCTGCCCAGTTTCGCGCCCGTGCTGTATCGTTTGTCCCTTGCCTCGGGCGTTGTTGATGTAGCTCTTCGACATGGCCGGGGAACGTGCCCCTAGCGATCACTTGCTGCCGTCTCGTCTGCATCATGGCGAAGGAGCGCCCGCTATCGGGAAATGATCTGCACAATGAAAATCCGACAAGGAGGCCCCATGCATAAGGTGATGAGCGTTTTCATCGTTTGCTTCTTGATCTCCACGAGCTCGCTCGCGGGCGACCCGCGCGCCCATATCGACGAGGCCCTGGTCGAATTCGTGGCGGCGTTCAACGCTGGGGACGCCGCAACCGTTGCCGGGTTCTACGCCGAGGATGCCGCGGTGCTTCCGCCCGGCGGCGCCCGCGCGGATGGACGGTCCGCCATTCAGCAGTTCTGGCAGGGCGCGATCGATTCCGGCATGAAGATCGACGATCTCCATGCCGTCGAGGTCGATGCGCGGCAAGACTTGGCCGGCGAGGTCGGCGTCTTCACGCTCAGCGTACCTGGAGAAGGCGGTGCCACCACGAAGGTGTCGGGAAAGTACATCGTCATCTGGAAGCGGACCGGGCACACCTGGCAACTTTATCGCGACATTTGGAACACGAACTGAGATGTGGTCCATGCTACTCGCTGGCTAATCAGACTGCGCCAGACCGCTGTAAAGGCGCGGCTCGCGGTCACGGAAATAGTTGTAGCTGAGCCGCTTCCAACGTTGCTCGTTAAGGTCGAGGGTCGCCGTAACCATGCCCTCGCGATCGTCGGTCATGGCAGTAATGGTCATTCCATCGGCGTCCACGATCCGGCTGAGCCCAATAATAAAGTTGTCACTTAGACCGGGATCGAATCCCACTCGGTTCGATAGCACCACCGGAACACGATTTTCGAGACTGCGGGCAGCACAGAACGTGGTTATGAAGTTCGCAGGCGAACCCACGCTGCCGGTGCCGATCCAATGCGCCGCAATCGACAGTAAAAGCTCCGCGCCCTTGAGGCACCACACCCGCCCTGCCTCGGGGAATTCCAGGTCATAGCAGATCGGCAGGGCGACGCGTCCAAAATCCAGATCGAACACCGACAAATCGGTGCCTGGGGCGAAGAATGACTCCGCTGGGGTAAAGAGGTGGGTCTTTCGGTAGGATCCCACAAACTCTCCGTCGCGACCGATTATCACCGCTGTGTTGCAGACTGTTCCAGTGAGATCGCGCTCGGCGATTCCGGCGACAATGTACATTTTGTGCTTCCGCGCCTTCCGACCCAAGGCGGTGGTGGTGGGACCGGGCACGGCCTCGGCGAGATCGTTGAACTTGTCACCGAGCGAGTAGCCGGCGGAAAGAACAAGCTCCGGAAATAGCACCACGTCTGCAGGATAAATGTAAGAATATTATTTTGATTCTACATCAAGTAGCTGCTCTATCTTTTTGGTATCAAATACCAATGCAAATCGATCGCCGGCGGGACCATACGCCCTCCATTGACTCAGCAACCCATTGGAGCGCTCGTACTCGTGATCTTTGCGATGACTGCAAAAAGAAACGATACAGGGAATCGCAAACGAGAGACCAGCCGGGGCAAAGGTCGTTTCATAAAGGGCCTGAACAATAGCCTTAGCTTCGTGTCTAGCGACTGCCAAGGTGCCACCAGCCTGATTGATTTCCCTCTTGAGTTTGAGGCTGCGAGACGTTCTTTTTATCAGGTGCTTTCACTCGAGCGATGGCCTCGGCCATGTGCTCGACCGAGACGTCTGCGTAGCGCTCGACCATGCGTAAGCTCCTCCAGCCGCCGAGACGCCTCAAGGTCAATAGGTCCATCCCCGACATCACGCAATGGCTGGCCCGGTGATGGCGCCAGTCGTGGATGCGGAAGTCCGACCCGCCGTTGGGCCTGAGCGCCGCGCCGCGCCATGCGCGCGATCGCGGTCGCGTGCGCCTTGCCGGCCATTTGTAGTCGCGCGTGTCGGCGTAAGGTCGACCCAGCCGGTTGAGGAACACGTGCCCGAGATCCGGCCGCCCGCGCGCGCTCCAGATCGCCGCCAGCTCCTCGGCCACGATCGGGTGCATCGGCACGGTGCGGGGCTCGCCGAAAATCGACATGGGGCCAGTTGGGCTGTAGCACTAGAGTGCTGGCGCATCGTCAGCCCGACGCAAGTCGCGATCATCTCTGGACCAGGGTGACACGATTCCGACTACGCCGAAGGATGCAAACTGCACGCGAACCGGTTTGTAACAGTTCCACATCCGTTGCCCAGCCATTGCCCAGTTCAGCTGGGCAAAAGGAGGCAAATCATGGTTTGTCCTGGTCAATTCGGGTCGGCGGCCTGGCGGCGCGAATGCCCGAAAACTGGCGGATTCCTGCGGCTTTTGATGGTGGGCGCGGCTGGGATTGAACCAGCGACCCCTACGATGTCAACGTAGTGCTCTCCCGCTGAGCTACGCGCCCGGACCCTGATGTGCCGGAACCCGGAAGGGTCGCGGGACTTAGCGCAAAACCACTCCGTTGGCAAGGCGCAGCGCCGGTGAAAGACGTGCGGCCCTTCCGGTTGAAGCGCGCTCTCTCAGCACATCACTGCTTTCCTTGGCTTTGCGGCCTTCAGCGGCATCCGTCGACCGTTCCGGCGCGGCCTGGTGTCACACGATTGGCTATCACTTCGCCATATCTGGGGGAAACCGAGCCAACAGCCGGTCCCGGTCGCCAGGATCCAGCTTCCAGCCGAAAATGCAGTCCGGCGAAGGTTATGCAGGGAATCCTCCCCGATATGCCTACTAAGGAATAAGACCTGCTACCGCCAAATGAGCGGTTGTCGTGATGTTTCGTTATCTTATAATGAGTTACGGCGAAATCTTCCGCTCGACCTTGCGGAGCGGCCCAGTGCGGAGGGTCGCTTGGCCGGCAGTCTGATAAATCCATCCAACCTGGACGAGTGGATCCAGTCGATCCGGCTCGACTTCACCAGTCTCGACGGCTTCGCGCTCAGTCTCGGCAACTGGCTTTCAGACGCGCCCACGGGCGTGATCGTCGCCGCCGCCGCGACCACGATCGCCGTCCTGGCCTTCGCGCGAAGACCCGGCGCCGCAGCATTCATCGTTCTCGCCGCGCTTGGCGTCCTCGGCGCCATCGCCTGGACAAACTAATCCGCCTGTCTGGATTTCGCGGAGGCTGACGATCCGCTAGGCGCTTGCCGCCCGGGGCGCGGCTTTGACACACTCATCCCTGCCATTGACTGAAGAACCGGGGAGATCGGAATGAGCGACACCGTCCAGGCCGGCCGGCGAGGCGGCCGCGAGGCGCGCCGCGCGATGCGCGCCCAGCCGCTGCCGGAGAACGAACGTCCGGTCTGGCCGGGGATGGAGGGCGGCCGCTACAAGCCGCTCGCCGATCGGGATGTCGAGCGGATTCACCACGCCGCCTTGGATGTGCTGGAGCATATCGGCCTTGCCGACGCCATCCCCAGCGGTATCGAGGTGATGACGGCTGCGGGCGCCAAACTCAACGCCAACGGCCGGCTGACCTTCCCGCGCGCTCTGATCGAGGACACCGTTGCCAAATCCGCCCGGCATTTCGTGCTGCACGGCCAGGATCCCAGGCATGATCTGGAGCCTTGGGGAGCCCGCGTCTATTTCGGCACCGCTGGTGCCGCCGTCCACATCGTTGATCCGGTGACCGGCGAGTATCGGGAATCCACAGTCAGGGACTTGTACGACATCGCCCGGGTGGTGGACTGCCTTGACCATATCCACTTCTTCCAGCGCGCGATCGTCTGCCGCGATCTTCCCGATCCCTTCGAAATGGATTTCAACACCTGCTACGCCAGCGTCTTGGGCACCTCCAAGCATGTCGGAACCAGCTGGGTTTCGCCCGACCATGTCGAAGCCAGCCTTCAGATGCTGCATATGATCGCCGGCGGCGAGGAACGGTGGCGCAAACGTCCTTTCGTCAGCCAGTCGAACTGCTTCGTCGTACCGCCGTTGAAATTCGCCGCCGACGCCTGCCGCTGCCTCGAGGTTGCGGTGCGTGGCGGCATGCCGGTGCTGCTGTTGTCGGCCGGGCAGGCGGGAGCCACCGCACCCGCATCGCTCGCCGGCGCGGTCGTGCAGGAGGTGGCGGAAGTCCTGGCCGGGCTAGTCTATGTCAATGCAATCAAACCGGGTGCGCCCGCCATCTTCGGAACCTGGTGCTTCGTCTCCGACCTTCGCACCGGCGCCATGTCCGGCGGCAGCCCCGAGCAGGCGCTCCTTTCCTCGGCGGCGGCGCAGATGGGGCAGTTCTACGACCTCACTTGCGGCACCGCCTCGGGCATGACCGATTCCAAGCTTCCCGACGAGCAGGCCGGCGCGGAGAAGGCCTACAATCACGCGCTGGTCGGCAATTCAGGCGCCAACCTGATCTACGAATCCGCCGGCATGCATGCGAGCCTGCTCGGCTTCTGCCTGGAGAGCCTGCTCATCGACAACGACATCATCGGGGCGGCCCAGCGCACGATCCGCGGCATCACCGTCGACGAGGATGCGCTTTCTCTCGAAACCATCCGTAAGGCCTGCCTCGAAGGCCCCGGCCACTATCTGGGCGCCGATCAGACCTTGCGCCTGATGCAGACCGAATATGTCTACCCGTCGGTCGGCGACCGCATGAGTCCCAAGGAGTGGAATGAACAAGGCCGGCCGAGCTATCTCGATCGGGCCGCTCGGCAGACACGATCCATCCTGGATCGGCATTTCCCGCGTCATGTGCCGGAGGTGGTCGACGAGGCCATTCGCGCACGCTTTCCGGTAGGGCTCGCGAAGGAGGCAATGGGCAGGCCGCGCTGAGGAGGCGCCCATCCCGTCAGCAAGGCCGCTTGGTCGTAGATCGGCAGGCGAGGCGCGAACGCGCCTCTCTTGCCACCTTCTCGGCCCGCTCCGCTTCCTCGCGCAGGCACGCAACATGCTTGTCGTTTTGAGAGAAATAGCGCTGGGCCCTGCCGACGCATTCGGCCTGCTCCGCCGGCGCAAAAGGCGCGTTCTTGTTGAGGCAGGAGGGTGGCGAGGGTCGCGCCGGACAGGAAGCCTCGGCCCCCGTCGCGCCCAGCAGCATCAGCGCGCTTATCGCCGCGATCGTTCCTCTGGTCCGCATCCGCCTCCCCCCTCGGTCGGTCCGTGGTAACAGTTGCACGCAACCCGTGCACACGGCCCTGCACAAATTCGTGAGGTCAATTTTGAACGCGACGACGATGCCGGCTCGTTTACGCGTCGACCGCGCCTCCGGCCATCCGATCCGTCAACCGATAGAAGCGCCATCCCAACAGTGCCGCCGCCAAGGCGAGACCGGCGAAGAGGCTCCACATCAGCGCCGGAACTCCGTGACCCGATCGGACGGCGAACCACCAAGCCGCCGGCATGCTGACGACCCAGAATGAGAGGCCGTAGATCAGGGTCGGCACGATCGCATCGGAGGCGCCACGCAGCGCACCCATCAGCACCCCTTGGACGCCGTCGAGCAGCGTGATCGCCGCCACGATGGCGAGCGCGCCCGCGGCCAGCCCCACAATGACCGGGTCTTGGGTATAAGCAAGCGCGATCGTCTCCCGGCCAAGCCAGGTCGCGGCGGCGACCAGCAGCATCAGTGCGGCGACGAGCCCGGCGCCTACCCAGCCGGCGCGCCTGAACCCTACCGGATCGCGCCGACCGACCGCATGGGCGACGCGGATCGCGGTGGCGGTGGAAAGTCCCAGCGCCAGCATATAGACCAAGGATATGAAGTTCAGAGCGACTTGATAGGCGGCGAGTGCCACCACGCCGACGATGCCGGCCAGCGCCGCCATGCCTGCAAAGGTCGAGGTCTCGATCCCGATCGCCAGCGCGAACGGGACGCCCAAGCGCAACAGCCGCTTGATGCCGATCGCCGATGGCCCGAAGGGCACATCGATCACTCCGAAATGCCGGCGGTCGCGCATCGTCAGGACATAGATCAGGATCGAGATGAACATGAACCAGCGGGTGATGGAGGTGGCGAGCGTCGCACCGGCAGCGCCCATCGCCGGCAATCCCCAATGACCGAAGATCAGCATCCAATTCAGCCCCGCATTGAAGAAATTGGCGAGAAGCGTAATCACCATGCCGGGCTTCGGCCGACCGATGCCTTCGAGAAAGAAGGTGGTCGCCGCGTACATTAGAAAGGCGGGCATGCCGGGTCCGAACAGGATCAGGGCCCGGCCGCCCTCCTCCACCACCTCGGGATGCTGGCCGAGCAGCCGGAGAATCCCCCGCCCAAACAGCAACAGGACCAGATAGACGGTTCCAAGCGTGGCGGCGATCGCCAGCGCCCGCCGCCAGATGCGTCCGCATTCGGCCGGTTTGCCGGCGCCCGCCATTTGCGCCACATAGACGACCGTCCCGGTCAGCATGCCGATGCCGACCGTCAACATGGTGATGTGAGGAGCCTGGCCGGCCCCGTAATAAGCCAGCGCGCTACCCCCGGCCGCACCGGTCATGACCGTGTCGACGGTGATGAGAATGACCAGCCCCGCCCGGGCCAGCATCACCGGCAACGCCAAGCGCAACGTTTGCCTGGCATGCTCGAAGAGGCTGAGCGGCGCGGCGGAATGCGTCGCGAGAGTTACGGTCATGCGGCCGACCCTAGTACGGCACCACGCTTGTGGTCACCGGGTCGGTGACCCTCGCCCCGGTCGGTTGACAGGGCCTGTCGCGCTCCCTATCTTCCGCGCCTCTTAATTCTCGGATGGACCCGCGGACGGCCGGCCTCGCGCCGGCACTTATGGAGGCGCGAACGCCATGAAGGTCGTGAACTCGCTGAAATCCGCCAAAAAGCGAGACAAGAATTGTCGCGTCGTGCGCCGTAAGGGCCGCGTCTACGTCATCAACAAGACCAATCCGCGCTTCAAGGCCCGCCAGGGCTGACCCCGTACTCTCAGCATCGGAGCCCACCTGATCACCCCCACCCCGACCCTCCCCCTTCGAGGGGGAGGGGGAAGAGCGCTTCACCCCCGCGCATGACCACGAGGGAGGAATTCTAGTTTCCCCTCCCCCCTTGAGGAGGGTCAGGGAGGGGGGCGAGATTCGTCCTGAGCAAGCAAGTCGCTGCGGATTGATCCGGACGTCGCTTTCGCCCATCTTTGACCCATGATCGCAATGCCCAAACCGGACGCAGCGATATTGCAGCGCCGCGCCGAGATTGCCGGAGCGTTGCGCCGGATCGTGCCCGGCGAGGGCGTAATCGAGGCGCCGGAGGAGCTGCGCGTCTATGAGAGCGACGGGCTGACCGCCTATCGGCAGCCGCCGATGCTGGCGGTCCTGCCGAGCACCCTCGGACAGGTATCGGCGGTCCTCGCCTATTGCCATCGGAACGGCGTCAAGGTGGTGCCGCGCGGAGCCGGCACCTCGCTCTCGGGCGGCGCCTTGCCGGTGGCCGATGGGATCGTCCTCGGCATGGCCAAGTTCAACCGCATCCTTGAGATCGACTACGCCAACCGGTGCGCCATTGTGGAGCCGGGCGTGACCAACCTGGCCATCACTCAGGCGGTTGCCGGTGAAGGTTTTTATTACGCGCCCGACCCGTCAAGCCAGATTGCCTGCACCATCGGCGGCAATGTCGCGGAGAATTCCGGCGGAGTGCATTGCCTGAAATACGGGCTCACCACGAACAATGTGCTGGGTTTGGAAATGGTGCTGCCGACCGGGGAGGCGGTGCGCCTCGGCGGCAAGCATCTCGACGCCGAAGGCTATGACCTGCTCGGCCTGATGATCGGGTCGGAGGGATTGCTGGGCGTGGTGACCGAAGTCACCGTGCGCATCCTCAAGCGGCCGGAGAGCGCCCGCGCGTTGCTGTTCGGTTTTGCATCGAGCGAAGCGGCCGGGGGCTGCGTCGCCGCGATCATCGGCGCCGGGATCATCCCTGGCGGCATGGAGATGATGGACCGGCCCGCCATCCATGCCGCCGAGGCCTTCGTGCGTGCCGACTATCCGCTCGACGTCGAGGCGTTGCTGATCGTCGAGTTGGACGGGCCTGAGGTCGAGGTCGACCATCTGACCGACGCGGTTGAGCGGATCGCACGCACCCATGGCGCGGTCTATTCACGCGCAAGCCGGACGGAGGAGGAGCGCCAGATCTTCTGGGCCGGCCGGAAAGCGGCCTTTCCGGCCATCGGCCGCATCTCTCCCGACTATTACTGCATGGATGGAACGATCCCGCGCGCGCGCCTGCCCGAGGTGCTGACACGCATGGAGGAAATGTCGCGGCGCTACGGCCTCAGGGTCGCCAACGTGTTCCATGCCGGCGACGGCAACCTTCACCCCCTGATCCTCTACGACGCCAACAAGCCCGGCGAGCTGGAAGCGGCGGAAGCGTTCGGCGCTGAGATCCTAAAGCTGTGCGTGGAGGTCGGCGGCGTGTTGACCGGAGAGCATGGCGTCGGGGTCGAGAAGCGCGACTTGATGGGTGCGATGTTCGACGAGACCGATCTGGCGCAGCAAGAGCGGCTGAAATGCGCCTTCGATGAGGAGGCGCTGCTCAACCCGGGCAAGATGTTCCCGGTGCTACACCGCTGCGCCGAACTCGGCCGGGTGCATGTGCATGGCGGTCAGACCCGCTTTCCCGATCTGCCGCGGTTCTAGAATTCGCCATGATGCGCCCGCCGCTATCCCCTCTTTCCACCGCAGTCGCGGGGGAGAGGGTCAGGGTGAAGGAGCCGAATGAATGCTTCCCTGATCCGGCGTGCCCGCGCGCGCCGCGCTCTCTCTGGAGGAACGAGGGGTTTCCACTATGACCGGCGATTTGCTCATCCCCCGCGATGCGGCCGATCTGCTCGAGATCGTTCGGGACGCGGCGGAAAACCAGACGCCACTTGAGATTCTAGGCCATGGCAGCAAGCGCGGCCTCGGCCGACCGGTTCAGGCGAGCCGAACGCTGGATCTCTCAAACCTCGCGGGCATCAGTCTCTACGAACCGGATGAACTTGTTCTACGCGCCGGAGCGGGAACGCCCCTCGCCTCGATTTCCAAGACGCTGGCGGAGAAACGCCAGCATCTCGCCTTCGAGCCCGGCGACTGGGGCTCGCTTTACGGCGCAGCGGCGGGACGCGGCACCCTTGGCGGCGCCATTGCCGTCAATCTCAGTGGGCCGCGGCGTATCAAGGCCGGTGCTGCGCGCGATCACATTCTCGGCTTCACGGCCGTAAACGGGCGCGGCGAGGCCTTCAAGGCCGGCGGGCGGGTGATGAAAAACGTCACCGGCTACGATCTGCCGAAGCTGATGGCGGGCTCCCATGGTACCCTCGCCGTCCTTACCGAGATCACCGTCAAGGTGCTGCCCGCGCCGGAAACCACGCGCACGCTTCTGGTCCTGGGGCTGGAGGATGCGCGTGCCGTCAGTGCGATGAGCCAGGCCCTGGGCAGCGCGCATGAGGTCTCGGCCGCGGCGCATCTGCCTTCGCTGAGCGCAGCGCGCTCCCCGGTGCCGCAGATCGCGGCGGCGCGGCGTCCGGTCACCGCCTTGCGCCTGGAGGGGCCGGAGCCTTCCACCGTCTATCGCCTGAAGGTCCTGGGTGAAGAACTTTCCGGATTCGGCGAGATCGCCGCATTGGACAGCGCCACCTCCGAGCTGTTCTGGAACGGGCTGCGCGATCTCCAGCCCTTTCGAGACGAACCGACACGACCGCTCTGGCGGATTTCGGTTGCGCCTTCCGAGGCGCCGGGGCTTGCGGCCGCTCTGTCGAGCCGGATCGCGTTCGACCATTTCTACGACTGGGGAGGCGGCCTTCTCTGGCTGGCGCTGCCGCCCGGCGCCGACACCGCCGCCCAGATCATCCGGGCGGCGTTTGCACGCGGCCATGCAACGCTAATGCGCGCCGAGCCAAGCTTGCGTTCCCAAGTTCCGGTATTTCAGCCACAGGCTCCGGCACTGGCGGAGCTCACTCGGCGCATCAAGGAGAGCTTCGATCCCTTGTACCTGCTCAACCCAGGCCGAATGCAGGCCGGGCTCTAGGAACGGATAGACCAGGCATGCAGACCCGATTCACCGCGGCGCAACTGGCCGACCCCGATCTTCGCGAGGCTGACAAGATCCTGCGCACTTGCGTGCATTGCGGCTTCTGCACGGCGACCTGCCCCACCTATGTGCTGCTCGGCGACGAGCTCGACAGCCCGCGCGGGCGCATCTACCTGATGAAGGGAATGCTCGAGGACAACCAGCAGCCGACCCCGCAGCTCGTCAAGCATATCGATCGCTGTCTCTCCTGCCTTGCCTGCATGACCACCTGCCCGTCCGGCGTGCACTACATGCATTTGGTCGATCAGGGCCGAGCGTATATCGAACGGCACTATCGGCGGCCCCTGCCCGATCGATTGCTGCGCTGGCTCTT
>DASPGI010000193.1:0-130426 GCA_035620695.1 Alphaproteobacteria bacterium
GGGCCACCGGCGAGGCCGAGCGGCTGGCGGCCGAGGCGATGCTGCTTCTGCGGCCCGACCGGCGGCGGATCACGCTCGGTGCCGACAAGGGCTACGACGCAGCCGCGTTCGTCGCCACGTGCACGGCGGTACGGGTGGCCCCGCACATCGCGCGCAACCAGTCCGGCCGGCGCTCCAACATCGCCGAGGAGGTGTTCGCCTGGGTGAAGGTCATCGCCGGCTGGCGCAAGACCCGGCATCGAGGCTTGGCGCGGGTCGGCTGGCAGTTCACCCTGGCATTGGCTGCCTACAACCTGATCCGCCTGCCGAAGCTGCTGGCGACGGCATGAGCAAAAAGCGCAAATGCCAGCTCATCGGCCGCTGGCGTATCGTCGAAGCCGACTTGTGGGACGACGACTACCTCAACTTGGTCGGACCGGCGCAGATGACGATCGGCGCCGACGGCCGCGGCGAAATCGCCTTCGGCGCATTGCAAGCCGGCCTCGACATCGACTCCTCGGCCACCGTGGTGTTCTTCACCTGGGCCGGCTTCGACGAGATGGACGAAGTCAACGGCTCGGGCTCGGCCGAACTGCAAGACGACGCTACGCTCGAGATCGAGTTCGCTTATCACCTCGGTGACGAGGCCACCCTCAAGGCGGTTCGCGAATGAGTTCTTCAGCAACCTGCTCATTTCTACGGTTCTGATACGACGTATAGAACAGTGAGTCTAAAATTCTTCTTCTCCTGGGAAAATTCAACTGACTTCTTTGCTGTAATCAATGCCAATGCGGCTCTCATTGTCCGAGGTATCTGCCAAGCGAATGCAGTCGGGGGCGTTTTTTTCGGCGGATGGGTTAATCTTGGCCTCACCGCAAATTTAAAAGTGCATTTAGGAGGAACTGTGCTGCAAGGACCGTATGCTTCAATTACAACACTCACCGCAGACACATGGGGCAGCGCGTTTTTTGGAGATGGCGATCTAAAAACCGCAAATATCTATACTACGCCACTCATGTCTCGCAAAAATATTTTAGTCCAAGATCATCAGCTAGTGATATTCGAGGTATCTTTGGATGCTACTTACTGGATTGACAGCGGGTCGGTTACAATTGAATTCAGCTCTCAGGATAGGAATGTAACGTGTCCTGCTTTGGAGATCGAACTTCTGACCGCGCCGTGATATTAGCATCACCCGCCGGATCGACAAAAGCGCGGCGATCACAGGAAGATTTGCAGCGGCACGTTCCGCACGACCAGTTCGTGACTGGCCCACACCAGCGCGTCGACGCGGTCCGGCGACTTCGCCATGTCCGGCGTGAACGAAAGCATTTGCTCTTCAAGCTGCGGGAACTTCCCGACGTGATGCGCCCTCCGCCGCTCGTAGAGGGCTGCGATCGGCTCGGCGCGGGCATACTTCCCGCGGCTCGCCCGGACGGTCGAATAGGCGACGCTGCGGTCGATGGCGAGCAGCGTGGTTTGAACCATGTCTCCGCCCTGATTGACTTCGGCGACGATCCGGTCCGCCCTCCATTCTCGGTAGAGGCCGATGGCGCGCGCCGCCCATGCGTTCGGGCTGCCGCGCATCGACGCATCTTGCAATACGAAAAGGTCGCCGCCCTCGTCGATGCCGCAAACGACGATGCCGGTTTCGTCGGAATCCTCGTTCGATGAGACGGCGGGATCGATGGCGACGACGATCCGCTTCAGTGGCGGCGCTTCCTTGACGCGCGCCTCCTGGATCATCTCGAATTGCCAGAGAGCGCCGGGCACGTCGACGAGAATCTCGGCTTCCAGCTCCTGCCGTCCGAGCCGCGTGCCCTCGTACTGTTCGCGCAGATAGGCCAGGGTTGACGGCGGCACATTGGCGCTGTTCTCCCAAGTCACGCCTCGGGTGATATGCACATCCGGCCGCCCCACCAGCTCCTTGATCAACGCCGTCGGCCGCGGCGTCGTGACCGCGACCACGCGGGGATGCGGCCCGAGCCTGAGCCCAAATTGCGCCTGATCCCAGGCATCCCGACCGGGCCAGGTGGCGACCTCGTCGCAACCGAGGAAAGCGTGTTGTGGACCGCGCAGCGCGTCCGGCTCTTCGGCCGAGTACAGCGTCACCATCGCGCCGTTCGGCCATGTGATCCGTCTCTTGCTCGGTTCGTACTGCGGGCGAGACCATGGCGGGCAAACGGCCAAGATCCCGCTCTCGCCCTCGACGAGGGTTTCGCGCACGTCGCCCGCCGTCCGCCCGATCAACCCGCCGCGCCCGAGCCCGCCCTCGATCTGCATCCTGATCCATTCCGAGAGCGCTCGCGTTTTGCCGTAGCCGCGTCCGGCGAGAATCAACCATACCCGCCAGTCGCCCGAAGGCGGGAGCTGGTTCGGCCGAGCCCAGAATTCCCAAGCCCACCGCAGGGCGGCGGCCTCGTCATCGGACAGTAACTTGAGGAACGCCAGCCGCCGCTCCGGCGCCATCGACGCGGGCGACGCGGCGCTCAGCCCGCCGGGCATCTCTTCCGCCGCTGCGCCTCCCACCCGCACGCCAGGCCCGCCAACGCCCGTGCCCTTCCCTCCGGCGTCTTCGGGCCGGTCGACATTCCGCCGTGATACTTGCAGCGGCCGTTCGGCAAGGCCTTGGCCTCGCATGGCTTGCCGTCGTATTTGCGTTTAGCCCCGCACAACTTCACGCCCCGGCCACGCTTCAATTGATAGCTCTCGCGCGCCTGCGCGGCCTTGCGCTTCTCGCGCGCATCATGGCGGCCGAGCGGCTGGGCTAGCATGGCTTCGGCTTCGGATCCTTCGCCTCGCCGGAAACCGCGAAGCGCTCGAACCGCCGCTGCAATTCCTCGCGGGCTCCGGCGAAGTCGATGGCGGTGGTGTGCTCGACGACGTTGCGCTCGCGATAGACCTCCGGCTTTAACGCCCCCAGCTTCGCGAGCAGCAACGTGTCGCTGTACTCGATCGCCCTGCGAGTCAGCTCGGCCTCGAGGATGTCAATGATCGTGTCGGTGCCTTCCTGGGCCGCCCGATCCCATTCCGCAGCGAAGGCCGGGTCACGCTTGCGGCGTTCGTTCGCCGCGCGCCGCTCGATGCCGGCAGCCGCGCACGCCTGCTTGACGGTGCCGCCTCCGCAGAGCGCGGCGAGGAAAGCGCTGGTCTGGCGGACCGACCGCATGCGATGATGATCGGCCCAGACCCTCTGCTGGTGCATCAATGTTTCTCGAGAAAGGGCGCAGCGCCTCAGATGGGCTTATGCCCGTAGTACTTCTTGGGCTGCTGGCCTTCGGCTGTTTGATCGTGTTGCGGCCATTTTTGACCGCCGTGCTTTGGGCGGCGATCTTGGCTTATTCGACCTGGCCAGCTTATCGCTATCTGCATCAACTCTTCGGGTCCCGCACTTGGGCGGCAGCAGCGATGACCATAGTAGTCGCGACCGTCATTATTGTGCCGGCGGTCGTGCTCGGATCCGAGTTGGTCGAGAATAGCGCGCCTGTGATCAGTGCGATCCAGGAGTTCTTCAGCCAGGGACCGCTTATTGTCCCACGCTGGCTAGGCCGAGTGCCGATCGTCGGCCCCGAGTTGGTCCAGTACATGGCGGAGCATCCGATCGACGGGTCGGCACTCGCAGAGCATTTGCGAGACGTCATTGGGCCTGCCCAACGCTTTATCATCAGCACAGCCCGCACCATTGGCTCCGGGCTCCTGGAGCTGGTGCTGAGCGTCGCGATCGCTTTCTTCCTCTACCGTGACGGGATTTACATCGCCCGCCGCCTGCAGCGCTCGCTCGAAAGGCTGGGCGGTGCGAGAGCAATCCATCTGCTCGGTGTGGCGGGAGCAACAATAAAGGGCGTCGTATATGGCGTTCTGGGGACCGCGCTTGCGCAGGCTGCGCTGGCAATGGCCGGGTTCCTGGTGTTGCAGATCCAAGGCGCTCTGTTCCTTGGTTTCCTCACCTTCTTCATGTCCTTGCTGCCGATGGGACCTCCGCTGGTCTGGGTACCGGTAGTCGTCTGGCTGGCGGCCCATGACCGGATCATCGCAGCGATTCTTCTGGCACTGTGGGGGCTGTTCGCAATCAGCGGGGTGGACAATCTTCTAAAACCGTACCTGATCAGCCGGGCGGGCAAACTGCCTTTCATCCTGGTGCTGCTCGGTGCATTCGGTGGTGTGGTGGCTTTCGGCCTTATCGGCGTCTTCTTGGGTCCGATCCTGCTGGCGATGGGCTTCAACTTGGTCCTGGAGTGGAGCGGCGCGGCCCATCTGGATTCCAAGCCTGTCTCGGAAGCCCCCCCCTCAGAATAGAGCATGGAATGCGCTCGACGATCCGCTCGGCGATCTTCGCGCCCAGCACCCGCGACAAAATCATCTCCGCAATCTGAAAGGCCAGCAGCCCGCCAGCACGCGAAACAGCGTCATTTACCGGATATCGCCGAACCAGCGGATGATTCCCACGAAGTGCAGGGCCTGGGGCAGCGGGAGGAAGGACACCATCACCCGCACCATGATGGTGGATGTGCCGAAGCCCGTCAGCGCGCCGACGCTGCTGGCCAGCAAGGTCGACAAACCGATTTGAACGATGTTCATCGGCCCGCTGTCGCTCCGATATCGTACCTTGAGCTAACTTGATTGACATGTCAGTCAATGCGATCCTAAAGTCTGCTGGCGTACAGTTTCTCGCGTCTTCCGCGTCCGCAAAATTCCGAAGGAGATTTAGGATGGCTCACAACAGCTATCTGACATTCGGGCAGCGGGAGGGTCAGCGCGACTTTCCCACCCATCTGATCTCGGGCATTCCCTCATTCCTGAAGGGGGATGTCGTACCGCCGATATCCGAAAAACTGAGGGCTCATGGCGCCAGGGCCGCCGTCCTAGGCCTGCCCTGGGAGCACACCAATACCTGCCGGCCCGGCACGGCCATGGGTCCACGCGCAATCCGATGCGCGACCGACCATTACATCAGCCATCACGGCGAGTTCCAGGTCGATCTCTTTGAGGCGCTTAGGCTGGTCGACTGCGGAGACGTGCAAATCATTCCCGGCAATGCGCGAAAGACATTCGATCGCGCCGAGGAATGCATCACTCAAATAGTCGAGGCCGGGGCAATCCCGTTCGTCTTCGGCGGTGACGATTCCTGCCCGATCCCGGTGACGGCGGCCATCTCCAGGACATGTAAGAAAGGGGGTTTTGCATATGTTCATTTCGACTCGCACATGGACACCGCCAAGGATGTCGGCGGCGAGATCCTGAACCATGCCTGCCCGGTGAGCCGCACTGCCGAGCTTGCGAACTGCAAGCGTGTCTCGCTCATTGGAATCAATGGAGCCCTCAACCCGCCGGAAGAACGTCAGTTCGTTGAAAAGTACGGCATACAGATGTTCACGATCTGGGACATCGAGGAACAGGGCGTCGACGCGATCCTACGGCAAGTGATCGAGCATTGTTGGGTCGACGGCGTGGAGAAGGTGGTGCTGCACACGGACCTCGACTGCATGGATCAAGCGTTCGTTCCCGGGATTACCACACCCGAATGCGGAGGCATGACCCCGCGCGAGATGATCAGGTTCGTGCGCGGCTTCGCCCGCAAAGGCATTCACGCTTACGTCATCACCGAGTGCAGCCCGGTCTATGACCCGGCCAATGCTGCGGCAAGAGTGGCGGTACGGCTCTCCATGGACGTCATGGGCACGATCGCCAATCCCAAAGGCAAGGGCCGGGTCTAGCCTGACGCCATCACGGAACGCGACTGCGGCGGCGGCAGGGTACGGCCTGCTTGTCGCTCACAATACAAGGCCAAATGCGGCGCCGTTCCATTCAGGGAGGCAAGCATGCCCAAGAGCAACCTTGGAACTCTTCGTCCGATCGACCGGCGCCGCTTCCTCGGCGGAGCGGTTGCGACCGTCGCACTTGCGGGCAGTTCCTGGATCCGCCCCGCCCACGCAGCGGGAGAGCTCAACATTCTGGTCTGGTGCGACCACGCAGACGCCAAACTCATTCAACCTTTCGAGACCGAGCACGGCGTAAAGGTGAACGTGAAAACCTACGAAGGCACCGGTACCGCCTTATCCATCCTTCAGCAATCGCAGCCCGGTGACTGGGATGTAATCGTTATCGACGCTCCCGATGTGCCGAAAGTGGCCGACCAAGGCATCCTCGACGTACTGCCGGAGGATATCGCACCTTGGAACGATTTGTTCTCGGCCCTGCGCGATGCTCCGTACACACATGTAAACGGCAAGGTCTACGCGATACCCGAAAAATTCGGCTACTACGGGTTCTGCTACAACAAGAACAACGTCGATTCTGCCGATGCGCGCCGCGGCGACATCGGTTGGAACAGCAAGTATCAGGGCCGCATCGGAGTCTATGACTATTATTTCCCGATCATCCAGATGATCGGCATCTCGATGGGCTGGAAGCCGGAGGAGATCGACGAAGAGAAGCTGCAGTCGATCCGCGAGCGGCTGATCGCCATGAAGCCCAATGTCAAGATGGTGGGCGACATCGTCAGCGTGCAGAACGCGCTGGTGACCGGCAGCATCGACGTGATCTTCGGCGGCGCCGAGTTTACAGTCTCGAATTTGATTCCAGCCAATCCGCATCTGGATTGGGTGATTTCCGATGATGGTGGGCTTATCTGGAATCAGGGCATCGGAATTCTGGCCGATAGCGGCCGCAAGGAGCTCGCGTCGGAATTTTTGCGGTGGATACTTAGCCCGAAAGGACAGGGTCTTCTGGCGACCTCCGAGTGCTATTGGGCGATGCCAGCAAACAGCAAAGCCGAGATAGATCCGGCGGCAAAGACCATCCTGCGTTGGGACGAGCAACCGGCTTTCCTCGAGCGTTCCACGGTATCGTTGTTCCCCGATCCCGACATGGATGCCAAGATGCTGGATATCTGGACCGAATTTCTTCAGAGTTGAACGATCGGGCGCCGACCGCCGGGGGGCAAAACGCGCCCGCGTTTTTCTTCCTAAATGCCCTCTCCTTCTCCTGATGGGGCGGGCTGGCATGTGGTGCTGCCCAACAGGCTAGCATGCGCGATCTGGAGAACCGCTCTCATATTCAAATCGTGCAATGGTTGGTCTATCCGGCTGCTGCATTCACCGCGGTTATCTTTGTCGCGCCGCTTATTGTCATGCTCTGCGTCAGCTTTTGGCAGCGAAGCGGCGGGATTCTCGTTGCCGAGTGGACTGTGGGCAACTATGCCGCGTTCTTCTCGAGAGGGTTCCTTGTCGACGCTCTTCTGAACTCGATCGAAGTGACCGTAATCACCACGGTTCTCAGCGTCGTTGTCGCCTATCCTCTGGCCTATATCCTGGCCTACCGGGTGGCGCCTCGCTGGCAGCGAATCATTCTTCTGATCACGGTCCTGCCGTTCTGGACCGCATATGTGGTCCGTTCCTATAGTTGGCTACTGGTGATCTCGGAAAGGGGCGTGATGAACCAGGCTCTTGGCGCCTTGGGCCTGGTCGACGCGCCGTTGGAACTTGCCTATACCCGCGGAGCGACGGTGCTCGGTTTCGTCCACTTCTTTACTATGCTCTTGACACTTACAATCTATGCCAACCTTGTCCAGATCAATCCTTCGTATCGCAAGGCGGCCGCCGATCTCGGCGCCTCGGCGGCGCAGACGTTTTTCCGGGTGACGCTGCCGCTCAGCCTGCCAGGAATTGCCGTCGGCGCATTCCTGACTTTCGTCATCACGATCGGCGACTACATCACGCCGCAGATCCTGGGCGGCAACACCGAAATGCTGGTGCCGCAGGCAATCATGCTGCAAATCGGCCGGGCGGCCAATTTTCCCATGGCATCGGTAATGGGCGCGATTCTCATGGCCATTGTGGTTCTTGTCTACGCGGCCATGTCAAGTCGCCTCAAGATGGATCGTCTTTGATGTGGAGAATCGTATTCAACCTTTCGACGGGCGCGTTCGTTGCCGCGATGCTCGCCTTCATCTACTTGCCAGTCGTGATTCTGGTGCTGTTTTCATTTCAGAAAGGTCTTTTGCCGGTTCCGCCATTCGAGGGGCCAAGTCTTGAATGGTACGAACGGGCCTTCTCGAACACGCGGCTCATGGACGCGCTGCGGAACTCGGTCCTGGTCGCCGGCTTCTCGGCGCTGGCTGCGACGGTGCTTGGTTTTCTGGCCGCCTATGGGATGGCCCGTCGACCGCCCATGCTGGCCGGCGGCTTGCGGTTTCTCATTATGGCGCCGATTACCGTGTCTTCTCTCATCATCGGCCTTGGTCTGCTGATTGTTTTCAACCTTGCGGGCATTCCAAAATCACTTCTAGCGGTTGGAATCGGGCACACAATAATCAATCTGCCGATCTGCTTCGCAATCATCTATTCCCAGTTCGGCGACCATCACCGCAATATCGATCAGGCGGCCCACGACCTGGGTGCAGGAGACTTTCAGGTGATCACGCGTATTGCCGTCCCGATCATGAGGCCGGCCATATTCGCGTCCTTCTGCTTGGCAGCGACCTTGTCCTGGGACGAGTTCATCATCGCACTGTTGCTTAGTCGCTTCGAAGTCACGCTGCCGGTCATGATCTTCGAAATGCTGCGCGCCGGCCTCACGCCTGAAGTCAACGCAGCCGGAACGATTGTGTTCGCAATCTCCATGTCCACCGTGACCCTTGCAGCGATTGCGATGTTGATCTGGGCACGGGAACGATGAGCCGAGGTCCTCGTCGAGCTCCGCGACCTGCGGGTATGACGTTCCGGTTACGGACGTTGGCCGGCCTGCCTCGGGGTTTGCAGGCCACTTCGGCTCATCTCACACACGATCCAGAGGAAGCAATGAGTCTTGCGGATACGTTCATGCTCATGAATGCTGGACGGGTTGAAGATCATGACCTGCCGGCCACGATATCGTCGATCTCAGCAAGAGGCTTGGCTACAGAGATGCTATTCCAGGGAACCCCACCAGCCTGCCCATGTCCATATGCACGCCAACCCCATGACGGATCCTGCTACGCCGGTTCCGATGGATCATGATGTAGCAGTCGGAAATCGCGTAACGCATCAGACGCGCATCGCGGACCTGATTCTGCTGCGCGCTTGACATCCCGGAGCCTGGGGCCAAATGGCCAAGTCCTCAATGTCGCCGTCGAAAAAATCGAAGGTCGGACGGGCAATCGGCCGATTGCATCGCAAGGAGGGTCTGCGCTCCGAAGCGGTTCTGGAGGTCGCCCTCTCCATGTTCTCGTCGATAAGTTACGCCGATGTGACCGTCCAAGAGATTGCGCGACGGGTAGGCGTTACCCACTCCCTCATCTATTACTACTTTGAAAGCAAGGAAAAGCTGTTTCACGCCGCCTTGTTGCACGCGCTTGATGGGGTCATGACGCAGTATAATCTGGTCACATTGCAGCATGAGGATCCAATCGATCTGCTGAATGACTGGTTTGAGGTCAACGTGGAGATGGCCGAGCCGCTCGGAAGCCTTGTGCGAATCATGTTTGAATTTTCAGGTACGAATGGCCGTCGTACCCCTCCCTTCGTCGCGCGCCTGATCAAGCGGTTCTACGAGTTTGAAAGAGATACGATCACCAACTGCATCCGCAGAGGCGTTGAGACCGGTGTCCTTACCTGCGATGATCCGGAGCGGCTGGCAGTCTTTGTCTCACGCTGCATCGACGGAATCTTTTACGGTTCGATCGTACGGCAGAATACGGATATTGCTGCTGAAATTCGCGATCTGAAGGCATATCTCTGGCGGTTGCTCGACTATCGTCCCGAGAAACGAGCGCCATTGGGAGCGTCTTGACGGAAACGCTTCGTTTGCTCGCCGGTCGATGACGGCTGGCGCTTTCGCCGCCGGTTATTCGGCGGCCTTTCGCCGGCTCTTACCGCTGACTTCGGGCACTCCGAATTCCTCGGAAAGCGCCCGCGTGATCCCACGCACATACTCGTCGAACAAGGCCGCGCCCTTCTCGGCCGTTGCGATCTTCGCCGAACAGAGCGCTCCGGAGGACGGGACCCAATCGGGGTTGACTGGATAAACGTCGTAAGGCGGGAATTGAGCCGGTGGATGAAGCGGCACCTTGGACATGTCGACCAGTTTCGGGAACAAATGGAGCATGATGGAAGTTTCCATCACGCCGGCATGCTCGGTCGCCCATCCGGGGAATGCATCGGACCAGACCTTCCTCACGGTCTCGGCCGAGGTGAAGTCCCAGTAGTCGGCGCGCACCACCTTCATGTCTCGAATGCCGTCGGCGCGCAGTTCGCGCAGCGCCAGATCGATGCCCTCGACCACGAACATCGTGTTCTCATAGTGGCCGACCATCGCCGCCAGCTTCCGCACCCCATGGCGGGCGAACTCCTTGATGACATCACGGACAGTCATGATGAGGGTGACGCCATCCAGGCTCGTGGTGCCCGGAAAATGATTGCCGCCGCCCGATTTCGGTTGTGACTTGTAGCCATAGGCGATCGGAGGCGCGACGAAACCTGCGAGATTGCGCGCGACGCGCTCGGCGATCGAAGCGGGAATGGCCACATCGCAATTCATCGGAAGATGCGGTCCATGCTGCTCCAGTGCGCCGATCGGCAGGAGAACTGCCGCATCGCCGCGGCGCACGCGCTCGTCGTACTGGGTCCAGGGAATTTCGCCGATGAGAACGCTGTCCGTCATTGGTCCTCTCCGTTAACCTCGGGGTCCAGTGGCGCCACGACGGTAGCACCGCTAGGTCGGCCTCGGTAGATCCGTCTACGAACAAATATCATCAATTTGGCTTATAGGAAGATTTGAACGATCAATCTTCCCCCACGTAATGGAACGAATATAATCGTAGCGTTGGCGCTTCCGTCCGAGCAGCCGACACTCAAGGGAACCGGGTATGCGGATTTGGAGCGGCAGCTTCTCCCCGGTCGCGTTCAACGAGAAGGGGCGGCAGAGGAGGATTTAATCCGATGATGAGGAAGCCAATTGGTCCCGGCCAGTTCCTGGCCACGCTGAACCGGCGTGAGTTCCTCAAGGGCTCGACCGCGGCCGCGGTGGGCGCGGCTGCCGCGCCTGCGCTCTGGACGCTGCCTGCACATGCGCAGCAAAACGTGCTGACGCTGCTGAGCTGGCCCGGTTACGCGGCGCCGGAAGTGGTCGGCCCGTTCGAACAGGCGACCGGCGTCAAGATCGTGGGTAAGGAGTATACGGGTGGCGACAATATGTTGGCGCTGCTGAACTCCTCACCCCCGGGCACGTTCGATCTGGTACTGAGCGATGCCGAGTATTTGCATATGCTACGCGAGGCAGACCTTATCCAGAAGCTGGAACCGGCCGACTTCCCGATGGACGATTTCTGGCCCGAGTTCCAGAAGTTTTCGGGCTTCTGGGCCGACAACGACATGTACGCGATCATGACCAGCTTCGGGTACCTCGGCATGACCTATAATGCCGATAAGCTGACGCGCGAGGAGATGGAGTCCTACAAGATCATGTGGGACCCGAAGGTTGAGAAAAAGGTCGGCATGTACGACTGGTACCTGCCGCCCATGCTGTGCCTCAGCCTCTATGACGGCAACAAGCCGCCCTACGACATCACTGACGAGCAATTCGCGAAGCTGAAGGAGACGCTATTCAGCCTGAAGCCGCAGGTCGTCGGCATCGGCGCGTTCGCCGGCGCCTTCTCGATGCTGTCGCAAGGGGAGGCATGGATCATGCCGGGCACGGGAGCCTGGCTGACCCTCCTCTTGAAGAAGGACGGCGTGCCCGTCGACGACATCGTTCCCGAGGAGGGCGGACTGCAATGGAGCGAAGGCATGGCGATCGCCAAGGCGACGTCGAAGCCGGAGCTGGCGCTGAAGTTCCTGCAATACATGGCCTCTCCGGAAGGCCAGATGCGCGTCGCCATCAAACCGGCCTATTCCGGCTCGATTCCGAGCAAAGCCGGCTGGAAGCTTTTGGGCGAGCAACATCCGGACTGGTCGAAGCTGCTCCTGCACGAACTGGACAAGCCGAACGTCATGGATGAATACGCCAAGGGCAAGATCTTCATCCGCGACCTGCCCAAGCAGCAATCCCTGGAAGAGTGGAACCAGGCTTTCACCGAGTTCAAGAACCTGTAACCGGTTAGGAGAGACCCGGAACCATCCCTCGCGCGCACGCCGCGCCGGACGGTTCCGGGTCACTCACTGGGGGGCCGTTGACGGTTCGCACCGCCGAGGCGATCGTCGAAAGGGTGGGCGTACGCTCGCGCGTGCGTATCGGTCCGTTCGCCTTGTTCTGGGCGCTGCCGATGGTCGTCTGGCAGCTGCTGTTCTTTGTCGCGCCGCTCTGTTTCCTGGTGGTGATGACGTTCTGGATCGTCCAGAACTTCCGCCTCACCCCCGCCTTCGACTTCCAAAACTGGCGGGAAATGCTCGGCGCCGGTTATTTCTGGCAGATCTATTTCCGAACCTTCGTTTACGGCCTGCTCGCCGCGGCGACGGCCAGCCTGATCGCATTTCCCTGTTCCTACATGCTGGCCTTCCGCGCCTCGTTCTCGCTGCGCTGGTTTTCAGTGTTCCTGCTGATCACGCCGTTTTTCACCAGTTATCTGGTCCGCACCTACAGTTGGAAGGTCGTGCTGACCGGCAACGGCATCGTCAATGCCGGGCTGGGCTGGTTGGACCTCGGGCCGTTCGAGCTGGTGAACAATCTGTTCGGCACCATGGTCGGCTACTTGACCCTCACGCTGCCCCTGGTGCTGCTGCTGCAACTCTTCAGTCTGGCCTATGTGGATCGAAATCTGGTTGAGGCCGCGCATAATCTGGGCTGCGGTGCATTGAGGACGGTGTTCCTGGTCGTCATCCCCTCGGCGCGGGTCGGGCTGGTGCTGGCGGCGACCTTCGCCTTCATCCTGTCCTTCGGCGACTATGTAAGTCCCTCGCTGCTGGGCGGCAGCAAGCCCCCCACCTTGAGCGTGCTGATCGTCGATGTGGTGAAGTCCGGAGCGAACTGGCCGGACGCCTCGGTGGTGGCGGTGGTGATGATCGTGACGCTCTTGACCGTCTCCTTCGCCGCGCTGATCTTCGCTTATGGCGGACGGGGACGCGGATGACGCCAGGACGTATCGCCGTCTGGCTGCTCTGGAGCTACGTGGCGGCCGTCTTCCTGTTCATCATGGCGCCGATCGCCACCAGTTTCGTCGTCTCATTCAATGTCGACCGATTTCCGACCCTGCCGCTCGGGGGATTCAGCTCGCGCTGGTACGAGGAGATCGGCCGAGACCCGATGCTTCCACCAGCTTTCCGCAACACAATTCAAGCCGGCCTGACGGTCTCGGTCATCGCCACCTTCCTCGGCTTCGCGGCGGCCTACACCGACTACAGGTATCGGTTCTTCGGAAAACCGGTCTATCTGACGCTGGCCTTGCTGCCGCCGACCATTCCCGTCGTAATACTTGGCCTGGCGATGCTGATCTTCCTCAGCAGGATACACCTGTTCGGCACGCTGGCGGCGGTGGTGATCAGCCATGTTGTCGTATGTCTGCCCTTTGCGATGGCGCTGATCCGGCTGCGGCTCTCGCAGATGGATCCGAGCCTCGAGGCGGCGGCCTGGAATCTCGGGGCAACGCAGTGGCGTGCCTTTCGCGAGGTTATCCTCCCCTTCACCCTGCCGGCGATCCTGTCCGCCCTGTTCATCACAATGGCGGTGTCGTTTGACGAGTACGCCATCGCCTGGTTCGTCTCGGGGTTCGAGGAAACCCTGCCGGTGCGAATCCTCGCCATGTTCCAGGGCCAGGTCAGCCCGCGCATCAACGCGATCGGCAGCATTGTCTTTACGATCACCATGACCTTGGTGATCATGGCGCAGGCATTGCTCTTGCTGCGGCGGCCGTCGCGCCCGGCGCCGCTTAGACGCCAGGAAGGCGTATCTTGAGCGAGGAGTTCCTGACGCTTGCGAAGCTTGAAAAGCGCTACGGAGACGCCGTCGCGGTAAACCGCATCGACCTCACCGTCGCCAAGGGCGAGTTCATCGCCATCATGGGGCCGAGCGGTTGCGGGAAAACGACGACGTTGCGAATGATCGCCGGGCTTGAGCAGCCGACGGGCGGCGAGATCAAGCTGCGCGGCCGGCTCATCAATGAGGACAAGCCTTGGCTTCGCGACACGCCGCTGGTCTGGCAGAGCCTTGCGCTCTTTCCTTTCATGAGCGTGCTGAAAAATGTGGAGTTCGGGTTGAAGATGCGTGGAGTTTCGGCATCCGAGCGCCGCCGCCGGGCAATCCAATGGCTCGAGCGCCTCGATATCGCCGCCTTCGCCGACCGCGATGTGACAAAGCTGTCGGGCGGTCAACGCCAGCGGGTCGCACTGGCCCGCGCGCTGGTGACGGAACCAGAGATCCTGCTGCTCGATGAGCCCTTGAGCGCGCTCGACGCGCATCTGGTCGTGCGGATGCAGGCAGAGTTGATCCGGCTGCACCGTGAGCTCGGAATCACTTTCTTCTATGTCACGCACAGCCAGTCCGAAGCCTTCGCCATGGCCAGCCGCGTGGTCATCATGAATCAGGGGCGGATCGAGCAGGCCGGGCAGGCTCGGCAGGTCTACCGGGCGCCGGCAAACCGTTTCGTGGCCGAGTTTGTCGGGACCAATAACATCCTGCGCGGCACCGTGGAGAGCGTCGAAGCCGGTCGTGCCCGCGTCTCGACCGCGGTTGGACTTCTGACAGCAGCGGCGGCACAGAACTTTCGGCCGGGCGACACGGTGGACTATGTGGTTGGCGCCGACACGGTGTCGCTTTTCTCGCCGGCCGCGGAGGCCGGTGAAAACCGCGTCGCCTGCACGATGGTCAGCGAGCAGTTCATCGGATCGGTGGTGACCGTCTATGCCGAGGCGAATGGCGCGGAGTTCCGCATGCAGAAGCGGCAGCACGAGTTGAGCGCCGCCGCGCTCGAGCCCGGCCGGCCCCTCGAGCTAAGCTGGCCGGCCGAAAGCGCCTTCCTGCTGCCGGCCACATAGGTCCCGCATCAGGGCGGGTCGCCTGCCGTGATTCGCTGCCACAACTCCGGATTCCCGGTGATGAAACGGCGCATCAGGCCGATGCAGTCGGGGTCGTCGAGCAGGACGATCTGCATCCCGCGCGCAAGAAGAAAATCGATATCACCCGGGTAGGTCTCGCGATCGCCGATCACAGCCTTTGGAATGCCGAGAAAGAGCATCGCGCCCGTGCACATCATGCAGGGGCTGAGGGTAGTGTACAGCGTGGTTCGCTCGAAACCATCGATGAAGCCGGCGTTGCGGATGCAATCGGTCTCGCCGTGGGAGGTCGGATCGTTGGTCTGGAAGGCGCGGTTGCGGCCAACCGCGACCACCTCGCCGTCGCGCACCATGACCGAACCGACCGGCACGCCCCGCTCTTGCAAGGTCTTTTCCGCCTCGGCGATGGCCAGACGCATGAATCGGCGATCATCCTCGCTGGGGGGCAGCAGCGGCATGGAAGGGCATGTTCCTTCTGGGCAGTGAGACGACGCAAAGAATGCGGCGAACCAGCTCGAGGATCAACGTCACAGAGGTGGGAGCTTCACCGCCGCGCCAGGCGTTGAAACTCCGCTTCGCCGGAAGCGTCCAGATTCGTGATCAGGTCATTGACCAAGAGCAGTCCGGCATCGGTCTGACGCGGATGTTTATAGAACAGCCCCACCCGGATATCCGCCAAGCGTGGGAAGCCGTCCTTTTCGCTCAGGATGCGCATTTCATCAGTTAGGGTGCGTCTGGTTAGGGCGCTCACGCCGAGGCCCGCCGTCACCGCCTTCTGCAGCCCGCTGATACCGGGACTGCAATAGACGATACGCCATTGCCGCTGGGCGGCATTCAGCGCTTCGGTCATCCGGTTGCGATACTCGCAGCCCGGCGGGTGGGCGACGATGGGCACAGGCTCGTTCGCTACCGGCCGCCAATTCCGCGATGCGGCCCAGATCGGCCGTTCCACCCATTCGCGCGCCAGATACTGCGTCACGCCCTGGCCGGTCATGGCGATGACAATGTCGAGCTTGTCCCGGCGGAGATCCTCCAGCAGCCGATGGCTGAGGTCGCAGTGGATCTCGAGGCGCACCTCCGGATGGACGCGGCCATACTCGGTCAGCACCCCCTGCAGGAACGCCACTGCGTAGTCGGTCGGCAATCCGACGCGCAGGAGCCCGTTCAGCCGCTGCCGCGAGAAGCGGGCCACCACCTCGTCGTTGAGCAGCAACATCCGCCGAGCATGCATTGCGAGCGCCTTGCCGTCCTCGGTGACGGCAATGGCGCGGCCGGAGGTGGTGATGAGCTTTGTCCCGAGCTGCGCCTCCAGGCGTCGCATCTGCAGGCTGATTGCCGGCTGCGTGCGGCCCAGCGCCTCGCCCGCGCGAGAGAAGCCTCCAAGCTCGATCACCGTGATGAAGGTGCGAAGCAAATCGATGGACAGGTTGAGCGGAGCCATGTCGCACCCGCGCCCTGGGAGCCAAAGGAACAGTAGGCAAGGCCGAGCGATCCGGCCAATTCTTCATAAGGATAGATGCGGTCTTCCACGACGACCATAAGGCCCGCTAATGCCGCGATCACCCTTTCTGATTTTAGCAACTCCCGCGGAGGCGCTTAGACTCCACTAATACCAGCATGGGAGGGACGCCATGGCCAAGGCAGGTGCAGGCGATCTGGCGCAGCGCTCGGCTGACATGGCGCGCCTGGCCACATGGCATAACGGGGACAAGGGCTGGAGGCCGTTCAGCGACGCGGAAATGCAGCGCCGGCAGGATTTGGTGCGGGCACATATGGCCGAGCACAAGCTCGACGCCTGCCTCTTCACCTCCTATCACAACATCTGCTACCTGTCGGGCTTCCTCTACTGCTATTTCGGTCGCAAATACGGGCTTGTGCTGACCCATGGCGGCGCCATGGTCATCTCCGCGGCGATCGATGGCGGTCAGCCTTGGCGGCGTGCATTCGCCGACACCGTCACCTATACCGATTGGCGCAAGGACAACTATTTCTTCGCCGTGCAGCAGCATACGAAGGGCGTCCGGCGCCTCGGCATCGAGTTCGACCATGTCAGCCTCGACATGAAGCGCCAACTCGAGGAGGCGCTGCCCGGGGTCGAGTTTGTCGATATTGGCCAGCCGAGCATGTGGATGCGCACGATCAAGTCGCCCGAGGAGATCGCGCTGATCAAGGAGGGTGCCCGCATCTGCGACATCGGCGGAAAGGCAACCTACGACGCGATCGCCGCCGGCGTTCCCGAGCACGAGGTTGCGATGGCCTCGACCGGCGCCATGGTGCGCGAGATCGGCCGAAGCTTCCCATTCGTGGAGCTCATGGACACCTGGACCTGGTTTCAGTCGGGCATCAATACCGACGGGGCGCACAATCCGGTCACCAACCGCATGATCGAACCGGGCGACATCCTCAGCCTCAACTGCTTTCCGATGATCTTCGGCTATTACACCGCGCTGGAGCGGACATTGTTCTGCGAGCACGCCTCGAAGGAGCATCTGAAACTCTGGGAGATCAATTGCGATGTGCATCGGGTGGGGCAGAAGCTGATCAGGCCAGGTGCGCGGTGCGGAGATATCGCCTCAGAACTGAACGACATCTACCGCCGGCACGACCTGTTGCAATATCGCTCCTTCGGGTACGGCCATTCGTTCGGCGTGCTCTGCCACTATTACGGGCGTGAGGCGGGGGTCGAGCTGCGCGAGGATATAGCCACTGTGCTGAAACCAGGGATGGTGATCTCGATGGAGCCGATGATCATGATCCCCGAAGGCCGGCCTGGAGCGGGCGGGTATCGCGAGCATGACATCCTGGTGGTGACCGAGACGGGCGCCGAAAATATCACCAAGTTTCCGTTCGGGCCCGAACACAACATCGTGCCCAAGCGCAAGCGACGCAGCTAGAGCGGGACCATTAACGCGGCAGGCACGGTCTGTTCGAGACGAGGAAGGCTCCGCGGTTGCCCTTAACGACGAGTGCTAAGCCCGCTCCTCGTCTGAGGCCGACAACGCCGAGAAGGTCGGTAAACATGCTGTTAGGCTATCACAGGAGAATGGACTGCTGAACGACCGCTCCCGGCAGTACCCCAACCTACCAAACCGCCATCGCGCAGCGTCGACTTGGTGTGGTTCCATTCGCTAATCCATGCGCGCGATGCAATCGATCTCGATGCGCGCCCCGAACAACAGGTCGCCCGCCCCGATCGTGGTGCGCGCGGGACGCCGACCCTCGGGGAAGAAGGTCGCGTAGACCCGTTCCATGCGTTCGAATTCGCCAAGATCCTTCATGTAGATATTAACCTTCAGCACATCCTCCATGCCGAGCCCGAGATCGCGCAACATGGCGCGGAGTGAGGCAAGGCTGGTTCTCGTTTCATCCTCGATGGTCCCCTGTCGCGCGTCTGGGGCCTTCGAATCACCCGCGATCTGCCCAGAGAGGAAGACATACCGGCCGTCCGCGACCGCGTGCGAGAACCCCGGAAACGCCTCCGCCATGGGGGAGGTGTAGTGTCGAAGGTCAGCCATTCCCTGTCTCCTTCTTCCTCGTGCAAACAATCGATAAACTGTCAGCCACTGACGATAGCACCCAGAACCTCGTCGCGCGGCCACATCCGAGGTAAGATCGCCTTCGGAACTTGAGAGGACGAGACTTGCGGCATACCAACCAGACGCAGGCGCTGCGCGCCGGCGGGCTGCGGCGGAAAACCAAGTCCGCCCTGCTGCCTCGAAAGCGCAACGCCGGCCGCACTCAGGAGGCGATCCTGAAAGCGGCGGAGGCCGAGTTCTGCAAAAAAGGCTTCAATGGAGCGCGCGTAGACCAGATCGCCAAGCGATCAGGGTCGAACACGCGCATGATCTATCACTACTTCAAGAGCAAGGAGAAGCTTTACCTCGCTTGCCTGGAGCGCATCTACCTGAAGGTCCGCACCGAAGAGGGACGGCTCGATCTCAAGAACGAGCCGCCGGTCGAGGGCATGGCCAAGCTGGTGGAGTTCACGTTCCGCCATCTGCTCAACAACCCCGAGTTCGTGCGGATGGTCATGAACGAGAACCTGCTGCATGGACGCTATCTGCGCCAGTCTGAGTTGGTGCCTGCGCTGACCCTGCATCTGGTGGAGGCGTTGCGGGACCTGCTGCGGCGCGGCGAGCACGCCGGCTTGTTCCGGAAGGGGGTCGATCCAGTGCAGCTCTACATCACCATCCTGGCCGTCTCGAACATCCATCTTTCAAACCGCTATACCCTCTCGACCATGTTCCAGATGGACCTGGCCGATCCGGACTGGCTGGAGAAGCGCTGCGAGCATGCACGCACCGTGATCCTCGGCTATCTCAGGCCATGACGAACCTGCCCCTCCCGATTTCCCCGTAGGACATCGACGGTCGATCGCCAGATTTGCCTCCCTTCGGCGTGCGACAACGGCTTGACCTTCTAAGTAAATAACTTTTTACTTACATTGTTCTCGCCGCCTGGACCGCCCCGCGCCGACGAGGAGTGCCCGCTGGTGTCCGCCGATCCATTCGGTGCCCTCTCCTGCGAACTCCGACCACCGCTCAAAGGCTTGGGCAGGGGTCCGCTCGCGGGCCTCACTTTCGTCGCCAAGGACGTTTTTGACATCGCCGGTCATCCGACCGGCGCGGGAAGCCCCGAGTGGCTGTGCACGCATCCGCCCGCCTTCGAGACTGCTCCGGTGATCGATCGTCTGCTGCGGGCCGGCGCAAGCCTGGTTGGAAAGAGCCACACCGACGAACTGGCCTACAGCCTAAACGGCCAGAACCAACATTACGGCACCCCTCTCAATCCACGCGCGCCCGATCGCATTCCAGGCGGTTCCTCCAGCGGATCCGCGGTGGCTGTGGCGGGAGAGTTGGTCGATTTCTCGATCGGCACGGATTGCGGCGGCTCTGTCCGTCTGCCGGCGAGCTATTGCGGGATCCTCGGCTTCCGACCCAGCCACGGTCGCATCCCGCTGGATCATGCGGTGCCTCTAGCGCCAAGTTTTGACGTGGTCGGCTGGTTCGCGCGCGACCCCGGCGTCCTCGAGACGGTCGGCGAGGTGCTGCTGGAGGCCGTGCGAGTTCATGCCCTACCCGCCCGCCTTCACGTGGCGAGCGATCTTTTCGCGCTCGTGCCCGGAGCAGTCGGCGAGGCGCTGCGGCCGGGATTGGAGGCCCTCGGCAAGCTGATCGGATCGGTGGAGGAAGGTCCGCTTCTGGCGGGCGACGGCATTAATCGCGTCGAAGTATTCCGCACGATCCAGGGCGGGGAAGCCTGGATTGCTCACGGCGCCTGGATACGCGCCACTCGGCCAGCGTTCGGGCCGGGTGTACGCGAACGCTTCGAGAAGGCTGCGACGGTCACAAGCACCCAGCTCATCGAGGCTCGACGGCAGCGCGAGCTGTTCGCGTCCCGGCTAAATGCCGCGCTTGAGGCCGACATGGTCGCTTGCCTGCCGACTGCCCCCGGGCCCGCTCCTTTGAAGACGGCAAGCGGCGAGCATCTGGAGGATTTCCGGAACCAGGCGCTTGGCCTGCTCAGCGTCGCCGGCCTGGCGCGCCTGCCGCAAATCAGCCTTCCGCTCGGCGTCCTCGAGGGCTGTCCCCTAGGACTTTCGGTAATCGCCCGGCACGGAGCGGATATGTCACTCTTGGCCCTGGCGAGACGGCTTCTATCCTGAGCGCGAAAAGGATCCAGATGACCGGCTCCCATCATCAGATCAGCTCTCAGGCATTCCCGGACTACGGGAGCAAAGCGGCCCAACCGGCCCCGATGCCGCCAAAAGGGTCTGCCCGCCTACCAGAGAGCGCTGGTGCGTGCCGCGGCATGGTCACCGCACCGCACCAGCTCGCATCGGAGGCAGGTCTGGCGGTGATGCGCGCGGGCGGCAACGCCATCGAGGCGATGGTCGCCGCAGCTGCCGTCATCGCGGTTGCATATCCACATATGAACGGTCTCGGTGGCGATGGATTCTGGCTGATCCTGCCGCCAGGTGCGCCTCCGATCGGCATCCAGGCTTGCGGACCGGCCGGGCGGCAGGTCACAGGCGATCTCTACCGGCAGCGAGGGCTGGACGCCGTACCGGCGCGCGGCGCGCTTGCCGCGAACACGGTCGCGGGGACCGTGGCGGGATGGACCGCCGCGCTGGAAGTCGGCGCGACACTCGGAGGCCGACTTTCGGTCGAACAGTTGCTCGAGCCGGCCATCGAACATGCCGAGCGCGGCGTCCCCGTGAGCCGAAGCCTCGCCGATACGCTGTCCGCCAAATACGGTGAGCTCCAGCACCTGCCTGGTTTCTCCAGCGCATTCCCGCGGAGTACGGTCAACCAAGGCCATATTCTTCGGCAGCCGCGTCTGGTGACGGTCTTGCGGCGGCTCGCCCACGCCGGGCTGGAAGATTTCTACCGCGGCGAGGTCGGCCGGCGGATCGCCGCCGACCTCCAACGCGCCGGCAGTCCTCTGCTGGCCGAGGACCTGGAAGGCTTCAGTGCGCGCCGTGTCGAGCCGCTGTCGCTGCGGATTTCCGATGCGATCCTCTACAACCTGCCGCCGCCGAGCCAGGGCCTGGCTTCGCTGATTATCCTCGGCCTGTTCGAGCGATTGGGAGTGCGTGAAGCAGAAAGCTTCGCTCACCTGCACGGGATCGTGGAGGCAACCAAGCAGGCCTTCCTTATCCGCGATGCCGTGGTCGGCGATCCGGCGATCATGCCGCACGATCCCGTACAGCATCTGACTGAGGAGGCCCTGGCACGCCTCAGCCGCGCGATCGATCCCGCGCGCGCGATGCCCTGGCCGCGTCCAACCGATCTCGGCGACACCATCTGGATGGGCGCGATCGACGGAGACGGCTGTGCCGTCAGCTTCATCCAGAGTCTCTATTGGGAGTTCGGCTCAGGCGTGGTGCTGGAGGATACCGGGCTCCTCTGGCAGAACCGCGGCAGCAGCTTCGCAGTTGGCGAAGCGGCGCGTCATGCCCTCGCACCGGGTCGCATGCCCTTTCACACCCTCAACCCGGCGGCGGCCCGGTTCGACGACGGGCGCACCATGGTCTACGGCACGATGGGCGGCGATGGCCAGCCACAGACCCAGGCTGCCATATTCACGCGCTATGCTCGCTTTGGCCAACCCTTGTCGCAGGCGATCGCTCTGCCACGCTGGCTGCTCGGCCGCACTTGGGGCGCCGCGACCACCACCCTCAAGCTGGAATCCGACATCGACCCGACGCTGGTCCATACCCTTCGCACGGCGGGGCACGATGTGGAGCTGGTCGCGCCCCGCAATGATCTGATGGGCCATGCCGGCGCGCTGGTGCGCGGAGCCGATGGCGCGATCGAAGGCGCCTCGGATCCGCGCAGCGACGGCGGCGTTGCCGGGTTCTGAGCGCAATGTGGGCGACGAACGCCATCGAAGTCCTTGGCGCGGCTCGAGCCGATCGTCGCCCGCGCATGTCTCTATCCCGCGAACCGGATCAAGCGGTTCGCCTGGAGCAGAGGGAGGTGACAATGGACCTTATCCTGAGGCGGGCACGTCCTTCCAATCGCACCGAGGGCCTATTCGATATCGGGATCGAGGGCGGACGGATCGCAGCTATCGAGCCTTCGCTGGCGGCCGAAGGGCGTGAGATCGATCTGAATGGCCGGCTGGTCTCTCCCGGCCTGATTGAAACTCATATCCATCTCGACAAATCCTGCATCCTCAACCGCTGCAAGGCCGAGACCGGGGATCTCGAAGAGGCGATCCGCGAGGTGGCCGCGGCAAAGCTGAAATTCACGCCGGAGGACGTCCATGCCCGGGCGCGGCAAACGTTGGAGAAGTGCATTCTCAACGGCACTACCCAGGTCCGCACGCATCTGGAAGTCGATCCAGGAATCGGCCTGCGTGGGCTTGAGGGCGTGCTGCCCCTGATCAAGGAGTATCGCTGGGCGCTCGACTTGGAGATCTGCATCTTTCCGCAGGAGGGCCTGCTGAACAACCCAGGCACGGACGAGCTGATGGTCGAGGCTTTGAAACGCGGCGGCAAGGTGGTCGGAGCGGCGCCGTACACGGATACCAACCCGAAGGGACAGATCGACCGCATCTTCGAGATGGCGCGCGAGTTCGACATCGACATCGACATGCATCTCGATTTCGGCGCCGATGCCGAGAATCTCGACCTGCTCTATGTCTGTGACTTGACGGAGAAGTACAAGTATGGCGGTCGGGTCGCGATCGGCCATGTGACCAAGCTGACCGCCGCTTCGCCCGAGAAGTTCGAAGCTGCCGCCAGGCGGATGGCGAATGCCGGTGTGGCGCTTACGGTGCTGCCCTCGACGGATCTCTATTTGATGGGACGTAACATGGGACTGAACCCGCCGCGCGGCGTGACGCGCGCACATCGCCTGTTGCATGCCGGGGTCAACTGCTCGCTCTCCACCAACAACGTCCTGAATCCGTTCACGCCCTTCGGCGACTGCTCCTTGGTCCGGATGGCAAATCTCTACGCCAACATCTGCCAGGTGGGCGCCCGCAAGGATATCCGCGAGTGCTTCAACATGATCACCACCCGCTCGGCCAAGCTGCTGCGGCTGGAGAACTATGGTCTTGCCGTGGGCAATCCGGCGAACTTGGCGGTGTTCGATTGCGCCGAGCCAGAGGCAGCCGTTGCCGAGTTGGTGGCGCCCATCTACGGGTTCAAGCAAGGCCGGCAGACCTTCCAGCGGCCGGCCGCGGAGTTGATGCGGCCCAACTGATCTGGGTCGGCCCCGGAAGTGCAGAAATGCAAGTGACTATCCAAACTTCAAGCAACGAAGGGAGGCCCTGAGATGAGCGTGCATATCCCATACACAGTAGCCAGATCGCGCTTGACCTGCGGATGCATCGGATTTCTGACCGTTCTGGCGGCCGGCACCACCGCTTTCGCGGCCGACTACTATCTGCCGATTGTGATGCCGATCACGGGCTTCATGTCGGTCGAAGGCGGCAGCCAGCGTAATGGAGCGGTGATGGCCTTCGAGGATTCGAAGGGCATATCCGTCGATTATCCCGTCTTCGATACCGGCACATCAGCGGCCGGCGCGGCGACGGCTCTCGACAAGGCCTTGAGCAGTGGCGAAGCGGTCGCCGCCGCGACATCCATCTTCGGCACGGAGATGGTGGCGATGATGCCGGTCGCCGAAGAGTACAAAGTCCCCCTACTCACTATCTCCGGCCTGTCCAAGATCACAGAGAGCGGCAATCCGTACATCTTCCGGTTCCTGCCCAACGACCGCGAGATCAAGGTCGCGCATGCGCGGTATGTGAAGGAGAAGCTCAATCTGAGCAAACCCGCTCTGATCGGCGACACCACCGCCTACGGCCAGGGTGGATTCAAGCTGCTGCAAGAGTATCTTGCCAAGCTGGAGATCAAGCCCGTCTTCGAGGACTCCTCGATCGCGCCCGACACGAAGGACATGACGCCGCTGTTGACCAAGGTGAAGCAGTCGGGAGCCGATTCGATCGTCTTGCATACGGTCGCAGCGCCGATGGCCCTGATCATCAAGCAGGCGCGCGCATCAGGGATGGATCTGCCCATCATCACCAGCTCGTCCCTGGTCGAGCCGACTGCAACAGCGCTGTTCGATCCGGCGGAGCTGGCCAATGTGTGCGCAGAAACCCCCTCGGCCCCCGAAGCGCGCGCCACTCCGGAAATGAAGGCCTGGGCTGACTCCTACAAAGAGCGGTTCGGCATCGAGCCGGATGGTCTGGCCTTGGGTCAGTATGACGGCGTGATGATGGCCCTCAAGCTGATCGGCGAAGGCGCCGATACGGCCGAAAAGATTCGAGAGGCTTTCCACGAGGCTACCTATCAAGGAGTCGCCATGACATACAAGTCCGATGGCGAAGGCGACATGGCCCATGATGCAGACATCGTGTGCTGGGACGGAACGTCGCGCGTGCCAGGCATCGCGGCACATTACGCCGGCGAGGAGATGGTTCTGAAGTGAGCCGGTAAGGCACGATCGAGGCGGCGAGCATGACGTTCATCCAACTGGTACTAAGCGGCTTGGCGCTCGGCGCCGCCTACGCGCTGGTCGCGTTGGGATTCGTCTTCATCGTCAACGCGACCGGCGCGGTCAATTTTGCCCAGGGCGATTTCGTCATGGCCGGAGGCTACGCGGCCATCCTTCTATCCACGAGCTTTTCGGTCTCGTTCTACATGCTTCTGCCGCTGGTGGCGGTCGTAACGTTTCTTCTCGGCGTCTTGCTTGCGTGGGTAGCCTATTTCCCGCTGATGCGAAGGCCTCCGGCGACGGTCTTCATCAGCACGCTGCTCTGCGGGATGATCTTGCAGAATATCTTCCTTGTCGCATTCGGACCGGAGGCGCGGTCGGGCCCGAGCATCGCCGGCGCCGGCATGGTGCGATTCGAGAATCTGGAAATCAGCCGGCAATCGATCGCAACCATCGTCGTGGCCATCGGACTCATCGCGCTGCAGTATCTGCTCTTTGCGCGCACCCAGACCGGGCGACGCTTGCGCGCGACCGCGGAGGACCGCGACATGGCTCGCGCCGTGGGCATTCCGGCCACGAGCCTGATCGCCGTCACTTTCGGGATCGGGACGTCACTGGCGGGAATCGCCGGCGCGCTCCTCGCCAATCAGTTTTTCGTCTCTCCGACCGGAGGCATCCCGCTCAGCGTCTTTGCTTATATCGCCGTGGTGATTGGCGGCTGGGGTAGCCTCGCCGGCGCTGTCCTTGGTTCGATGTTGATCTCGGTCTTCCAAGTGATCGTGTCAGCCTATGTGTCCTATGCGGTCGCGACCGGGGCGCTCTATGCGGCGGTTCTGCTGATCTTTCTGCTCAGGCCGCAAGGCATCTTCAGCGAACGCGTACAACGCCGTGTCTGATTGGCTCGGGGAGCGCACAGGGAAAGCCCCGCACCCTATCGCCTGTATGTGGCTCTGGCTCGCAAAGGGTATACGCGTTCCGCTTGCAGCCGGCGCCTTGGTTCTGGCGGCGTATGGTTTGTTCTTCGCCAGCCCCTATGAGCTGCGAGTGCTCACGGTCTGCGGGATCTTCGCCCTTCTGGTCATCGGCTTTCAATACATCTTTGGCCATGTGGGCGCGGTGTCTCTGGCGCAGGCGACATTCTTCGGGTTGGGCGCCTACGTCACCGGCGTGCTTGGCGCCACCTACGAGCTTGGATTCCTCGTCACTTTTCCGCTGTCGTGCCTGGTCCCCCTGCTGCTGGCGATGGTCGTCGGAATTCCGGTCCTCAAGCTCGAGGAGCATTACTTCGCGCTCGCCACGCTTGGCATCGGACTGGTCGTGGTTCTGATTGCGGTGCAGTGGCAGGAGGTCACCGGCGGCACGAACGGCCTTCCCGGCGTCCCCAGCGTGCGCTTGCTTGGCGTCGAGATCCGAGACCGGCTGCACCTTTTCATTTTTGTCTGGTCGGTGCTGATTCTTGGAGCGCTGATCGCCTATCAGGTCACGCGGGGCCTGTACGGACGTGTCTTCCACCTGGTTCGCGAAAGCCGAATCGCGGCCTCCTCGCTGGGCATCGATGTTGATCGCCTGCGCTTCAACGCCTTCCTTCTGAGTGCGTTCTATGGAGGCGCGGCCGGCGCCCTGATGGCGCACGTGATTCGGGTTGTCTCGCCCGAGAACTTGGAGCTTTCGGTGATGATCACCTGCCTTACAATGACGGTGATCGGAGGCCGCACGCGTATCGCCGGAGCCATCGTCGGAGCCATCCTGATCGTGCATCTGCGGGAGTCCTTCCGAATTCTGGAGAGCTACACGCTCATGGCCTATGGGGCGGTGACGCTGCTCGTCCTGATCGCCGCTCCCTATGGTCTCATCGGAGCACTGGAACGCCTGCGCGCGCGCCTCATCCCCGAGCCCGTCGATTCGCCCCCGACGGCAAGGCAGCTGAGCGCACTGACCGCCGCCAAAGCAGGCGGCGAAGGGGGCTCTCTCCTTGAGGTCGAGCGCGTCTCCAAGCACTTTGGCGGAGTCCGCGCCCTCGAGGATGTAAGCCTCCACCTCTACAGGGGTGAGGTCGTAGGCTTGATCGGGCCGAACGGCTCGGGAAAAACCACGCTCGTCAATATCGTATCGGGACTCTACCGGGCCGACGCAGGACGGCTGACGTTCAAGGGGCAGGACATCACCAATCAGCCGCCACATCTCATTTCGCGACTGGGCATGGCGCGGACCTTCCAGCACATCAATCTTGCCGACGACCTGACCGCACTGGACAACATCGCAGTGGCGAGGGCGACACGCGAACGGTCGGGGCTGCAGAAGTCGATCTTCACCGTTGGCCCCGACCCATGCCTTCAGATGGCGCGGCGCAACGCCATGGCGGCGGCGGAGATGCTCGGCATCGGTCCTTTCGCAACGACGCCTTGCGGCAACCTTCCCTATGGCACTCGGCGGCGCGTGGAGGTCGCACGGGCCGTCGCGACCGAGCCCGAGCTGTTGCTGCTCGATGAGCCTGCGGCCGGGCTCAACGAGGAGGAGCAACGCGATCTGGCGGCCCGCATCCGCCGCATCGCCGATTTCGGCATCACGGTGCTGGTGATCGAGCATAATCTCGTCTTCCTAAGGTCGCTGGCCGAGCGTCTCGTGTGCCTCGATCATGGGCAGGTCATTGCCTCCGGCAGCCCTGAGGAGGTGCAGCGGGACGCCGCGGTGATCGAAGCCTATCTTGGACGGGATGAGGCGCCGGAGCGCGGGCAGACCGTTGCCGGCGGCGATTCGGAGCGGTTGGCCTCGCAGCGATGAGTGGCTCTGGAGGCGCACTCCTTTCGGTCGAAGACGTCAGCGCGAGCTACGGCAAGGTGCTTGCGCTGCGAGGAGTGTCCCTCACCATCGCGGAGGGAGAGGCAGTAGCGCTGATCGGCGCCAACGGCGCGGGCAAATCCACGCTGTTCAAGACGATCGTCGGCTTTCTCGAGCCGCGTGAGGGCAGCATGGCCTTGCGCGGTCGCTCGCTTGCCGGTTTACCGCCCGAGAAGCGTTTTCACCTGGGCATCGGATACTCGCCGGAAGGCCGGCGGGTTTTCCCCGGCTTAACCGTGCGCGAGAACCTGCAGGTCGCGGCCAAAGGTGGCCGTGCCGAACGCGAAATGCTGCTCGGCGAAGTTTTCAGTGTGTTCCCGCAGTTGGCCGAGCGCCAGGACGCGCGCGGCTGGCAATTGTCGGGGGGTCAGCAGCAGATGCTGGCGATCGGACGCGCGCTCATGGGAACTCCGAAGCTGCTGCTGCTCGACGAGCCGTCGCTGGGCTTGGCGCCCAAGCTGGTGGACGAGGTACTGAGCCGGATACCCTCGATCGTGTCGCGGGGAACTTCGGTTCTTTTGGCCGAGCAGAACGTCACCAAGGCGCTCCGATTTTGCGATCGGGCTTATGTCCTGGAAGTCGGGAAGGTGGTGCTCTCGGGCCCAGCCGCCGAGTTGCGCCAAGCGGAAGCCGTGAAGCGGGCATATCTCGGCGGCTGACTTATCCAACGGGAGACGCAGATGGATCAGAAGCAGATCATGAAGCGGGTAATCGAGCTGTCGCAGAGGGGCATGCTTGGCGGCTTTGGCGGGCCGTTCGGCTCCGTGATCGTCAAGGACGGGCAGATCGTCGGCGAAGGCCATAACGAGGTGCTCGCCACCAACGATCCGACCGCGCATGCGGAGGTCCTCGCCATTCGCCGCGCGAGCGCTAAGCTCAAGAGCTTCGATCTCAGCGGCTGCGAGATCTATATCAACGGCACGCCCTGCTGCATGTGCATGGCCAGCATGCTCTGGGCCCGCATCGCTCGAGCCTACTATATTTTGACGGAGGATGATTCCGCTTCGATCGGGCTTGGCGACCAGCACCTCTACGAGGAAATATCACGCCCACTCAAGCAGCGCCGTATCATCCCGATGGTCCACCTTCCCGAGCTTCGCAATGAGGCGCTGGCCGTATACGCCCTTTGGCAGGCGAAGCCCGATAAAGTCAGCTATTGATCGAGCGCGAAGCGGACAAGGCCAATGGCGTCGCCCGAATTCGTCGTAGTTCGAGGTGGTCGTGTTCTAGACCTCGGGTCGCGAAGCGGCCGTCCCGCCGACATTCTGATTGAGGGGGACACCATCCGCGAGATCGGCCCGCCGGGATTACCGGCGCCGGCGGAGGCTCGGCTGATCGATGCAGCCGACCGAGCCATCATCCCCGGTCTCGTAAACGGCCATGTCCACGGCCATGGCACCTTGGCGAAAGGCCTTGTCGAGGACCGCTGGCCGCTGGAGCTGTTTCTGAACGCCCTTCCCGGACTGACCGGCCAACGCACCCTCGAGGACAAATATCTCAACGGGCTCCTCGCTGCGGCCGAGATGATCCGCAAGGGCTGTACCGCCTGCTACGACCTGTTCTTCGAGTTTCCAAAACCTAGCCGCGAAGGGATCGAGGCGCTGGGCCGCGCCTATGCCGATGCCGGGGTTCGAGCGGTCATCGCTCCCATGATCGCGGACAAGACCCTGTATGAAGCCTATCCCGGCCTGATGGATGCCATTCCCGAGCCGTTGCATGCGGAGGTCGCGAAGCTGCGGCTCGCCCCCTATGAGGCAAGCGCGGACGCCGCCGCCGCGGCGTTCAAGGACTGGCCGTTCGATCGTTCGCAGATCAGCGCGGCGATAGCACCCACCATCCCTCTGCATTGCAGCGACGGGTTCCTGGCGCGGTGCAAGGATCTGGCGCGTGAATACGATCTGCCGCTACAGACCCACCTTGCCGAAACCAAGGCGCAGGCCGTCCTGGGCCTGCGCAAATACGGCACAACCCTCACCGCACATTTGGATGAGCTGGGCCTTCTAGGTCCGCGTTTCTCCGCGGCGCACGCCATCTGGTTGGACGGGTCCGACCTGCAGCGCCTGTCCGACCACGGCGCCTCGGTGATTCATGCCCCGGTCAGCAATCTCAGGTTCGGCTCGGGGTTGGCGCGGATCAGGCCGATGCTGGACATGGGCATCAACGTCGGCATCGCGACCGATGCGGCGAACAGTTCCGACAGCCTCAACATGTTCGAATCGACGCGCCTGGCCAGCCTTATCTCGCGTGTGCAGACACCCGACTATCGGCGCTGGCTTGGCGCGGACGAAGTCTTCCAGATGGCGACCGAGGGCAGCGCCAGAGCCATGGGATTTGCCGGGCGCATCGGGCGGGTCGCAGTCGGATACAAGGCCGATCTGGTGCTCCTGGATCTATCCCATATCAATTACGTGCCTCTGCACGACTTATTGACCCAGATCGTCTTCACCGAGAACGGCGGTGCCGTGGACGGCGTCATGATCGGCGGACGCATGGTTCTGGACCATGGCCGCCTTACCACGATCGATGAAGCGAAGCTGAGGGCGGATGCAGCCGCAGCGAGCGAGCGCCTCTCGGCCGGAAATGCCGATCGGCGGCGTCTGTCGCGCCAGCTTCAGCCTATCGTCGGGGCGTTTTGCCGGAGCCTGTCGGGCGCGCAGCACCATCTGGACCGGCAAGCCTGGGCGGAGGATCAAGGGGAAAGCTGACCATCTTGCACCCTCGGCAAGGGAAGCTGCACGGTGGCCCCGCCGCGCTTCAAGCAACCACCGCGCCGCTCTCCAAGAGGCGCTCGATCTCGGGACCCTTGTAGCCAAGTTCGATCAGCACTTCGCGCGTATGTTCGCCCAGGCGGGGAGCGCCGCGCCGCACGCCCCCGGGCGTGGCGGAAAATCGGATCGGCAGACCCAAGGTCTTGACCGGCCCGAGACGACTATGCTCGGCCTCGGCGATCATTCCCCGCGCCAATGCCTGCGGATCGCGATGCATATCGGTGATGCTAAGCACCGGTCCGGCCGGCACGCCGGCTTCTTCAAGAAGCCTCAGCCAGTCTGCCGTCTTACGCGCCCGAAGCCTCTCGCTCAGCAACTCGACCAATGCCGCCAGGTTGGCCATGCGGCTCGCATTGTCCGTAAACCGCGGATCGGCTCCCAGCTCCTCGGCCCGCAGGACCTGCAGTAGGCGCAGCCAATTCGCCTGATTGGCCGCCCCGACATTGATCCAGCCATCCGCCGTCGGGAATGCCTGATAGGGAGCGTTGATGGGATGGGCGGAACCCATCGGTTCCGGCGACTTGCCGGTGGCGAAGGCGATCGCCGATTGCCAATAGGTGTGCACAATGCCCGCCTCGAAGAGCGACGTATCGACGCGCTGCCCCTCGCCGGTCCTGAGCCGGTGCGCATAAGCGGCGACCACGCCCATGGCGGCGAGAATGCCGGCGGTAATGTCGGTGATCGGCGCGCCCACTTTGACCGGCGGCCGTCCGGATCCTTCTCCGGTGATGCTCATTAAGCCGCTCATGCCCTGAGCTATGAGGTCGAAGCCGCCCCGATCGGCATAGGGACCGGTGCGTCCGAAGCCGGAGATTTCGCAATAGATCAGGCCGGGATTGTTCCGACGCAGCTCTTCGTAACCGAGCCCAAGGCGCTCCATCGTCCCGCGTCGGTAGTTCTCGATCACCACATCGGCTGCGGCCAGAAGCCTGCGAACCACTTGGAGCCCGCCTTCCTGCTTCAGATCGACCACAATCCCGCGCTTGTTGCGATTCATCATAAGAAAGGCCGCCGATTCGCCACCGATATCCGGGGGCAAAAAACGCCGGGAATCGTCCCCGTCCGGAGCCTTCTCGACCTTGATCACGGAAGCGCCCATATCGGCCAGCATCAGCCCGCAAACCGGGCCGGCCATGATATGGGCAAGCTCAACGACCTTGACGCCGGCAAGCGGGCCAGTCGCAGGCATCTTCTTCAGCGCCCCACGAACTGCGGCTTCTGCTTTGCCAGAAAGGAGCGGACACCGATGCGATAATCCTCGGTACCGATCGCAGCGAAGCCCTCCTCGATCTCCTCGGGCGCAAGCGGCCGTCCTTCGAGCAGCCGGCGCACGAATTTCTTGTGCCAGCGCGCCACCAAAGGCCCGCCTTCCACGATGCGCGCCACGGCAGCCATGGTCTCGGCCTCGAGCCGATCATCGGGCACGATGCGGTTCACCAAGCCAAGCTGGAGCGCTCGCTCGGCTCCGAAGATCGCACCTTCCAGCAGAATCTCCAGCGCGCCGGCCGGCCCGACCAGGTCCATGAGCGCTTTCAGCTCGCCATGAGCCATGGTCAGCCCGAGCTGCTTGATCGGCACGCCGAAGCGGCTGGAGCTGCCGCAAATGCGAATATCGCAACAGCACGCAAGCTCGAGCCCGCCGCCGACGCACACACCCTTGATCATCGCGACGACAGGGTGTCGGCAGGAGGCGACCGCCGACATGGCATCGTGCACTCCCTCGCCGTAGATCCGGGCTTGCTTGGCATCGGCACGTTCGCGCTCGAAGGCGGAGATGTCGGCTCCCGCGGCAAAGGCCTTTTCGCCGGCGCCGCGAATCACCACGCAACGTAACCCCTCGTCCCGGTCAAGCTCACGCATTACCACGGCGATCCGCCGCCAGCTTGCAAGATCCAGCGCATTTAGCCGGTCGGGCCTGTTCAAGGTCACGGTCGCAACGGGACCATCGCGGACGACGAGGATCGACTGGCTCATTCCCCCGCTCCTTCTACCTGTAGAAATACTCAACCGGCGCCAAGGCCACGATCGGAACATAGGTGACGAGCAGCAACACCGCCAGGAGCACGGAAACGAACCAGATATTCACCTTGCTGACCTCCCAGATGTCCGCCTTAGCCACCGCGCAGGCGGTGATTAGAACACTAGCAACGGGAGGGGTCTGCTGACCGATACCCAGATTCAGCGTAACCACGATTCCGAAATGAATCGGGTCGATCCCGACCGCGTTGACGAGCGGCATCACAATGGGAACGACCAGAATGATCGCCGCAGCCGAATGGAGAAAGAGCCCGATGACCAGAAAGAAAAGGTTCAGCAGCATCAAGACCGCGTAGGGGCCCTTCGTCAGCTCAAGAATCGAGCCGGCCAGCTGCTGCGGGACCTGCTGTTCGGTCAAGAAGACGCCGACAAGGGCCGATGCGGCGACGAGCAGCATGACGATGGCGGTCTGGATCGCTCCTTCGAACATGGCGTTGCGCAGATGAGCTAAATCAAGCTCGCGATAGATCACGCCGCCCACGAACAACGCAGCGACGACCGCCAGCCCTGCGCCTTCCGTTGCCGTCACCAGCCCGCCAAAAATGGCGCCTAGGATGATGACCGGCAGGAGGAACGCCCAGGCCGCGTCCTTGAAGGTTTGTGCCACACGCCTCAGACGGAAGACCTCTTCGACCGGATAGTCGTACCGGCGCGCGAACCAATAGGCCATTCCCATCAGTCCGAAGCCTCCGAGAAGGCCCGGTATGATGCCCGCCACGAACAACTGCACGACCGAGCTGTCCGACATGACGGCGTACAGAATCATCGGGATCGAAGGCGGGATGATTACGGCCAACGTGGCCGACGAGGAAGTTACGGCCGCCGAGAATGCGGTGGGGTAGCCACGCTTCTTCATAGCCGGAATCAGAATCGATCCGATTGCCGCCACGTCGGCCACCGCCGATCCGGAAATCTCCGCGAAGAACATTGAGCTGCCGATATTGACCATCGCCAGCCCCCCGCGGACAAAGCCTAGCATGGCCGAGGCGAACGCAATGAGCCGCCGTGAGATGCCGGAGGCGTTCATGATCGCCCCGGCCAGGATGAACATCGGAATTGCGAGCAGCGGAAAACTGCGGGCGCCGTCATACATCACAAGCGCCACGTTCGGCAGCAGGTCGGGTCCCTGCGTCAGCACCATGGCCACAACCGCTACCGATGCCAGGGCAATGGCGATCGGTACATTTATCAAGATCAGAAGGACGAGGCCGGCCAGCATCAGCAACAGGATCATGCTCGATCCCTTGACCCTAATTGCGCCTCGGCCGCAGCGATGGCTGTCAGGGCTTCCTCTTGCACGCTAGTGCGCCCCAGCCGCAGCTTCCGGAAATAGTCCGGCAGGCTCAACGCTTCCGCCAAGACGAACAGCCCCGCCCCGACCGGAATAACCGATTGAGTGAGCTGCACGGGAACATAGGGCAGGCTGACCAGCGTGTCGCCCGCCAGGACCTGAAGCACGACCCAGCCGGTCCAAGCCAGAATGATGAAGAAGGCAAAAACGCAGATTTCTCCTGCGACCGCCAACGGCACTCGCAAGCGCAAGGGGGCCTTCATCAGCAGTCCGTCGAAACCGATATGTCCTCGCTTCAGGGCCGCCAGCGCCGAACCATAATAGGTCAACCAAGCCAGCAGGATGGAGGCGATCTCGTCGTACCAGACCAGCGAGGCGCCGGCCTTGCGATAGACGACGGCGATCACCACCACCGCCGTAAGGCCCACCATTAATGACCCGACAATGATCTCCAAAAGACGCTCAAAGACCGTCTGCAGTCGGCGCAGCACCGTCATCGCCCGTAGCCGTTGATTGCGAGAAATCGGCCAGGATACGGCCCGAACCCGTCGACCGGGCCGTATCAAAGATCCGATCAGGATGCGTCGGCTAGTGCAAGCGAGCGGTCGATCAGTTCACGGCCCTTCGGAACTTTCGTGGAGAATTCATCGTAGATGCCGCCGCTCGCCTCCACGAATGCCTTCTTGTCGGCTTCGTTGACCTCGATGCCGCCGGCTTTCAGCTCCTCCAGCAATTCGGTATCGAGCCGTGCGGCGGTCTCGTACACGAAAGCTTGGGTCTCCTTCGCGGTTTCCTCGAGTATCTGGCGCACGTCTTCAGGCAGGCCTTCCCATTTGTTCTTGCCCACGGTCACATAACCCGGCGTGTAGACGTGTCCGGTGAGGGACAGGTATTTCTGCACCTCTTGGAATTTGGCGCTGGCGATCTGCGCAAACGGATTTTCCTGGCCGTCAATGACGCCGGTCTGCAGTGCAGTAAACACCTCGGAGAAGGCCATGGGCGTCGGGTTGGCGCCATAAGCCTGGAACATCTTAACGCGCCACTCGCCCTTCGGCACGCGCAGCTTGATGCCTTTGAGGTCGGCTGGGACGCTGATTGGTCGTGCGTTATTCGTGATGTGACGAAACCCGTTCTCCCAAACGGCAAGGATCTTGTAACCCTTAGCTTCCGCGGCCGGCGCCAACTCGGACCAGAACAAGTCGTTCTCGACCCGTTTCATGTGCTCCCGGTCCTTGATGAGATAAGGCATCTCGAAGACACCGAACTCGTCGGCGACGCTGGACATCACCGTAGAAGGCAGCGCGAAATCCACGGTGCCGAGCTTGAGCTTCTGCAACAGTTCGTCATCGCCGCCAAGCTGGCTGGATCCGAACACAACCACCTTGCCCTTGTCGCCAAGCTTTTCGTTGGCGCGGCGGGCGAACTCCTCAGCAGAAGCGGCGAACAGCGAGCCTGGCTCGCCGACATGGCCGAATTTCAGCTCGATCGGCTCGGCGCGGGCGCCACCGGCAAAGAGCACCGCGCAGGCCAAAGCCACTCCCGCAAAAAGGCGCATTCCATCTCTCATTTCTTTCCTCCCTTTCTTGTGGCGCGCCCGGCTTTTGCCGCCGGTCGCTTTTCAAACCCGATCCCTATTCTCCTAAGGATCGTTCGGTCCGCCCAGATCACGCGGCCGAGCTGGCCGCAGCTGGGGTTTGTGAATCCCCGAGATAGTCCAAGGCCTCCGCGACGCCCGATCCGGCCAGCGGCACAGCCATCGCCTTGAGCCCCATCTCGATCCCCGCGAGGGTCGCGGCGAGCATGAGATCGTTGAAGTCTCCTAGATGCCCGATGCGAAAGACGCGACCTTTAAGCCGGCCAAGCCCTGTCCCAAGCGACAAGTCGAAACGCTCCAAGATCAGCGCCCTAAGCCGGTCGGCATCCTGACCCTCGGGCATCAGTACCGCAGTGAGCGAGTTTGAATATTCGCGCGGATTGCGGGCCAGCACTTCCAGCCCCCAGCCCCACACCGCCCGGCGCGTCGCCTCGGCATGCCGATGGTGGCGCGCGAAGACCTTCTCCAGCCCCTCCTCGCGAAGCATGGCGATGGCTTCTCGGAGCCCGTAGAGAAGGTTCGTCGCCGGGGTATACGGAAAGAAGCCGTCGCGGTTGGCCGCCAGCATTGGCTCCCAATCAAAGTAGGAGCGCGGCGACCGCGCCGTCCTGGATGCGGCAAGCGCCTTCCCGCTCACTGCATTGAAGCTGAGACCCGGCGGCAGCATCAGCCCCTTCTGCGACCCGGCCACGGTAACGTCGACACCCCAATCGTCATGGTGATAGTCGATCGAGGCGAGCGATGAGATTGTATCCACCAGCAGCAGCGCCGGATGGCGGGCGCGATCGATCGCCTTGCGGATCTCGAAGACCGGGCTGACTACCCCGGTCGAGGTTTCGTTATGGACCACCGCAACCGCCTTGATTCTGTGGCCGCGGTCTTCAGCGAGGCGAGCCTCGATCTCGGCCGGATCAGCGCCGGTCCGCCAGTCCCCAGGGAGGAAATCGACCTCAATCCCGAGCCGTTCGGCCATTTCCCGCCAGAGCGTCGCGAACCACCCCGTCTCGGCCATCAGCACGCGCTCTCCGGGCGAGAGCGTGTTGGAAAGCGCCGCTTCCCAGGCGCCTGTTCCAGATGCCGGATAGATGATGACCGGTGCGCGGGTCTTGAAGATCGCCTTCAAGCCGGCCAGCACCTCCTTGCCGAGCGCGGCGAATTCCGGTCCCCGATGATCGATGGTCGGACGGTCCATGGCTCGCAAAAGGCGATCAGGGACATTGGTCGGGCCAGGGATCTGTAGGAAATGCCGTCCGCTGCGATGCACCATTTCCGATGTCTGTTGCCTCGTTCGGCCCGATTTTACCAAACTAGAGTTTCCATCAGTGATAGACGATAGGCAAATGCCGACATTGGCGCAACCTGTCAGACGAATTCGCCCCAATCCCGCTCGCATCGGAGACAAAGCGTTGGCGGCGCGACTAGGGCGCAAGCTCGAGGGCGAGGTGCTGTTCGGCGCCTTCGAGCGCGGCCGCTACAGTACAGATGCCTCGATCTACCAGGTCGAGCCTGTCGGCGTCGTCGTACCCCGCTCGATCGAGGATGTTCTTCGCGCCATGGAAATCGCACGTGAAGAGGGTGTCCCGGTACTGCCGCGCGGCGGCGGCACCTCACAATGCGGCCAAACCGTCAACACTGCGCTCGTGATCGATCACAGCCGGCATCTCAATCGCATCCTCAGGCTCGATGTGGAGAATCGCAGGGTTCGGGTCGAGCCCGGCCTCACCCTCGACCAACTGAACAGGCAGTTGAAGCAGCATGGCCTGTGGTTCCCAGTCGACATCTCCACCGGCAACCGCGCCACAATCGGTGGAATGGCGGGGAACAATAGTTGCGGCGCGCGCTCCATCCGTTACGGCAACATGGTTCATAATGTGAGCGCGATCGAGGCGATTCTGCCGGATGGAACGCGCGCCGAGTTCGGGCCGGTGCCCGGAAATCTGGACAGCGTCAGGGGATCAGTCTCGAACGGCCGCTATATCGATCTCGTGCAGCGGATGCGCGCCCTCGCGTTGCGCGAGGCCGCGGAGATTGAGCGGCGCTTTCCAAAGCTGCTCCGCCGCGTCGGCGGCTACAACATCGACACGATCAACGCGGCCGGCCACAACATGGCGCAGCTTCTGGTCGGCTCCGAAGGCACCTTGGCCTTCTTCAGCGAGATCGAACTGCCGCTCCAACCGATCCCGCCGCATCGAGCCCTCGGCATATGCCATTTCCAAAGCTTCAATAACGCGATGGGCGCCACGCAGCATATCGTCAAGCTCGGGCCGTCCGCTGTCGAACTGATGGATCGCACGATGATTGAGCTGGCGGGTGAAAGTCCCGCCTTCGCCGACAGCATCGCCCGCTTCGTTCGCGGTCGGCCGGACGCCATTCTGCTGGTGGAGTTTTCCGGAGAGGATCGCGATCGTCAGCTCGCGGGCCTGCGCCAGCTGGTTGAGCTCATGGGCGATCTCGGATTCCCCGGCGCCGTAATCGAGGCCACCGATGCCGCCTTCCAGCAGGAAATCTGGGAGGTGCGTAAGGCCGCGTTGAACATCGTCATGTCCATGAAAGGCGATGGCAAGCCGGTGTCGTTCGTCGAGGATTGCGCCGTTCCGCTGGAGCATCTTGCCGAATACACCGACCGCCTCACGCAGATCTTCGCCAAGCACGGGACCCGCGGCACCTGGTATGCGCATGCTTCGGTCGGGACGCTGCATGTCCGGCCAATTCTCAATCTAAAACAGGAGAAGGACGTCAGGGCGATGCGCGCCATCGCCGAGGAGGCGTTCGCCTTGGTGCGGGAATACAAGGGTTCGCATTCCGGCGAACATGGCGACGGCATCGTGCGTTCAGAGTTCTTAGAGCCAATGATGGGACCGCGCATCGTCGCCGCTTTCGAGGAGGTCAAGGACAGCTTCGACCCCGAGGGGCTGATGAACCCCGGCCGCATCGTGCGACCGCCCCGAATGGACGAGCGCGGCCTGTTCCGGTATGGACCCGGCTACCGCGCCTTGCCTCACCGCCCGGCCCTCGATTGGAGCGACTGGGGCGGGTTCTTGCCGGCGGTGGAGATGTGCAACAACAACGGCGCCTGTCGCAAGGCGGAGCCCGGCGTCATGTGCCCCTCCTACCGCGTCACTGGCGAGGAGCGGCATGTGACGCGCGGCCGTGCGAACAGCCTCAGACTTGCCTTGACCGGACAGCTCGGAGCCGACGCGCTTGCCTCGGAAGAGATGCGCGAAGCTCTGGATTTGTGCGTCTCGTGCAAGGGCTGCAAGCGGGAGTGCCCGACCGGCGTCGACATGGCCCGCATCAAGATTGAATTCCTCGCCCACTGGGCAGAACGCCGTGGGTTGAGCCGTCGACAGAAAATGGTTGCCTATCTGCCCCACTATGCGCCCTGGGCCGCCCGCCTTGCACCGCTTCTGAATTTGAGAAACCGCAATTCGGCCCTGGCCAAGCTCGGCGAACGCGCGCTCGGCTTGAGCGCTCGGCGAAAGCTGCCCGAGTGGCGGTGGGACGCATTCCGCGCCGAGGGGGAATGCGACGGGGGTGCGGTCGAGGGCGGGCGCGAGGTGGTGCTGTTCTCCGACACTTTCACCACCTGGTTCGAGCCCGAGAATGCGCGGGCTGCCCTAAAGGTCCTGAGGAAGGGAGGCTATACCGTACGGACCGCCTGCCGGGCCGGCGAGCGGCCGCTCTGCTGCGGACGCACCTTTCTTTCCGCAGGGCTTGTGGACGAGGCGCGGTCGGAGGCGCGTCGAACTGCGGAAGCGCTTGCGCCTTTCGTCCTGCGTAACGTGCCGGTGGTCGGTCTCGAACCCTCCTGCCTTTTGACCATGCGCGACGAGTTCACCTACCTGTTGCCGAACGAGGAGGCAGGGCTCCTCGCCCGGGCGGCACTGCTTCTCGAGGAGTTCCTTGTCCGCGAAGCGCGCGCCGACCGACTGCGGCTTCCCCTGCGTTCGGGCGGCCAGCGGCAGGCGCTATTGCATGGCCACTGCCATCAAAAGGCATTCGGCGTCATGCCTGATGCCGAGGCCGCACTGCGGTTGGTTCCGGATCTGACGGTCGAGGCCATTGCCTCCAGTTGCTGCGGCATGGCGGGGCCGTTCGGCTACGAGGCCGAGCATGTCGACTTGTCGATGAAGATGGGCGAGCTCAGTCTCTTTCCGGCGGTGCGCCGCAGCGAGCCCGGGGCAGTGGTCGTGGCGACTGGCACGAGCTGCCGACATCAGATTCACGACGGAACAGGGCGGCGCGCCGTTCACCTGGCGCGCGTCCTGGAGGCCGCCCTACCCTAAGTGCTCCCGCCGGCTTTGATCAGTTCACTTTCTCGGGCAAGTCTCTTTGCAAATTGTGAGGTACCTCACATCGGCTCAGGTCGAATGTGAGGTACTTCACAGCTTTACTTCCACAGCTTGGCTTAGGCTTCCAGCCAGGATGAACGTGGGACGGTTTCTTGTCCCGCCAAGGAGGAGAGTAGTCATGCACGTGATTGTGTGGACGATCGCCTCACTTCCTCTCATCGGTCTGGCCGTGCTCCTTGTCGAAATCATGACTCGCGATCCTCATGCGCTCCTGGAGATGGCGCAGGACTACGAAAGATTCGCCAAAGCAGACAGAGCACCAGCCGAATCGGTGGAGCAGGTTCCGATCGGCGCAGCGCTGCACGCCTGAACTGAAGCGGCCGAGGGCGGCGCACCATAGACCGCGCCGCCCGGCTCCGGATTAAGGCAGCTCGATCCCGTCCCTTCTCGCGCCCGGGCGGTTCTCGTAAAACAATTGATTGCGTCGGTTTTGTGTCAACCTCGAGCACTCTGGCCGGTCTCGCTCGCTAGTGGGACCGACGCTGTACCGGCGATCCTCACGTCTCAAGGCAAACAAGGAACAACCGTACGCCTTTTCAGGTTAGCATGGGTCCGCACAGCCGAGGGTCTTGCGGCCACAACATGGGTTGGAGCAAGTTCTTCATTCTGATTTGTGTCGCGCTGCTCCTTGTGACGGCGGCGGTCCTGGCCGCGCTCGTCGCGTTCGCCGAGCTCGGGATCGGCCTTCATGGCGGTATCGCCCTGGCGCTGGGTGTGTTGATGACCATGGGCATGGCGATGGGACTGATGGGCCTCATGTTCTTCAGCAACCGGTCGGGATATGACGAATACGCTCACACCGGCTGGGGGGAGAACGATGCGGACCGAAAGCCCGGCGCCAGCCGCTCGGATGGCGGCCGCCGGCTCAACCGAAACTGATCCGTCCTGCCGCGCCCATGAACGATTGCGGTGGCATAAGCCGGATCAAGACAAAACGAATCTGAGAAGCCGAAGCCTATTCCTCGAAGGTCTGGACGCGGCGCCGGGCCTCGTTCTTGCGACGACGCTCCTCGGCAAACCGCCGAATCAACCGCTCGGCCACCCGCGGTGAGACGAAACCGCCGATATCGCCGCCGAGCCTGCCGATTTCCTTCACGAAGCGAGAGGAAATGAACTGGTGGCGTTCGGAGGCCATCAAGAACACGGTATCGATATTGGGATTGAGGCGGGCATTCATTCCGGCCATCTGAAACTCATACTCGAAATCGGAGACGGCGCGTAGACCGCGGAGAATGACCGAGGCGCCGACGCTCTCCGCAAAGTGCATCAACAGCGTATCGAACGGACGCACCTCGATCCGGTAGCCGTCGACGGGAGGCAGCGCGGCGATCTCGGCCTCCAGGATCGCCACCCGCTCATCGATCGTGAAAAGCGGCCCCTTGCCAGCGTTCCGAGCCACCGCGATCACCAGCAGATCCACCAGCCGCGCGCCGCGTCTGATGATATCGAGATGTCCGTTGGTCACCGGATCGAAGGTTCCGGGATAGACGCCGATATGCTCAGTCATCCGTGTGCCCTTCCCCTTCCTCGATCTCCGGCGCCAAACCGTCGGGTACCTCACCCGCCCCGTTACCGGTCTGCTCGGCCACCTCGGGAAGCCGGGTCACGGAAACGATCCGCTCATCGGCGTCGACACGGAACAAGGTGACGCCACGGGTGGTCCGCCCGGCGATGCGGATGCCGGCCACCGGTAGGCGAATGAGGCGCCCGCCATCGGTTACCAGCATGATTTGGTCCTGATCGAGGACGGGGAAGGCGGCGACTACCTCGGCCTGGGTGGAGCCGCCATTGCGGGAGATATCCATGTTTCCGATGCCGCTTCCTCCTCGCCGCGTGATTCGATATCGGAATGCGGAGGATCGTTTTCCCAGGCCGTCGCTGGCGACCGTGAGAATGAACTCCTGAGCCAGTGAGAGCGTCCGGAGGCGATCCGGCGCCATCTCGAGCGTACCGGTCGGAATTTCCTCGCCGCGCCGGCGCGCCTCGCCCCATTTGAGAAATTCTTCGCGTTCCTCAGGCTTTGCGTCGATATGGCGCAGCATGCTCATCGATATGACGCCGTCCCCTTCCGACAACGCGATGCCACGCACTCCGGTCGAGGTTCGGCCCTGAAACAGCCGCACATCGGCCACGGGAAAGCGGATCGCCTTGCCCTGCCGGGTGGCGAGCAGAACATCGTGCTCCTCCATCGAGCAAGGCAGAACACCGACCAACCGATCACCCTCGTCGAGCTTCATGGCGATCTTTCCGTTCGCCTTGATATTCGTGAAGTCGGAGAGCGAATTGCGCCGAACGTTGCCGCGCTCGGTTGCGAACATGACCGAAAGCTCACCCCAGCGCGATTCATCCTCCGGGAGCGGCATGACTGTGGTAATGCCTTCGCCCTCCTCGAACGGAAGCAGGTTGACGAGCGCCTTGCCGCGCGCCTGAGGAGTGCCGAGCGGGAGACGGTAGACCTTGAGCTCGTACACCATGCCGCGCGAGGAAAAGAACAGCACCGGCGTATGCGTGTTCGCGACGAAAAGCTGCTCGACAAAATCCTCTTCCTTGGTCGCCATGCCGGTCCGACCGCGACCGCCACGGCGCTGCGCACGATAGGCCGAGAGCGGCACGCGCTTGATGTAGCCGGTATGGCTGACCGTCACGACCATATCCTCGCGCTGGATCAGGTCTTCGATGTCTGCCTCGAATTCGAGATCTTCGATTGCGGTGCGCCGGGGCGTTGAGAACTGCTCCTTCACCTCCATGAATTCGCGACGCATGATCTCGTAAAGCTTGGCGCGCGAGCCAAGGACCTCCAGATGGGTCTTGATCTCGCCGGCAAGCCCGCTCAACTCCTGACCGATCTTGTCGCGTTCCAATCCGGTAAGCCGTTGCAAGCGCAGATCGAGAATTCCCCGTGCCTGCGCCTCACTCAGGCGATAGGTGCCGTCGGACAGGATCGCGCGACCCGGCTCATCGATGAGGCCGATCAACGCCTCGACTTCCCTCGCAGGCCAGGCGACTGCCATCAGGCGTTCCCGCGCGGTTGCCGGATCCGGTGCCTTGCGGATCAAATCGATGACCGCATCGATGTTGGCGACCGCGATCGCGAGGCCGACCAGGAGATGAGCCCGTTCGCGCGCCTTGCGTAGCTCGTGCACCGTGCGGCGGGTTATGACCTCCTCGCGAAAGGCGATGAAGGCCTCCAGAACCCGCTTCAGGTTCAGCATCTCCGGCCGGCCGAGATTGAGGGCCAGCATATTGGCCCCGAAGGTCGTCTGAAGAGCGGTGAAGCGATAGAGCTGATTCAGCACCACCTCGGGCATTGCCTCGCGCTTCAATTCGATCACCACGCGCACACCCTCGCGGTCCGATTCGTCGCGAATGTCCGAGATACCCTCTATCAGCTTGGCGCGAACCAGCTCCGACAGCCGTTCCTGCAGCCGCGCCTTGTTGACCTGGTAAGGGACCTCGGTAACAACGATCGCGGCGCGGTCCTTGCGAATCTCCTCGACATGCGTGCGTGCGCGCATGACGATGGATCCGCGACCGAAATGATATGCCTCGCGGATGCCGGATCGGCCAAGGATGATGCCACCGGTCGGGAAATCAGGGCCGGGAACAATCTCGATCAGCCGGTCGATCGTAATCTCCCGATTGTCGATCAGCGCGCAACAAGCGTCGATAATCTCGCCGAGATTGTGGGTGGGAATGTTGGTTGCCATGCCGACGACGATGCCGCCCGCGCCGTTGACCAGAAGATTGGGAAATCGCGCCGGCAGCACGACCGGCTCTTGCGCTGACTCGTCGTAGTTCGCTTGGAACTCGACCGTATCCTTGTCGATATCGTCGAGGAGCGCAGTGGAAGAGCGCGCCAGCCGCGCCTCGGTATAACGCATCGCCGCGGGCGGATCGCCGTCCATCGAGCCGAAATTTCCTTGGCCCTGAATCAACGGCAGACGCATGGAAAAGTCCTGCGCCATTCGGACCATGGCTTCGTAGATCGGATCGCCGCCATGGGGGTGATACTTGCCCATGACGTCGCCGACGACCCGCGCAGATTTGCGGAGCGGTCGGTTCCAATCGTAGCCGTTCTCTTTCATCGTATAGAGGATGCGTCGATGCACGGGCTTCAGCCCGTCGCGCACATCGGGCAGCGCTCGCGCCACGATCACGCTCATCGCGTAATCGAGGTAGGAGCGCTTCATCTCCTCTTCGATCGTGACCGGGGTGATGTCGAATGCGGGGCCTGGGGCGGAGGTCAAACTCGTAGGTCCTGGAGTGGCAACGGGCCGCGTTGACACAGGACGCGGGGACCAGGAAATGGCCCCCGCGCCGACGGCCTCAAAAGCTCAAAAAATATAGCAGAATCGCCGTTCATGGACAACCATGCGAGCATTGCTACTGCCGAGCCAAGGGAGCCCGTTTTAGGGCCAATTCCGGCCCTTCTCGCCCTGCTTCTCAGTCGCGCACGCATCTTGTCGACCTCACGGCCGAGTCGCTGGCGCTCCGGGTCATGGTCGATGACCCTCGGCCACCGGCACAAATGCCGTCGCCTCGTCCACAATCTGTACCGCGCCTGAGAGGGCTCGGTGATCCGATTAGGCTGCGTTTCGACTGAAAATCCGTGTGGCAAGGCCGAAGAGCAAAATACCGATTGCCACGAGTATCAGGGCTTGAGGCCACAGCTCGCGAAGCCCCGCTCCCTTCAAGAAAATACCGAGGGTTATATCCAGATAGTGACGCAATGGGCTTGCGAGCGAGAGCGTCTGAAGCACTTCTGGCATGCTTTCGACCGGCGATACGGTACCGGACAGAAACATCATCGGGAACAGCCCGAAGAAGCTCAGCAACAAGGCCTGCTGCAGCGTCCGGCTTACCGTGGCAATCAGGACTCCGATGGCGATGGCGCTAACGAGGAACACTGCCGTGAGTCCGAGAAACAGAATTAGACTACCGCGGAGCGGGACGCCGAACCACCAGGTAATCAGCAGGCTGGGAAAAACTGACAATAGTCCCATCACCAGTGTCGGCAGAGTCTTGGCAATGAAGAGTTCTCCCGTCCCGATCGGTGTTACGCGCAGCTGTTCAATGGTGCCAGATTCCTTCTCCCGGACAATCGAGGCTGCTGGACAGATGACTCCGACCATGAGGGCAGCAAGTGCCACCATGGAGAGCACCATGAAGGAGGTGTATGTCTGATCAGGGTTGTACCAGACTCGCACGACCGGCTGAGCACCTCTGGCAGTATCCCCCGCGGTCACTATGGGAGCGCGGAAGGCGCTGACAATCTGAAGCGCATAGCCTCGTGCCTGCGCCGCGACATTCGAGTTCGTGCCATCGAGAAGAATCTGCACGCTTGGAGAATCGGCTCGCACCAAATCGCGCTGAAACCCCTGCGGCACCACAAGCGCAGCGCGGGCGCGGCCGGACTGGAGCCACTCGGTCGCCTCGGCGGTGCTCGCGGCATATCCGGCGGACGCGAACGCGTCAGTGACTAGGAAACTCTCGACGAGTGCACGGGACTCGGGTGTTCGGTCAAGGTCGACCGTGGCGAGCGCCATCTCCTTGACCTCGATCGAGAGGGCAAGCGTACAGATCACGACCTCAATGGTATAGAGCCATAGCACAAGGATCAGCATTATACGGTCGCGTAGGAACTGGATCGTCTCTTTGATGACGAGACCAGCGAGCTGTGTCCGCATATCAGGCGACCTTCTTGCGGAAGCGCCATGCCGCCAGCATGAAAATCGCAACGGTATAAGCCATGAGAAGGGCAACCGAGGGCCATAGGTCAGGCAGGGCTGCGCCCTTGAGCACAATACCGCGGGACAGGTCGACGAAATATCGCGTGGGAAAGATGCGCGTGTAGAGCTGAAGTACATACGGCATGGTGAAGATGGGAAACAGAAATCCCGAGAATAGGAATGACGGCATCAGTGTGATGATCAGGGCCAGCAGCATGGCCACGAGTTGGCTCCTGGTGACTGTAGAAACCAGAAGTCCGATGCCGACCGTACAGAAGACGTAGACGAGCCCAGCGGCAGCCAAGAGGAGGAGGTTGCCACGCAGCGGCACACCGAACCACAGGAAGCCGACCGCAATGACCATGGCGATCTGCATGAATGCGATGAACCCGTAGGGTACGAGCTTGCCCGCAAGAAATTCGGTCGGAGTGAGCGGCGACGCGAAGATCTGCTGGATCGAGCCGGTCTCCTTCTCGCGCGTGATGGCGAGCGCGGTGAGGAGCGGCGGGAAGGCCATAAGGATGACACCAAACAGGCCCGGAACTACGTAGTTTACGCTCCGCAGCGACGGGTTATACCAGACACGCGCCTGCACCTGGACAAGGGGACTCGTGTCGTTGGCGAAGCCCGAGATAATGGTCTGGGCATAGGTGGCAGCCAAGTTTGCGGTAGCAGAGTAGGTGCCGTCCACGAGAACTTGGACCGGCGAGATTCCGCCGCGCGCGATCAACTCCTGGAAACCCCGAGGAATGATGAGTGCAAGCCTGATGACATTCCGCTGCAGTCCGTCTTCGACGCTGTTCGCTGAGGCGTAGCTTTCGGCGAGTTGAAAATAGCCACTCTCGATGAACCGATCGACGAGCTCTCGGCTTGCAGGGGTTCGGTCATAATCAAGGATGCCCAACGAAACATCGTCAACATCGAGCGAGATCGCATAGCCGAACAAGAACAGCATGACCATCGGCATGAGGAGCGCCACCGCTACAGTAATGGGATCGCGGACAATCTCCTTCATTTCTTTCTCGATAACGGCACCAACGCGTGCGAGCTTCATCATGCACCTGCCGCCGCTGAGCCTGACTGAGTGCGAGCGCGCTCGATAAAGGCAAGGAACACCTCTTCCACCGTAACCAGCGCTTTACCGGGCAAGGCTGCACTTAACGTCTCCAGGTCGCCAACGGCAATAAGCCGCCCTTCATGCATGAGTCCGAGCCGGTGACAATAGGCTGCTTCTTCGAGGTAGTGGGTCGTCACGATGACCGCGGTGCCGGATGCCGCCAACGCACTGACCAATCGCCAAAAGCGGAAGCGAGCAAGCGGATCGACGCCGGAGGTCGGCTCGTCGAGGAACAGCACGGCCGGCCGATGTAGAAGGCTGCAAGCGAGCGCAAGCCGCTGACGCAGTGCGCCGGAAAGCCGGACGACCGGCTGCTCAACCACTCTTCCGAGATCGGTCATTGCCATTGCCCGGGTAATGGCCTCCTGTGCCTTACGGCGCGGAAGACCATAGGCGCTTGCGAAAAAACTCAGGTTCTCGCTCACGGTCAGGTCGGGGTAAAGCGAGAAACGCTGCGACATGTAGCCGATGCGCTGGCGCAACAGACGTGGCTCAGAGCGGACGTCGATGCCAGCGACATGCGCACTTCCGCTCGAAGGGGGAAGGAGCCCGCACAACATGCGGATGAGCGTTGTCTTGCCTGCCCCGTTCGCGCCCAAGAGGCCAAAAATTTCGCCAGCACTCACACTCATGGAAACGTTGTCGACGGCAACGAAATCATCAAATCGGCGGGTGAGTGCGCTTGTATGGATGCTGACAGCCGATTTGTCGCGGGTCCCATCGCTGAACAACTCGCTTTCAGGAATGTCATCAGAAACGACGGCATCTGTGCCCCGTCGGAGGATTACGAAAACATCCTCCAGTGAGGGAGTCGACGGTTCGAGTGATCCGAGTTGCTCAAGCTGTTTCCGAAGACCCTCCGAGACACCCTTGACCGGATCGACTGCAAAGCGAATTTCGGCCGGCCGCCATTGGACGCCGATCACTTCAGGCGTTCGAGCCAGCAATTTCTCGGCCGCGGCCGGCGAGTCCGATCGTATGCGGACGATGGCACCAGCGCTCCGGGCAAGAAGCTCTGCCGGAGTGCCTTGTGCAATGAGGCGCCCCTCGTCAAGGAAGGCAAGCCGGTCGCAACGTTCCGCCTCGTCCATGTAGGACGTTACAAAGACGATCGTCGTGCCGGATCGACGGAACTCTTCCAAGATGCGCCAAAGCTCTCGGCGCGAGAGGGGGTCGACGCCGAGTCCCGGTTCGTCGAGAAGGAGTAGAGGTGGCTCGTGGATGAGATTCGTGCAAAGAGCAAGCTTCTTGCGCATGCCCCCCGACAGTGCTCCCTCGCGGCGGTGGATGAATTGGGTGAGTCCCGCCATCGCCAGGAGGCGCCGACGACGCTCCGCGACTTGTGAAGGCGACACGCCGCGCACTTTGGCGGCGAAGGCAAGATTCTCTGCGACCGTAAGGCGCTCGTAGAGCGTGAAACCCTGCGGCATATAGCCAATTCGCGATGTGACTTCAGGGGCCTGCTCAACTGTGTCGAGACCCAGAACCCGGCACTTGCCCTCGCTCGGATCGAGAATGGCCGCGAGCACTTGTACAAGGGTTGTCTTACCGGCGCCGTCGGGACCAACGAAACCGAAGATCTCACCGCGGGCAATCCGTAGGTCAATACCCTTGAAAGCCCATATATTCCCATACCTTCGGCCGATGGCTTCGGCCTGAATGACCCAATCACCTTGGCCCGCCATAGCTCACCCTCATCTGGGAACGAGCAACTGGTCGGGCCATGCAGCGTCGGAGCGCCAAAGGATCCAGGCATCGGCCAGCATACCAGGCTTTAGAACGCGATCGGGATTTTCGAGGGTGATGGTTACTCCGAAGACCATGCGGGTACGCTCCTGCGGCATGTGGACGTCGCGGGGCGTGAACTGCGCTTGTTGGTCGACACGCGACACACGGCCTTCAAATAAGCGATCGGGAAATGCGTCCACCCGCACACGCGCTGGGGCATTCAGGGTGATCTTGCCGATGTCCCTCTCAGGGATAAAAGCCCTCAGCTCAAGGCGGGAGAGATCGACTAAGACGGCTATCGTCTGACCCGGCTGGCTGAACTCTCCAGCCTCGACTGCCTTCGCCAGAACCGTGCCCGCGATGGGAGCAACAATGTGGGTCTTTGCGAGCTCATTTTCCAATAGACTGAGTTCTTTCTGCGCAGCTTCAATGCGCCCATCTATGACGCCAATCTCAGCCGCCAGTGCACCAGCTCGACCGCGAGCCTCCTGAAAGGAGTTTTCTGCGCGCTCAAGCTGTTGCGGTGGAGATGCGTTTCGCTCACGGAGCGCACGGTAACGGGCAAGATCGCGTTCGGCGGTCTCGCGGTGGTGGTGAGCAATCTGAAGCTCATAGTCTGCCCGCTCGCGCGAGCGCCGCAAAATTTCAATTTCTGCGATCGCACGCTCGTTTCGAAGTGCAATGTCGACATCATCGATCCTGACGAGAAGCGCCCCCACACCGACCAAACCTCCCTCGACTAAGCGGCTTTCAACCACGCGGCCGCCAACCTCGGCCGCCACCCGGACCTCGGTACCCTCGATATGGCCATTACCATAGAGGAGCTGATCCGGCAGCCGCTGGGGCTGAAGGTAAAGATACAGGGCGTACGAGGTCCCGGCGATCACTGCCAGTACCAAACCCGTCAAAAGCCATTTCTTTTGCATACAGCGTCGACTATCAGAAATTGTGAGTTCGTTTTTCGATTTGCCTGGGATTCTCCGTTCACCCGCCGTTCAACCGCAGTCCTGTGCTACCCGATCGAGCGCGAAGGTGGAGCCTCTCGGACTGGACAACGGGAAAACAAACCCATCAGCGTCATATATGCGCACAAATTCATATATGCGCACCAGGAGAATCACCGTGAAGGCTTTGTCGGGCTAAGTGAGCATGTTTGCCGTTAATTCCGACCTCCCTCATCCCTCTCTCAGCCGGTCAGGCGCTCCCGTGCAAGCTTGAGTTTGGCCTGCGCCTGCTCTGCTTCCAGGCGCCGCTCGCGCTGGTCCTCGACCACCTCGGACGGAGCTTTGGCGAGAAAGTCGGCATTGTCCAACTTCCGGTTGATCTTGCCGATTTCCGCATCCAATTTCTCGATTTCCCGAGCCAAACGCTTGCGCTCGGCATCCAGGTCGATAACTCCGGCCAACGGAACCACGAGCGTGGCCTCGTCGACCACGATCTGGATCGCGCCTTGGGGCATCTGGGCCAATTTGTCGGCGGTCGCTTCAATTGCCTTCAGCCGGCCCAGCATGGTCAAGGCGGGCCGGTGGTGCGAGATGCGCCGGCGCGTCGTCGCGCTCGAATTCTCGACGATGACCTCCAGCTCCGCCCCCGGGGGGACATTCAGCTCGGAGCGCGCGCTGCGAACGGCTCCGACAAACCGGATGATCCAATCGATCTCGTCGACAGCCCCGTCATTTACCGGCAGTTGCTGCAGCTTTGGCCAGGAACGGGCGATCAGAAGCGTTTTGGTGTAACCGAGCCGCAGCCACAGCTCTTCCGTGACGAAGGGCATTATCGGATGCAGGAGATGCAGGATCTGGCCGAGCGCCCAGGCCGCGGCGCCCTGGGTTTCCTCGCGCGCCGATCCCTCCTTGCCGCCAAGCACTGGTTTCGCCAGTTCCAGATACCAATCGCAGAAGGAATGCCAAACGAAGTGGTAGAGCGACGCCGCGGCCTCGTTGAACCGGCAGGTCACGATCGAATCGGTCACATCCTCCGCCAGGCGTCGGACCCCCGCGACCAGCCAGGCATTGATGATCTCCCGCGGGCTTTGCGGATCGAAGGGCCGATCGGGCGTGCAGCCGTTCATCTGGCAGAAGCGCGCGGCGTTCCAAAGTTTGGTCGCGAAGTTGCGATAGCCCTCGACGCGCGATTCTGAAAGCTTGATGTCGCGCCCCTGCGCAGCCATGGCGACAAGCGTAAAGCGAAGGGCATCGGCGCCATAGCGGTCGATCAGCACCAGGGGGTCGATGATGTTCCCCTTCGACTTCGACATTTTCTGGCCGAACTCGTCGCGCACCAGCGCGTGGATGTAGACGGTTCGGAAGGGGACATCGCCCATGAAATGCAGGCCCATCATCATCATCCGGGCGACCCAGAAGAAAATGATGTCGAAGCCGGTGACCAGAAGGTCGGTGGGATAGTAGCGCTCGAGCTCCTTCGTCCGCTCCGGCCAACCCAGGGTCGAGAACGGCCAGAGGGCCGAGGAGAACCAGGTGTCGAGCACGTCGGGATCGCGCGTGAGCTCCACCATGCGGCCATAGTGGCGTCTCGCCGCGGCAAGCGCTTCCGCCTCGCTTTCCTCGACGAAAGCGGCGCCGTCCGGACCGTACCAGGCCGGGATCTGGTGGCCCCACCAGAGCTGCCGTGAAATGCACCAGGGTTGGATGTTGCGCATCCACTCGAAATAGGTGTTCTCCCACTGCTTTGGCACGAAGCGGGTACGTCCCTTCTCCACCGCAGCGATGGCTGGCTCCGCGAGCCGCTTGGCGTCGGCGTACCACTGATCGGTCAGCCACGGCTCGATTGGCACGCCCGAGCGGTCGCCGTAAGGAACGGAGTGCAGATGCTCCTCGACCTTGACCAAGGCGCCGGTTGACTCGAGATCGCCGAGAATGCGCTTGCGCGCCTCGAAGCGATCGAGGCCGCGATATGCCTGCGGCGCCGCGTCGGTAAGATGCGCATTCCGGTCGAAGATGTTGATCAGCGGCAAGTCCTGGCGGCGGCCGACCTCGAAATCGTTGAAATCATGCGCCGGGGTGATCTTCACCGCGCCGCTTCCGGTCTTCGGGTCGGCATAGGCATCGGCGATGATCGGAATACGGCGTCCGACCAAAGGCAGGATCGCATGGCGGCCGACCAGACCACGATAGCGCTCATCCTCTGGATGAACAGCGATGGCCGTATCGCCGAGCATGGTTTCCGGCCGCGTGGTCGCCACGGCGATCGAGATGCCGGGCAGACCTTCCACAGGATAGGCGATGTGCCACAGATGGCCCTTGACCTCCCGCTGCTCGACCTCGAGGTCCGAAATTGCGGTTTGCAGCTGGGGATCCCAGTTCACCAGCCGCTTGTCGCGGTAGATCACACCTTCCTTGAACAACCGGACGAAGACCTTTCGAACCGCTGCGGAAAGGCCCTCATCCATGGTGAAGCGCTCTCGCGTCCAGTCGGGCGAGGCGCCCAGCCGGCGCAATTGCTGCGTGATGATCGAGCCCGATTCGGCCTTCCAGGCCCAGACCCGTTCGATGAAGGCGGCGCGGCCCAGGGCCTCGCGCGAGCTGCCCTCGACAGCAAGCATGCGCTCGACAACCATCTGAGTGGCGATACCGGCATGGTCGGTGCCTGGCTGCCAAAGGACGTCCCTGCCGCGCATGCGCTCAAAGCGCGCCAGCACATCCTGCAGAGTGTGGTTGAGAGCGTGGCCCATATGCAGGCTGCCCGTGACGTTGGGCGGCGGCATCATGATGCAAAAGGGCCGCGCGTCGGACTTGGGCCGGCAGGAGAATATGCCGCTGCTCTCCGACAATGCGTATTGCCTGGCCTCGACCTCCGCGGGCCGAAACGTTCTTTCCAGCATCAACTTTCCTCAGAAAGCCAAGCGCGGGCTCGGCCTCGCTTTGGAGGCGAAGGCGGTCCCGTGCCAGGCGGCGGGGCTCAGCCTTCCTGAAGCCGCCGCACCATCTTGTCGATCTCTTCGCGAACGACGCGATCGACCATTTGGGGCAAATTGCGGTCCAGCCAGTCCTTCAACATCGGCGTCAGCGATTCCCGGACCAGATCCTCAACGCGGCGGTCGTCCTCGCTCGAAAAAGCGCGCAATGCCGCCTCGCGGCGGACGGCCCGCGCGAGACGACCTAGGGACGCGGCCGAGGCGTCGATCGTCGTGTCGGAAACAATGCTGGCTCGGGCTTCTGCTTCGCTCATAACGGAACCGTGCTCCTGTTCAGAGAAATGCACAATCTCGGACAAGCCTCCTTCACGTCCCGCCCCCTCCTCGCCGGTCTCCGGCTTCGCCGGAGCGGCCTTCTCGGCCTGCGTCTCGGCCGATCCCTCTATGCCAGGACGGCGACTGGCAAGGCTGACCACCGACCCGTCCGCGGTCAGCATCTCGGTAAGATCCAGCACCTCCCCCTCCCGCGCCCCGCTTGGCGGCGGTCGCTTTGGTTCTGAATCCTCGGAGATGATGCGACGGATGGAGGCAAGGATCTCCTCCATCGACGGTTCATTGTCGCCTCGCGTCTCTGCCATCGCAAACCATCCCCGCATTGGCTTTTTCAAGGCCATTCACAAGACTGCCAGAGTTGTATGTGCAAAGCAAAACCGGAATAGTCCGAAGTTGCCCTCATTCATACATAATTTGGTCTTTACGGTGCGCGGACACACAGCTCGATGCGGGGTTTCGCGCTCCATCCGGTGGTCCATGGACCGGACCTCGCGACTCGGAATGCCTAGAATACAAAGCTGGGTTCCTCGGCCAGGCCCGGAAGCAGCGGAACCGCCGCGTCGAACAGGGTTCGGCCGGAAATCGATCCGTGATATCGCGCATAAAGCACCGCGCGCCCGACCCGGCCGCGCATCTCCACCCCCGCCAGACGGCCGCCCTCTGCGAGCTGCCCCAACAGAGCCTCGGGAATCCGCGCCGCCGCCCCACCTAGCATGACGACATCATAGGGCGCCTGCGCAGGCCAGCCTTGTTCAAGGGGTCCTTCGACCACGACGGCATTGTCAAGCGCAAGCTCGGACAGCGCGGCGCCGGCGCGACGCGCCAGCGTGCCATCGCACTCCAGCGCGACCACCATGTTTGCCAGATGCGACAAGATCGCAGTCGAATAACCCGGCCCGCAACCGAGATCGAGCACGAGATCGGTTCGTTTTATCTGGGCTGCTTGCAACAATCGTCCGAACGCCATCGGCTCGATCAGGTACCGCCCGTTCCCGAGCGGAAGATCTTCGTCGATATAGGCGGCGCCGCGCAGCCCCTCTGGCACGAACCGCTCGCGGGGCACTCGGCCAAGGGCCTCCAGCACCGCTTCGTCCGTCACCTTGTTGGTGCGCAACTGACGATCGACCATGTTCCGGCGCGCGGCCGCGAAATCCATGGCTGGCTCACTCGGGCAAGACGATTTGTGGGCAAGCAAACCTGCCCCCTCAAGGCTTGGCTTTATACTTTTCCCTGCCGGAGTTTACAATCTGGCGCCAGCCGGTTTGCTTGACCGGCGCCAGGCGCTCCGTATATGAGGCGCCTTCCGACCGTCGGCAGGAAGGAAGGCCGTCCAAGGCCCGGTGGCAGAGTGGCTATGCAGGGGACTGCAAATCCCCGTACATCGGTTCGATTCCGGTCCGGGCCTCCACCTTGTAAATCAATGACTTAGATCGGGGCCGTCATTCTGACAGCATTCCGACAGGTCATTCTGACAAACGTTCCTTTTGGGTTCGGTGGCGCACCCGCTTGGCGATCGCATTTCCGGCCTGCTTGGGCGTCGATCTCACATAAACCGCGACAATGTTTCGGGTCTTGTGCCCCGACTGCGCGCGCAGCTCGTCGTCGGTGGCGCCGGCATCGGCCGCCTCGGTCATGCCGGAGCGGCGCAGGTCGCCGAACCGCAAGTGGCTCGGCAGCCTGGCCTTCTCGCACAGCCCGGCAAAAAGCTGCTGGAAGTCCTGGGATTTGTAGGGGCGGGCGGGACCTAGTTGAGGGAGCGGCGGTGTCCCGCTGGGGGTCGCGCCGCAAGGAGCTCCCATTCAGGTAGATTGAGTTCGGTTCCGCAATCGATCCGCTCGACCAGGTTTCCAAGGAAACGATGAAGGTCGAGAAGGTCGCTGTCGGAAGGTTCATTGTCGTTGGCGCCAAGGAACCATTCAATCGCCCGACGTGCGCCGGTTGTATCGGCCACCTGCAGCCTCCTCCACACGGGATCTAATGTGACGGCTGAGGCAAAAGGATATCACGCAGGTTGATCGAAATCGATAACCATTCCGTAATATCGACTCGATCGCTGCGATCGATGATTTCGCAGTCTCGTTCTACTTGCGACTCGTGAGGTTCCGACGAGTCGCGACCGCCCGGCGGGCCTTTAGCTGCCAACGGTTTGGTAGACCATCGTGTTAGCCATATTGTCTACCACGTAAGCATGACCCACAAACCCCGGACGCAGCCGACCTTTGGCACACTGGTCAGCCATCACCATGGCTTCGACTAGACTGTTTGTCTCGAAAACCCTGCCGCCGTTATAGGCGAACACATCGTATTTCCGCAGTCGCATAGACAATCCCCCTCATCGTCTGTCGCTCAAGCGGCGTGTGTTCAGAACGTCTGTTGTGCCGCTTCCCCCAGCATCTGCGGTCCAGAACTTCTTCCCGACAGTATAAGATACATGATACCTACAACAATCTTAATCTTTCCAGAGATTTCTTATCACGTTTTCGTTTTCGTCCTTTCGCGGTAAAGAGTTCGTCAAAAATTCAACAGATCAGCAAAAATGGAACGCCAGCTTACCCTAAAGGATGAAGATCCCTGGAGCTTGCCGTCCTTAACGGGACTTCGCACGTACCCCCAATCCGAATTGCCTGGCGAGCTGCGAGCGTTTCTTGGCATAGCTTGGCGCCGTCATCGGATAGTCGCTGCGTAAGTTGAAGCTCTGCCGGTATTGCACGGGGCTGAGGCCATGCGCGATCAGAAGGTGACGCTTCAGCATTTTTTGCCGACGCCCGCAGATCAGGCAGGCTATGGCATCTCGACTGACCGAACCCTTGACCGGCACGGCCGGCTCGGGTTTTTCGCCACGCTCCTCGTCCCTGCGAACGCCCATGGCGGCCAGCCCCTGGCGGACCGCCGCGATCACCCGAGGAACCTCGGCGGTCGGGACCGTATTGCGGGACAGATATGCCGCGACGATCTGAGCCGTCATCTCGGCCAGAGCCCGTTCATTCAGCTCCGCTTCCAGATGACCCTGTTCAATAGACTGATCGTTGTTGAAATGTTTCGATTCCCCAGGCACTTGAAAAATTTTCCTCATTCTATCTGTTGTTGACTCGAGCGAAGATCATGGCAAGGCAGAATTCCAAGAAACCGATCGTCCAATCGCGAGGCGTGGTGAGACGGTATCGTCAGTCGACTTTCCACCACCGGCTTTCGCGGGATCTGCATCGCCGGTTCGACGGCGTTGCCGCCAAAAGGATTCCCCATTTCCTTGCCGCGTTGCTTGGTCAACTCGAGCCCGATGCGACGAAGGATTTCCGACGCTAGGTGACCCGCCTCGTGCATCTTAGTGACGCCTGATCTAAGCTTCTCGTTCCATGGCGGTCGATCGGGTCCACCGGCTTTCTTCGGTCCGCCGCTCCAGTCTGGTCCCCATCACCGCAACTGAACGCGGGAATGAAAGGGAAGCTGCGGCCATGATCTACCCTCCGCCCACCGAAGCATGCCTACCGCCGATCCTTCATCCCGTCAGTCGGCACATCCTGGAGCTGTTTCTCGGAGGCCGGTTGCAGCAGGACGAGTTCCTCCGGCTCTTTTCGTTGCCGAACTCCGATTATCTGGTCGTGTCGCAATGCATCGTGAGGGCCCTGCTGAGCTGACCCGCAAGGTACTTGGCACTCTCTTGTGCGGTTGCTATATAACGCGCTCCGTCCAATCCCCCGAACGGGGTCGACGGCTCTGATCCCCGGTAGCTCAGTCGGTAGAGCAAGTGGCTGTTAACCACTGGGTCGCTGGTTCGAGTCCGGCCCGGGGAGCCAATCGGGACAAGGGGTTGGGACGAACCTCTCCCCTTGTTCCCTTACGTCGCCAGCGCGAGCGAATCGGGTCAGCGCTGAGCCGCACGAGCGGGGAGGATCAGGGCATGCCAACATACGAGTATCGCTGCGCCGACTGTCGCAAGACCTTTATCCAGGAAGCCTCGATTGCAGAGCATGAGGCAAAGCGGCCGACCTGTCCGAAATGCGGCAGCCGGCAGGTCGTCAGATCCTTCTCGACCGTCTACGTCAAGACATCGAAAAAAAGCTAATCTGGGAAAGATCGCGGGACTTCGCCGTTGAAGGAGGGCCGGAAGCGAGCTGTCTCAACCTAGAGCGGCTCATTGGCAGGCTCCCTCGCCGAGCATTTCAAGCAGCGGTGCCAAGTCCCGCTCGTACCGCCGCCACCTCCCCACCGAGCTACGATAAATCGGCCGACGCACCTGGCCCAGGCTGGCAGTCTGCACCGCTCGGTTGCTCTCGTGATGGTGCAGGCATCGATCATCCCACTTCAGCCCGCAATGCGCGATGAGCCGCCGCGCTTGAGCAGCCGGATCGGCCACCAGCGTTTCATAGTCCAACTCGAGGATGCGACCGGGCAGAATATTCCTCCAATGCTCCATCAAACGAGCAAAGGCCAACGCGAACCGGCCCAACTCGGCCAGGTCATAGGACCAAGCGTGGCCGTGCATGAACAGCGTCTGGTAGCAGGAAAGGCAGACATCCCGTAGGTCGCGCCGACAGAAGATGATGGCCGAATTCGGCAGCGCCAGCTGGATCGCTCCGACCAGCTTGAAATTGTTCGGAAGCTTGTCGGTAATCCGCGCAGCCTCGGAATCGAGCGCTCGAAGCCCTGCCACATAGTCGCCTCCCCGCCGGCGAAGGTCGCGTGCGAAGGCTCCGCTCTCGAGGAGGCGAGGCTGCAGCAGTTCGGGCCGGATCTGGAGCCCATCCAATGCCGCGCGCAAATGCCCGATCTCGCCAGCGCCATGCACCTGCGGATGGCTGGCCAGGATCTGCTCGACCAGGGAGGTTCCGGACCGAGGCATTCCAAGCACGAACACAGGCAAATCGGAGGGCTCGCCATGTGTCCTGGAGGAGGTCCATGCGCCCCTCGGAAAGCTTGCTGCGATCTGGGCGATGGCCCGATCGTTGGCGTCCGCATCGTAGGTCAGGGTGCGGCGCTTGAGTTCGGCTCCCTTTCGCCAGTGTGCGAAGGCAGACGCGAAGTCGCCGGTGTCCTCATGGTACTTTCCCAGCGCGTAGTTCAGGTGAATGCGTGAGGCAGCCGGCAACGACCCTGCCCGCGCGGCAAGAGCGAGCAGTCGCCTGGCGGCCGGATCGTCCTCGTGCCAAGTGGAAATCAGACCGAGATTGCTGTACGCCTCAGCCATGTCCGGCCGAAGCTCGATGGTGGTGCGATAGGCGGCAACGGCCTCCTCGCGCCGGCCGAGCTGGCTCAAGGCCCCGCCGAGATGGTGATGCGCCAAGGCATGCTGCGCGTTCATGCCGATCGCCGCCTCGAAGCTTGCGATCGCATCGGTGGCACGGCCCAATGCGGCCTGCGAGACGCCGAGATGATAATGGGCCTCTGCCGTCGGCTTAAAGCGCAGTGATCTCTCTATAAGAGTAACGGATCGCGCGGGATCGCCGGTCATTCCGGCAAGCACGCCGAGGAAATGCAGCGCGTCGGGATGCTCAGGATCCTGCGCCAGCACCTCCCGATAACCGCGCTCGGCATCAGCCAGACGGCCGGCCCGGTGATCTTGCACAGCCCTTCCCAACAGGCGCGCTGGGCCGGATGAGAGCCGAGGCGACTTCACCATGATCCCCCGCAAGGATAACGGCGCTGGTGAGCACCCTAATCGAAGCCGCCGCCACGGGCTAGCAGCCTGCCCTCGCACTTTGACGCGTGCGCAGAGAGCCCCGAGAGGGCCTCGTCGGCGGAGTGCCGGTTCCACACCGGTGTTGCGGGATACTCCTTGAACTATCGACGCAAAGGATGCTCTGCTATAGTACCGATTGAAGAACGGGCTGGGCTAGGACCCGAGACCCGAAGGGTTGGGGCGGTTCAATACCTCGTTCAAATCGCACCCTTCCAAACAGGGAGACAACAGCGATGACTCGTAATCTGAAGGAGATTCACTCCTACCTGCCAACGCTGGCCACCCAGCTTGCGGAGGGGAAAGTGAGTCGCCGGGAGTTCCTGCGAACCTCCACTCTTCTCGGCCTCTCGGCGGCCTCCGCCTATGCCATGGTCGGGCTGCCCGACCAGGGAATCGCCTCCAAGGCGTACGCCGCTACGGGCGGCACGGTCCGCATGTCAATGCGCGTCCAACCGATCGAAAGCCCACACACCTATTCGTGGATTCAGGACTCGATGATGTCGCGCAACGTGATCGAGTATCTGACTCTGACGGGTTCGGACAATGTCACTCGGCCGTGGCTGTGCGAGAAATGGGAAGCCAGCGACGACCTTAAGGTCTGGACCCTTCATCTCAGACAGGACGTGAAGTGGTCCAACGGTGAGCCCTTTGTCGCCGATCACGTAATCTGGAACATCAAGCGCTGCCTGGATCCCGCAGTCGGCTCGTCCGTGCTGGGCCTGATGAAGGGCTACATGATGAACGACGCCGGCGACGCGCTGTGGGACGCCAATGCGGTCGAGAAGGTGGACGATCACACGGTGCGGCTCAATGCGCGCGCGGCGCAGTTGGCCGTGCCGGAGCACTTCTTCCACTACCCGTTCCCGATGATGCATCCGAGTTCGGAGGGCAAGTTCCCTGGTATCGGGTCGATCGGCACCGGCTGGGCCGAGATCGTCGAGTACGAGCTTGGCAAGAAGTGCGTCGTGAAGAAGAAGCCAGGCTACTGGCACGGCGACGGCGCTCTGGATTCGGTCGAATACATCGATCATGGCGACGATCCGGCAGCGGCTGTTGCTGCACTGACCTCTGGCCAAGTCGATGGAATCTGGCAGGTCGAGGCGACACAACTCGCGGCGGTTCGCAAGCTGTCGCACGTTACGCTTTACGAGGCGACGACCGCCCAGACCGCGGTCGCCCGCATGCAACCCATCCACGACACTTGGAAGGATCCCAGGGTGCGTAAGGCGATGCGCCTGGCAATCGATACTCCGAAGGTCCTCCAGGTCGCCTATCTCGGTTTGGGCGAGCCGGCCGAGCATCACCATGTCGCGCCGGTGCATCCCGAATACGCGAAACTGCCCTTCATGGCTCAGGACATCGAAGGCGCGAAGAAGCTCTTGGCCGACGCCGGCTTGCCGAATGGTTTCGAGACCGAGCTGTTCTGCAATGCCGACCAGGACTGGGAGCCGCGCGCAGCCAACGCCATGGCCGAGATGTGGAAGCAGATCGGCGTCAACGTGAAGGTCACGGTCCTTCCCGGCGCCCAGTACTGGGAGATCTGGGACAAGGAAACCGCACCCTTCGCCTTCACGACCTGGACACACCGTCCTCTAGGCGTGATGGTCCTCGGCCTCGCCTATCGCACCGGCGTGCCTTGGAACGAAAGCAAGTGGTCGAACGCGAAGTTCGACGAACTGCTGTCACAAGCGGAAGGCACGCTCGACGTCGAGAAGCGGCGGGAAGTGGTGGAAGAGATCGAAATACTCATGCAGGAAGAGGGGCCGATCGTTCAGCCATTGTGGCGCTCGGTGTTCGCGGCGATGGACAAGAAGGTCCAGGGCTTCCAGGCGCATCCCACGCAGTATGTTTTCCCGTGGGATTGGTCGCTGGCGTAACTTCGAGTATGGGCGGGCGCCCGGTCACACGGGTGCCCGCCTCGCTCCCTTGACGTGCCGGGCCTCGGCACCGCTCCTCGACTGGCGAGGAAGTGAGAATGGTTTCCTTTTTCGCGAAGCGATTCGGCGCACTGATACTGACCATGCTGATCGTTTCGTTCCTGGTGTTCATAACATTCGAATTTTCACCGGGAGATGTGGCGCGCAACGCCCTCGGTCCGTTCGCGACCGAGGTTCAACTCGAAAAATATCGACAGGAATTCGGCCTCAATCGTCCCTTCATGGCCCGCTACCTGAGTTGGCTCGGTGTGGCGCCTAATCACAAGGGCGAGATTAGCGGTCTCTTGCAGGGGAATTTCGGCTATTCGACTTTGTGGAAGACGCAGGTCAATACCTTCGTGTGGGACCGCATCCTGAACACCGCGCTCCTGGCTGGCGTCGCCTTCGCGGTTATTGCGCCCTTGTCGATCATACTCGGTGTTGCCGCCGGCATGCGGGAGGGCTCGCTCTTGGACCGCGTCGTGTCGGTTCTCAGCGCGATCACCACATCCATTCCCGAATTCGCCATGGGCGCATTCCTGGTCACGATTTTTGTGGTTGGCTTTAGGATATTGCCGGGCACTGCGCCCTTGGAAACAGGCGGCGGCGGGTGGTCCATCGCCTCTCAGCTTGTCCTGCCGGTCGCTACGTTGACGGCTTACTATCTCGGCTATCTCGTACGCATGGTGCGCGCCTCCATGGTCGAGGTGATGACGCGTCCCTACATCCGCACCGCCGTGCTCAAGGGCCTCACGTTCCGCGGCGTCGTCATGAAGCATGCGATACGCAATGCGCTCATCACCCCATTCACCGCGATCCTGCTTCAGCTCAATTTTCTCTTTACAAGCGTCGTGGTGGTGGAAACCGTGTTCGGGTTCCCGGGGTTCGGGCGGATGCTGGTCGAGGCCGCGCTTTACAAGGACGTGCTTACGGTCGAAACGGCGACGCTTTTCGCTGTGTTCGTCGTGGTGATCACGCAGGTCATCGGCGACCTCTCCTATATGCTCCTTAATCCGCGCATTCGATTCAGCTGAGGACAGGCCCATGACCACAGAAGCGACAACAGGCGGTGTGCGGGCTCGTCGGAGGGTGCTGTCCGGCTGGCTCGGCAGACTCGATCTCCTGCGAGAATCCCCGATCGGAATGGTGGGAGCCGGCATCGTTCTATTCTGGTGCCTGACCGCCATCTTTGCGCCGCTCATTTCGCCCTACGACCCCAATATGAATCATTTCGACGCGGGCGTGGCGCTGCCGCCCTCGCCCGGTCATTGGCTCGGGACTGACGATCAGGCGCGGGACATCCTGTCGCGTATCATTTGGGGCTCGCGCATCGTGCTGACGATCGCGCCGTTCGCGACATTCTGCGCCTATGTCGTTGGCTGCATCATAGGGCTGCTCGCCGGCTATTACCGTGGCTGGGTGGATACCTTCCTGATGCAAGTCTGCAATGTGATCCTGTCTTTCCCCGTTCTGGTCCTTTACATCATCATCATGATTAAGTTCGGCCCTTCTGCGCTGAACATCATCGTCGCCGTCACCTTCATCGCTTCGCCGCAGGTTGCTCGTTTGGTGCGCAGCCAGACGCTCGAGCTGCGCGAGCGCGAGTATGTCGCCGCCGCCAAGATGCGCGGCGAGCCGGCCTGGTACATCATGCTTGTGGAGATCCTGCCCAATGCCCGCGGTCCTTTGATTGTCGATGCATGCCTGCGGACCGGCTATACGGCGATCACCATCGGTACCCTGGGGTTTCTTGGCGTTGGACTGCGGCCGCCCGATCCCGATTGGGGAGGCATGGTCCGCGATACCTACGGCTTTCTGTTGGGCGGGCAGATACATATGGCCCTGGCACCCGCAATCGCCCTGTCCTCGCTCGTCGTCGGCTTCAGTCTGCTGGCCGATGGCGTGCGAGAGATCAGCTTGCGCGACTAGGACGGCATGACCACGAATCACACCCCCACGCCCGTCCTGGAGCTCGACCGCGCGCGCATTTCCTATTTCACGCGCGCAGGCGAGATCAATGTCGTGCCCGAGGTCAGCTTCCGCCTGTTGCAGGGCGAGGCGTTGGGGCTTGTCGGCGAGTCCGGCTGCGGCAAATCCACCGTCGCCTTTGCCATCATGCGTTACCTGGGCGGCGTTGGAAGGCTAACCGGCGGCCGCATCCTCTTCGAGGGTCGGGACATGGCCAGAATGTCGGAGGCGGAGCTGCGCGGGCTCCGCGGTAGCCGAATGGCCATGGTCTACCAGGATCCGATGAGCAGCCTCAACCCGGTGATCCCCGTCGGCCGCCAACTCATGGAGGTGCCGATCATCCATCAGGGCGTCAACGAGACGCAGGCACGCGCGCGCGCCCTCCAGATGTTGGCCGAGGTGAAGCTGCCCGACCCCGAGAGTGTCTTCGGCCGCTATCCGCACCAGCTCTCCGGCGGTCAGCAGCAGCGTGTTGTCATCGCCATGGCGCTGATGGCGGAGCCTTCGCTCCTCGTCATGGATGAACCGACCACGGGGCTCGACGTGACGGTCGAGGCCGCTATTCTCGACCTTGTGCGCGAGCTTAGGCGCATGCACAACTCTTCCATTGTCTTCATCAGCCACAATCTCGGCACGGTCGTGCGCATCTGCGACCGCATCGGCGTCATGTATGCGGGCGAGCTCATCGAAGAGGGACCGATCGTGGAGGTCTTTCACGACCCCCGTCACCCCTATACGCGCGGGCTCCTCGACTGCATCCCCATGCTGGGCACCGATAAGCACTCGGCGCCGTTGAAGCCGATCAGCGGTCAGGTGCCGCCGGCGCTACACCGACCGAAGGGCTGCATCTTTGCGCCGCGATGCACATTCGTCGATCCGCCGCGCTGCACGACCGAGCGTATCCCGACCGTCTCTGTCGCGGGCAGCATAACCCATCGCGTCCAGTGCGTCCGTCATGAGGAACTGGGCCCCCGTCGGCGTCCGGCCGGGCCGGCTGGCTCCGCCCTGGATGAGCGCACAGGTGAGCTCGTGCTCGACATCGAGCGTCTGCACAAGGTCTATCACCAGGAGGCGAGTATCTTCAGCCGCGAGGGCGGCTATCGTGTGAACGCCCTCAACGAAGTTTCGATGGCCGCGCGCCGCGGCACGACCCTTGCAATCGTCGGTGAGTCCGGTTGCGGCAAATCGACCCTCGCCAAGGTGCTGACCGGCCTCGAACAGGCGAGCGAGGGCCAGGTACGCCTTGAAGGCGCCGACATAGGCAACGTACCGGTGGAGCGCCGCCCGCAGGATATCAAGCGGAAGCTGCAGATGGTGTTTCAGAACCCGGACAGCACGCTCAATCCGAGCCACTCAGTGGGCTTCGCGGTCCAGCGCTCATTGAAATGCCTGAAGCATATCGGCTCGCGCAGGGCTCGTGAGGAAGCACGGGCGCTCATGGAGACGGTGAGGCTGCCCGCCGACTTTGTGGATCGAAAGCCCCGCCAGCTTTCGGGAGGCCAGAAGCAGCGCGTCGCCATTGCACGCGCGCTGGCGGGTGATCCGGAACTGATGGTGGCCGACGAGCCGGTTTCCGCACTCGATGTTTCGGTGCAGGCCGCGATCATCAATTTGCTCATCGAGATTCAGGCTTCCCGCGATGCCACCCTCGTCTTCATCTCGCACGACCTGTCGGTGGTGCGATATCTGGCCGATGTCGTGGCCGTCATGTATCTCGGCCGGGTTGTCGAGTTCGGAACCGTCGAGGAGGTCTTCGCACCACCCTATCATCCCTATACGGAGGCGTTGCTCTCGGCCGTTCCAATACCCGATCCCGACGTGCAGCAGAAACGCATAATTCTCGAGGGCCAGATACCGAGCGCGACCAATCTCCCCGCCGGCTGCCCCTTCGCGACCCGCTGCCCGCGAAAAGTCGGACCCATCTGCGACACCACGCCACCGCCCGAGCATCGGAGCGCCTCCGGCCACCGCATCCTGTGCCACATCCCGCTCGAACAGCTCCGCGGCGTCGAGCCTGTCATTCAGATGGCGGGAGAGTAGAAAGGCCCCTCTGTTTCCTGGTTCGCCATCACGCGACGCCGGCATCGTCGTCGACAACAACCGGTCATGGCCGGCCGGTTGACGTTCAAAGCGCCTCAAAGGATTCCGCCAGATGGACCGCAACGACGTTGAAATCCTTGCCCGAGAAACCGTCTATCATGGTTATTTCCGTATCGACCGCTACCGGTTGCGGCACCGCAAACATGAGGGCGGCTGGACCAACGAAATTGTTCGCGAGGTGTTCGAGCGGGGCCACGTGGCCGCCGTTCTACCTTACGATCCGCAGCGCGACGCGGTTGTGCTCATCGAGCAATTTCGCATTGGCGCCTATGCGGCCGGCCAGCCATGCTGGCTGACCGAGATCGTCGCCGGGGTGATCGATGAGGACGAAACCGCCCAATCCGTCGCTCGCCGCGAGATGATGGAGGAAACCGGCTGTCTCGTCACGACGCTGGAGCCGATCGGCTCATATCTGTCCAGCCCTGGAGGAGCCTCTGAAAACGTCGCCCTCTTTGTCGGCCGGGTCGACAGCCGCGAAGCGGGCGGCGTTCACGGCCTGGCCGGCGAGGAGGAGGATATCCAGGTACTGGTGCGGCCGTGGGCCGAGGTCGAGCTTGACCTCGGGCGGGGCCTGTTCACCAACGCCGCAACCCTGATCGCCCTTCAATGGCTGGCCCTCAATCGATCCGAACTGCGCAAACGCTGGATCTGAGCGGAAACCTTGCCTCGCCCGCTTGATCGTCACGGAGAGCGCGACGATACTCTGCCGCGAGCGACCAAGAACGCCGCGTGAGGAGCGCCGCCCTATGGATTTACGCGATGGGTTCGTCGGCACTATCGGCGAGACACCGTTGATTCGGCTGCGCCGCGCCAGCGAGGCGACTGGCTGCGAGATCCTTGGCAAGGCGGAGTTTCTCAACCCGGGCGGTTCGGTCAAGGATCGCGCCGCTCTGGCCATCGTCGAGGATGCCGAACAAAGCGGGCATCTCAGACCCGGTGGCGTCGTGGTCGAGGGCACCGCCGGCAATACCGGCATCGGGTTGGCGCTGGTGGGCAATGCGCGTGGATATCGCACCGTTATCGTCATTCCGGAGACGCAAAGCAGGGAGAAGAAGGAGTTCCTGCGCCTGATCGGCGCGGAGGTCCGAGAGGTTCCAGCGGTTCCTTACAAGAATCCCGACAACTACGTCCATGTCTCACGGCGCCTTGCCGAGGAGTTCGCGCGGACCGAGCGGAACGGCGCGATCTGGGCCAACCAGTTCGACAATGTCGCAAACCGGGACGGGCACTATCGGACCACCGGGCAGGAAATCTGGAGGCAGACCGACGGCAAGGTGGATGGCTTCATCTGCTCGGTCGGCACCGGCGGAACGCTGGCCGGCGTCGCCGCCGCCTTGCGTGAACGCAATCCAAAAGTGCTGATCGGGCTGGCAGACCCGCCCGGGGCCGCTCTTTACAGTTTCTACAGCACGGGCGAGCTTAAGGCCGAGGGCACCTCCATCACCGAAGGAATCGGACAGGGGCGCGTCACCGCCAACCTGGAAGCACTACGGATCGATCGTCCCTATCTCATCCCGGATGAGGAATCCCTGCCCATCGTCTTCGATCTTTTGAAGCATGAAGGCTTCTGTCTCGGTGCCTCAAGCGGCGTCAACGTGGCCGGTGCGATTCGACTTGCGCGGGACCTGGGCCCGGGCCATACGATCGTGACCATCCTCTGCGATTCCGGTACGCGCTATACCAGCAGGCTGTTCAACCCGGACTTCCTGCGCTCCAAGAATTTGCCGATCCCTGAATGGCTCGACAACCGGTGAACCCATGGAACTGATCTTCCGTACAGACCCGTACGCGCGACGCTGCGAAGCGACAGTGCTGCGCGCCGATGAAACCGGAATCTGTCTTGACCGAACCGTCTTCTACCCCATGGGTGGCGGGCAGCCTGGAGACCAGGGCACTCTGAGGCTCGCCGACGGAATGGCCCTGGAGATCCGAGACACTGTCAAGGGGCCCGGCCCGGAGGAAATCCTGCACCTGACGGGTTCCGGAACTCCGCTGCCGGCCGTGGGAACCACGGTCATGGCGGAAATCGATTGGGCCCGCCGGCATCGGCTGATGCGGATGCATACCTGCCTGCACCTTCTTTGCGCCGTGGTGCCTGGAGAAGTGACCGGAGGCCAGGTCGGTGACGGCAAAGGCAGGCTCGACTTCAACCTGCCGGAGGGAGGGCTCGACAAGGACGCGATCACGGCGGCCTTGAACAGCCTGATCGCCGAGGATCACCCGGTCCGGCCGATCTGGATCACCGACGAGGAGCTGGCGGCGCAGCCAGATCTCGTCCGCACCATGTCGGTCAAACCGCCCACCGGCTCGGGTCGCGTGCGCCTTATGCAGATTGAGGGCGTGGACCTCCAGCCCTGTGGTGGCACCCATGTGGGTCGCACCGGTGAAATCGGCACGATCCGAGTAACCAAGATCGAAAGCAAGGGTCGACAGAATCGCCGCATCAGCATCGCCTTCGCGGAGGACGCGTGATCGCAAACCGGCGCGGCTATGCCCATCCCGAGGCGTTGGCCGCCACCGAATGGCTGGCGCAGCATCTCGATGCACCGGATTTGAGGATCGTCGATGCGACCTGGTACATGCCCAGCCAAGGCCGCGATGCACGTGCCGAGTACCAGGCTCGACACATACCCGGCGCGGTCTTCTTCGACATCGACGAGATCGCCGACCGGAACAGCCCGTTGCCGCATATGCTTCCAAAGGCCGAGCATTTCTCTGCCAGCGTGCGCAAGCTCGGGCTTGGCGACGGCAATCGCATCGTGGTCTATGACGGGCATGGGATGATGAGCGCGGCCCGTGTCTGGTGGACCTTTCGCGTGATGGGCCATAGAGACATCGCCGTGCTCGACGGCGGCCTGCCGAAATGGCTCGCCGAGGGACGGCCGGTCGAGGATACGCCCCCGCCGCCGCGAGAACGGCATTTCAGCGCGCGCCTGAACCACACCCTCGTCAAGGACAAGGCAGCCATCTTGCGCAATCTGAGAAACTCGCGGTTCCAGCTTTTGGATGCGCGGTCCGCCGGGCGTTTCGAGGGCAGCGAGGCGGAGCCCTGGCCGGCTCGCCGCTCGGGGCACATTCCGGGCAGCCGCAACCTTCCCTATACGGAGCTCCTGGATCCGAAGGACAAGACCTTTCTGCCCGCCGATGCTCTTGCAGCGAAATTCGCGGCAGCAGGCATCGATCCGAAAAAGCCCGTCGTAACCAGCTGCGGATCAGGAATTACCGCCGCGATCTTGGCCCTTGGCCTGCATCTGATCGGTCACGAGGATGTTGCCTTATACGATGGTTCCTGGGCCGAATGGGGGCTGCCGGGAGATACACCGGTCGAGACCGGTGCGGCATGAGCGATCACGCTTCCGACACAGCTACGCTCGAAATCGTCGTCACCTATCTCGAAATGCATAAACCCCCGACACGGCCGACCGTACCGGCGCCGCCGGTCGGCAAGATCGCGCTGTTGCGGGCCGAGCGGCCGACTATTTCCTATTATCGCTATCTGTACAATACGGTCGGTGAGCCCTGGCTGTGGTGGGAGCGCCGCCTTCTCCCCGACCCGGAGTTGGAGCGTATCATCCACGATCCGCTGGTCGAGATCTATGTGCTCTATGTCGACGGTGTGCCCGCGGGCTATGCCGAGCTTGATCGCCGCAACCAGGAGAATGTCGAGCTCGCCTATTTCGGGCTGGTCCCACAATTCATCGGGCGCAAGCTCGGCCCGTTCCTTCTGAATTGGGCAGTCGACACGGCTTGGTTTCATCAACCCAAGCGGCTATGGGTCAACACCAACAATCTCGATCATCCGAAGGCGCTGCAGATTTACCAGAAAGCCGGCTTCGTGCCCTATCGGCAGGAGACGAAGGAAATTCCCAATCCGCGCCTTACGGTGATCCGGCCGATCGCCAACGGCCGGTCGAACGCCACGGAATAAACTGCCAGTCTTTGGTTCAGTGATGCAGGATCTGGCTTAGGAAAAGCTTCGTACGGTCCGAACGCGGGTTCTTGAAAAACTCGTTCGGCTCGTTCTGCTCGATGATCTCGCCACCGTCCATGAAGATGACCCGGTTGGCTACCGTGCGCGCGAAGCCCATCTCGTGCGTCACGCAGAGCATGGTCATGCCTGATTCCGCCAGCCCCACCATGACGTCCAGCACTTCCTTGATCATTTCGGGATCGAGCGCGGAGGTCGGCTCGTCGAACAACATGACCTTCGGATTCATGCAGAGCGAACGCGCGATCGCCACGCGTTGCTGCTGACCGCCCGAAAGCTGCCCGGGATACTTATTGGCCTGCTCCGGGATGCGCACACGCTCCAGATACTTCGTCGCTACGGCGTCCGCATCGGCCTTGGGCATACGCCGTACCCAGATGGGGGCGAGCGTGCAGTTCTCCATTACCGTCAGATGCGGAAACAGGTTGAAGTGCTGGAACACCATGCCGACCTCGCGGCGGATCTGTTCGATGTGCTTGAGGTCGTTCGTCAACTCGATCCCGTCGACGATGATCTTGCCTTTCTCATGCTCCTCGAGGCGATTGACGCAGCGGATCAATGTCGACTTGCCCGAACCCGAGGGGCCGCAGATCACGATCCGTTCGCCTTTATAAACGGTTAGGTCGATCTCCTTGAGCACATGGAACTGCCCGTACCATTTGTGCACGCCCACCATCTGGATCATGACATCGTCGGCGGCGGCGGTTTGAAGAGCGGCGGCGGATGCGGCCATGACTGGTCCCCTAGCGCTTGTATCCGGTGTGCAGTTTGCGTTCCAGGCTGATCGAGTAGCGCGACATGGCGAAGCAGAACATGAAATAGATGACCGCGGCGAACAGGTAGCCTTCGTTCGCCAGTCCGCGCCACTGCGCATCTCGGGTCCCCGCCTGCACGATGTTGAGCAGATCGAACAACCCGATGATGCTCACCAGGCTCGTGTCCTTGAACAGACCGATGAAGGTGTTCACCATGCCCGGGATCACGATCCTCAAGGCCTGCGGCAGGATGATCAGGCCCATCATCTTCCAGTAACCGAGGCCAAGCGCCATGGCGCCCTCATACTGCCCGCGCGGCATCGCTTGCAGCCCGCCGCGCACCACCTCCGCCATGTAAGCCGCGGCGAACAGCGAAAAGCCGACTAGCGCCCTCAATAACTTGTCGAAACTTACGCCGACCGGCAGGAACAGCGGCAACATCACCGAGGACATGAACAGAACCGTGATGAGCGGAACCGCGCGCACGAACTCGATGAAAGTGATGCAAAGGACACGGATCACGGGAAGATTGGAGCGCCGCCCCAGCGCGAGCAAAATCCCGAGCGGCACGGATACGGTGATGGAGACCGTCGCGATGATAAGGGTCAGCATGAGGCCGCCCCACAACCGCGTCTCGACGACCGGCAGACCGAATATGCCGCCATGGAACAGCGCATATCCGATTATCGGGTAGATCAGGAACAGGAAGATCGCCGTCCACTTTTTTCCCGGCACGCGTTCGATCAGAAGCGCGAAGAAGGATCCGAACTGAAGCAGGAACGCCAGATCGACGCGCCAACGTTGGCCTTCGGGATAGAATCCGTACATGAACTGCTCAAAGCGTGCATTCACCATGGTCCAGCAGGCGCCCTCGAGATCCACCCCATCCGGGGTGGTGCAAGGCTCGCGGGTAACGCCGCGCCAGGTCGCCTCGAAGAGGGCCCACTGAAGGAATGCCGGAACGATGTAGAGCAAGATCGCAACCGAGAGAATCGTCAGCAGGACGTTTCCCGGGCTCGAGAGCAGGTTCTCGCGAATCCAGCCGATCGGACCACTCGTACGCACGGGCGGTGGCAGCGAAGGATGCTTGCCCGGTGCGTAGCGCTCTTGATCGCTGGCGGTCATCCGCTATCTCTCAACAAGGGCGATCTTACGGTTGTACCAGTTCATGAAGGCCGAGATGCCAAGGCTGATGGTCGTGTAGACCAGCATCGTGATCGCGATCGTCTCGATCGCCTGACCAGTCTGGTTCAGTGTCGTACCCGCGAAGACGGCGAACAAATCGGGATAGGCGATGGCGACGGCGAGCGAGGAGTTCTTGGTCAAGTTCAGATATTGGCTGGTCAGCGGCGGCACGATCACGCGCAAGGCCTGCGGCATCACGACCAGCCGCGTCACCAGATTGTGCCTGAGTCCCAGCGCCAGCGCGGCTTCGGTCTGGCCATGGCTGACCGAAAGGATGCCGGCGCGCACGATCTCGGCAATGAAGGAGGCGGTGTACAGAACCAGGGCGAAGAGCAGCGCCAGGAACTCCGGAACTAGCACCGTCCCGCCCCTGTAGTTGAACCCCGCCAATTCGGGATGCTCCAAAGTCCAGGGGACTCCCAGAAGCAGCGCGGTCGCCACAGGCAGCAATATCAGGATCGCCAGATTCACGCGCAGTGTCGGAAATGGCAGGCCTGTCTCAGCCTGGCGGCGTTTGGCCCAGCGATGGATCAGGAAAGCGAGCCCGATCGCAACAAGCAGTGACACGGGAACCCACGAGAAGCCGGGCTCCAGGATCGGCGCAGGCAGATAGAAGCCACGCTGGTTCAGTGAGAACGCTCCCCACAACAGCGAGCTCTGCCGTACGTCAGGGAGAGAAGCCAATACCGCGAAATACCAGAAGACGATCTGCAGCAGTAGCGGGACGTTCCGCAGCATCTCCACATAGACCGTGGCAAGCCGGGCCACCAGCCAGTTCCGCGACAGCCTGAGGATGCCGACGATGACGCCGAGTACCGTCGCGCCGATGACGCCGAGCACCGAGACGAAAAGTGTGTTGAGTATGCCGACAAGCAGCACTCGCCCGTAGGTATCGGTCGCCTTATAGGAGATCAGGGAGAAAGAAATGTCGAAGCCCGAGGTGCTCCACAGAAACCCGAACCCCGATGCGATGCCGCGTTGCTGCAGATTCTGGGTCGTGTTGTAGATGATGAATGCGATGAATGCGATCAAGCCGCCCAGAACAAACACCTGGAACAGCACGCCGCGGATGCGCTGGTCGTACCAAAAGGGCGTTATGGACGGCCGCCGCGCTGCTTCGGTTTGAATTGCCATGGCTGCCTCGCGCTAGCCACCGCCGCGCCGCCCTGCTCGGAACGACGGTTCCGGGCAGGGACGGCTGCGTAGGATTACCTTAGCGGACCGGTGGCGCGTAGAGCACGCCACCCTTACTCCACAACTGGTTCAAGCCGCGAGCAAGCTGAAGCGGCGTTTTTTCGCCGATATTTCGCTCGAAGCTTTCGCCGTAATTCCCGACCTGCTTGATGATGTTGTAGGCCCAATCGGGATTGAGCTTGAGCTGCTGCGCCATATCGCCCTCGACGCCGAGCATACGGCGCACTTCCGGATTGGCGCTTTCGGCCTTGACCTGGTCGACGTTCTCGGACGTGATGCCGAATTCCTCGGCGATGACCATGGCGTTCAGCGTCCAGCGGACAATGTCCTCCCATTCGTTGTCGCCATGGCGGACCAGCGGTCCAAGCGGCTCCTTAGAGATGATTTCGGGCAGGATGACATGCTCGGCGGGATTCTTCAGCACCGAGCGCTCGGCGGCGAGGCCCGAGGCGTCCGTGGTATAGGCATCGCAGCGCCCCTCGTCGTAGGCGGCGACGGCTTCCTCGGCTTTCTCGAAGACGACCGGTTTCAACTCCATGCTGTTGGTGCGGAAGTAATCGGTCAGGTTCAACTCCGTGGTGGTGCCGGTCTGCACGCACACGGCCGCACCGTTCAGCTCGAGGGCACTTTTCACCCCGAGGCTTTCGCGCACCATGAAACCCTGTCCGTCATAGTAATTGACTCCGACAAAATCGAAGCCGAGCCCGGTATCGCGTGACAGGGTCCATGTTGTATTTCGGGCCAGCATATCGACCTCGCCCGACTGCAACGCGGTGAAGCGTTCCTTGGCGGTAAGCGGAGCAAATTTCACCTTCGTTGCATCGCCAAACACAGCCGCGGCAACGGCGCGGCAGAAATCGACGTCCAGGCCCGACCATTCGCCCTTATCGTTCGGCGCGCCGAAGCCCGGGAGGCCGTTGTTGACGCCACACTGTAGGATGCCCCGCTGCTTTACGGTATCGAACGTGGCGCCGGCATAGGCCGGACCGGCAACGACCACGGCTAGAACGGCTCCGGTGACCGCAATTTTCCAGTTCATCATTTTCGAACCTTCCCTGTTGTTCGCCCGCTTCTTGCTACCGGCAGGCACCCGTCGTTCCGAGGAGGCGAATCACCTACCCTACCTCCGGGTAGGACGATATCGTAACCTCGGCGGGTTTCGGCATCCGGCCGGACACCAAACCTCAATTTATGCCATTCTGTTGTAATCACCAACCGGCAAAATTCGCCGACCCCGCCTGGAGGCCGGCAAGCGCCGGATCGCCGAGGAATCCTAAGATGAGCTTTAATTCATCGAGCTCCGCCGACACGCTCATCGTGCATGCCGGCAGCTCGCCCACCGAGCAGAAAGGCGCGGTAAATCCTCCCATCTACCGTGCATCGACCGTCTTGTTTGCGACCCTTGCGGCCCTCGAGGAATCGGTCCACCTGCGTAATGAGCCCGGGCATTTTCACTATGGCCGGTTCGGCACACCGACATCCCATGCGCTGGAGGAGGCGTTGGCGTCCCTGGAAGGCGGCGATCATGGCCTTGCCCTGCCTTCCGGCGTCGCGGCCATCGCCACGACCCTGCTCGCACACTGCGGATCAGGGGACCATTTGCTGATGGTGGATAGCGTCTATGGACCCATTCGTGGCATGTGCAACACGTTGCTGCGAAGGCTCGGGATTGAGACCGAGTTCTACAACCCCCGGATCGGCGCTGGGATTGCTCGGCTGATCCGACCGAGTACGAAACTGGTTTATCTCGAATCGCCTGGTTCGCTGACACTCGAGATTCAGGATCTGCCGGCGATTGCTGCGGCAGCTCATGCCGGCGGCGCGCTGGTGGCCTTCGACAATACCTGGGGCACACCGCTCTTTCATAATCCTCTGGCTCTGGGCGCGGATATCGTGATTCAGGCCGCCACCAAATACATCGTCGGACATTCCGATGCGATGCTGGGCACACTGGTGATGCGCAAAGACAACTATATGCCGTTACGCCTGACGGCGACCGCACTCGGCTATTGCGTATCCGCAGATGATTGTTACCTCGGACTGCGTGGTCTGCGCACGCTTGCCGTACGCCTTCAGCGGCATCAGGAGACGGGCCTGGTGTTGGCGCGATGGTTGCAAAGCCGACCGGAAGTCAGCCGGGTGATCCATCCCGCTCTGCCCGACCATCCCGATCATCCGCTTTGGCTCCGTGATTTCAGGGGTGCCTGCGGCCTGTTCGCCGTGGAGCTGAAGCCTTGCCGTCGTGCCGCCCTGGAAGCGATGCTGAACGGGCTTAGGTTGTTCGGAATGGGTTTCTCCTGGGGGGGATTCGAGAGTCTGATTCTTCCTTGCGACCCCACAAACATACGTACCGCGGTGCCCTGGCCGGCTGGGGCGGGCCCGCTTCTGCGCATCCATGCGGGGCTCGAAGATCCGGCCGATTTGATCTCCGACCTCGAAGCGGGCTTCAAGCGGCTTGCGGCAGCCGATGGGGACATGTCGTGACCGGCGGCGCCATGGAAGAGGAGTTGGATCTCGAGGGTTTCGTTGCGGCGCTGCGTTTCGACGCCGACGGCCTGGTTCCGGTAATCGCCCAGAATTGGGAGACTGGCGAGGTCCTTATGCTGGCTTACATGAATCGGCAAGCGCTGGAGGAAACGGTGGCCACCGGCAGTGTCTGCTATTGGTCCAGGTCGCGCGGCAGGCTCTGGCGCAAGGGAGAATCCTCCGGCCATACCCAGCGTCTCGTCGGCTTGGCCGTGGATTGCGATGGAGACACGCTGCTCTTGAAGGTCGAGCAGGTCGGACCTGCCTGCCACACCGGAGCCCGCTCCTGCTTCTTTCGAGATTTGCGTATCGCCCTTGATTACGACAAGTCGCGGAACTCTTAGTAATCTGATGGTTAAGCGCAAGTAACCAAAGAGAAAATATTCCATTTTTGGGATGGATTTACTCGTTCTTAAGCGCCGCCGCGCGATTGTCGGCGCCGGGGCAAGTAGAGGAGGTATCCAACCCATGTTCTCTCTCATTTCCAAGTTTTCGAAGGATGAGTCCGGCGCCACGGCCATCGAGTATGGCCTGATCGCCGCTCTGGTAGCGGTTGCCGCGATCGTCGGCATGACGGCTCTTGGCACCTCGCTGAATGGCATCTTCACGAACGTTTCCACTGAGCTGAACAACGCGACCTAATCGGCGTCACCGCGGCGTCGTCTATGTCGTGGGGGAGCCGGCTCGGCAGGTCATTGCCTTGCCGGCTCCTCTAACCTTGTCGCTCTGGATCGGTCGGGCGCCATGATATCGCTGCCGGACTCTGCAACCGCGAACATTAACCATTTGACCCTAGTCCGGGCGAGCACCGAAGCCGCTCGCCCCTCGCCCTTCGACCACGGCCGTTGATCTTGGGCCACGGCCCACCGCGAATTGGAGCTAACAAATGTCGGCACGCGCTTTGGTCTTTGTCGTCATCGCGCTTCTCATGGCAGGCGCCACCGCCCTGATCGCGCGCAACTGGCTTTCTTCCGAGCGCGCGGAACAGTCCGCTCAGGCGACGCCTGTTCCGCAGGCCATCACCAAGAATGTTCTGGTGGCGGTCACCGATTTGCCGGCCGGCAGCTTCATCAAGGCGGAGCATGTCCGCTGGCAGTCCTGGCCGGAGGATGCCGTCAACGGCACCTATCTCATCGAAGGCGTCGCCAAGCCCGAGGACGTGGTGGGCTCGGTCGTTCGGCGCGGCATCGTCGGAGGTGAGCCCGTCACGAGCGGACGCATCGTGCGGCCGGGAGATCGCGGTTTCCTTGCGGCGGTGCTGCAACCCGGCATGCGCGCTGTCGCGATCGGCGTGAACCCGACCTCCGGCATCGCTGGTCTGGTCTTCCCGGGCGACCGCGTCGACATCATCCTGACCCAAAGCATCCCAACCGGCGGTTCGGAGCCACGCCTCGCCAGCGAGACGGTTCTGGAGAATGTCCGCGTGCTTGCCATCGATCAGATCCTGAACGACCAATCGGGAGAGCCTACCCTCGGCAAGAACGCGACCATCGAAGTTACTCCCAAGCAGGCGGAGGTGGTCGCGGTGGTGAGCGACATGGGTAAGCTCTCCTTGAGCCTGCGCAGCCTGGCACGCCCTGAAACCGGCGAAGACGCGCTCGACCCGGTCGAAACGGTGGACAGCTCACCGGAGCCCTGGCGTGGCGAAACCTACACCTGGGATTCAGATGCCAGTCTGGTGCTTGCCGGCAGGCGTGCACCGCGTGGCGGCGGCGGTGGTCACAAGGTCCTCGTGTTCCAGGGCGGGAAGGCGGAATCCGTGAACCTCGGGGGGGGTCAATGAAACCGTTGCGAACCTGGCTGCTGATCACGGCGGCCGTCTTTTCTTTCGCCATCCTCCGCAGCGCGCCTGCGGATGCAGCCGAGTTGATACCGACGACCGGCGAGCCGGTCACCATCGAGGTCAACGAGGGTCATCTCGTTCGCATTGAAAGGCCGGCCTCGGCGGTCTTCGTTGCCAATCCCGAGATCGCCGAAGTGGCGGTCAAGTCGCCGAGACTGATCTATGTCTTCGCCAAGAGGCCAGGCGAAACGACGCTCTATGCGGTTGATCAGAAGGAAGCAGTGGTCGCGAATCTGCGCCTCTTGGTGACTCACGACCTGTCGCGCCTCTCCGAAGGCCTCGGCATGATGGTGCCGCAAGGCCAGGTCACAGCGCAGTCGGTGAACGGTGCGATCGTGCTGACCGGAGCGGTTGCGACCGAATCGGAAGCAGAAGACGCCCGCCGTCTTGCCGCCCGGTTCCTTGGCGAAAACGAAGAGGTAATCAACCACCTCGAGGTGACTGCGCCAAATCAGGTGAACTTGCGCGTCCGTTTCGCCGAGGTTTCGCGCAACATGCTCCGCCAGTTCGGAATCAACTGGGAGGCGCTGGTCGATGCCGGCGATTTCACCTTCGGGCTGGCCACCGGCAACCCGATCTTCGGTCCACTGGAGCAAGTCGGCTCGACCAGCACCCTTGTCCAGCCCCTGCTTACGCGCCAGGGTACGCCGCCGGTCAATAACATTTTCGGCAGCTACACCACCGACGATGTCGACGTGAACACACTGATCGATCTCTTGGCCGAGGACGATCTAGTCGCAGTGCTTGCGGAACCCAATCTGACCGCGCTGTCGGGCGAGACGGCGAGCTTCCTGGCCGGAGGCGAGTTCCCCGTCCCGGTGCCCGACGATGATGGTATCGCGATCGAGTACAAGAAATTCGGCGTGGGCCTCGCCTTCACCCCGACGGTGCTAAGCCCCAACCGTATCAGCATGCGGGTAAATCCGGAGGTGAGCGCGCTTTCGAACGAGGGCGCGATACGGATTGAGGGTATTTCGGTGCCGTCGCTGACCACACGGACCGCCGACACCACGGTGGAGCTGGCCAGCGGTCAGAGCTTCGCCATCGCCGGTTTGTTGCAGAACAACAGCAGCTTCGACCATACACGCGTACCCGGGCTGGGCGACATGCCGATCCTGGGCGACTTGTTCAAGTCGGACCGGTTCAACCGGCAGGAGACCGAGCTGGTCATCATCGTCACGCCCTATGTCGTGAAGCCGATCGACGATCCGCGCGCGGTCGCCCTGCCGACCGATGCGGTCATTGGCACCGCCGGCCGCCGCGCCGCGGAAACGAGCGCCGCATCGGCATCCACCAACCAGCCGACCGCCATCAGCCCGGCGCCCGGTCTCGCCGGCTCAGGCGGGTTCGTCGTCGTCCAATAAGCGAGGGAGCCTTGAAAGCGATGCACCGCGCCTTTGAGACAGTTTACCGCTCCACGGGCCTCGCCGCCCTCGTGCTTCTGGTCGCCTGCGCCAACCCGCCGGGTCTCGTTCCCTATGCGGAGTGGCGGCAGATGGATCCGCCGCCACGGATCGATGTCCGTGACGCACCGATCGTGCATGCCGTCAATTTCGAGCCAGGCTCCACCAGTTTGAGCGCGGCCGAGGCAAGCGCGGTTGCCGGCTTCCTGTCGGCGGAAAGTGTCGAGCCGGGCGAAAGCGTCAAGCTTGAAGCGCCCTCCGCCGGCGCCGCCGACACGGATCGTATCGCCCGGCGCCTGGCGACGGTGCGCAACGCGCTCGAGCAACAGGGCATTTCTGTGACCATGGCGCCGCCCGCCGCTCCAGGAACCCTTGGGCCCGATCAGATTCGCGTGGTCGCATCGGGGCCGATGGTCGTCGACCCTCCCTGCCCGGGCTATAACGAACCGGTTTCCTCCTACGACCGCTTCGGACGACCCACTATGAACATGGGCTGCTCCAACGAGATCAATCTGGGCCTGATGGTCGCGGATCCGAACGACCTCGTGCGCGGGCGCCCCTTGGCCCCTGCTGACGCCGAGCGATCGTCGCTGGCGATCCAGAAGTACCGCACCGGCACGCAAGGCGAGGAGGGCGGCGCGAGCGCCGGCTCCGGGGTGTCGCTGGTGCCGTTGGCTATCGGGACCGGAGGAGGAGCGCAATGACTTCCGCAGCGCGTTTAATGAACCTGTCTGGATCGGATGAAATCGGATCAACATACCGTGCGGTGGATTGCGCGGCCTTCATCACCGACGAAGAGACCCGGCGCACCGTCGAGCAGGCATGCCATGCGCTCGGGAAGGATGTGTCGATTTCCGAAGGTGGCAGCCGGGAGGCAATGGAATATCTGTCCGAAGCTCCCATGCCGGAAGTGCTGATCGTCGATGTCAGCGACACTGGAAAACCGCTTTCGACCATGCTGACCATCACCGCCGCCTTCGCGGAGAACACGAAGGTGATTGCGGTAGGCTCGGTCAACGATATAAGCCTCTATCGCGAGCTGATCGATGGCGGCGTCACCGACTATCTGGTGAAGCCGATTACTGACAAGGCGTTGAGCGACGCCATCTCCCGCGAACGTAACGCGCCTCAACCCATCGAGCCTGCCCTCGGAGAGAAGCTGCCCGCGAACGTCATCGCCTTCATCGGGACCCGGGGGGGCGTCGGCGCCAGCACGATCGCTGCGAACTGCGCCTGGATCGTTGCTCAGGAGCGTAAGCGTCAGACCACGCTGCTCGATCTCGACCTCCAATTCGGGACCATCGCGCTCGCCCTCGACATCGAGCCCACGCGCGGCTTGCGCGAGGCACTCGAAAATCCGAGCCGGATCGACAGCTTGTTCCTGAGCAGCGCCGCCGCCAAGCTCAGCGACCGGTTCACAGTGCTGGCCGCGGAAGAGGCAGTGGACGGAGAGGTGCATTTCGATCCCTCGGCGATCGACCAACTCCTGGGCGAGATCAACCGCTCCAGCCAGTTCGTCTTCGTGGATCTGCCGCGTGTTGGAAGCATCGGCCGCACCCGGCTGCTGCAAATGACCAGTCAGATCGTGGTGGTAACCGATGTTACGCTTGCAGGCCTGCGTGACTGCATCCGCCTGATTGCGATGCTGGAGCGCGCGGCGCCGCAGGCGAAGCTTCTGGTTGCGGCCAACCGTGCCGGCCGAACCGAAAACTGCCTGAGCAAGCCTGAATTCGAGAAGGCCCTCGGGCGGAAGGTCGACATCGTCCTGCCGGAAGATCCCAAGGCGCTTGCGGCTTCGGTCAATCGAGGCAAGCCATTGCCGGTCGTGGCCAAGTCCAGCAAGTTCGTAGGCTCGCTGCGGCAGCTCGTACGCCGATTAGACGGCGCCGATCAACCGAAACCGACCCAGAAAGCCACTCTGCCCTTCATGGGCCTGCTGAAGAAAAAGAAATGAGCATGCCCGAGGGCGCGAACCGACCGGCGGAAGATCGCATCGTCCGGCTGCAGAGAGGGCCGGGCAATGGGCATGACCGCCAGCCCGATCTCGCTCAACTGACAGAGCAGCTCAAATCGCTGATGGCGGAGGCCGCCAAAGGCAAGAGCGGACCTCTCTCCCGCCCCCAGCTCTACATGAAGATCGGCGAACTGGTGAACGCCGAGGCGGAGCGGAACGGCTGGGAGCTGTCGATGCCCGATCGGCGTCAACTGATTGCCGAGCTGGTGGCGGGCGTCCAGACGCCGGATCGATCGGCGGGACCTCCCGTCGTTCGGGATCAGTTTGCCCCTGCCTTCGGCGCTCCGGCGGCGGGCAAACCGGGCGACATGCTGTCCTCCGCCAGCCGCGAAAGCATCGAGGAGGCGAAATCGAAGATCCAGCCGATCATACTGGATCGGATGGACATGGCGGCGGCCGCTCAGCTGTCGCGCGAGGATCTATCCCACCAACTCGCCGAGCTGGTGGCCGAAATCCTGGCCGAGATGAAGCTCCGGCTGAACCTCAAGGAACAGCAAGGGCTGGTCGAGCTGTTGCTCAACGACATGCTCGGCCTGGGTCCGCTCGAGCCGCTGCTCGCGGACGAGACCGTGACCGACATCATGGTCAACGGCGCCAACAAGGTCTATGTCGAGCGCAAGGGAAAGTTGGCTTTGACCGACGTGCGTTTCCGAAACGATGCGCACGTCATGAACATCGCCAACCGCATAGTCAGCCAAGTAGGCCGGCGAATCGACGAATCCCAACCGCTCTGCGATGCGCGCCTGCTTGACGGCAGCCGCGTCAACATCATCGTGCCCCCGCTCGCGATCGACGGGCCGTCCATATCGATCCGCAAATTTTCAAAGAAGAACATCACCCTCGACGTGATGGCCCGTCAGGGCAACATTTCGCCGCACATGGCGACTGTGCTGAAGATCGCGGCACGATCCCGTCTCAACATTCTGATTTCCGGCGGTACGGGCTCGGGCAAAACGACGCTCCTCAATGCGATGTCGCAGATGATCGATCCGGGCGATCGCATCGTGACGATCGAGGACGCCGCCGAATTGCAGCTACAGCAACCGCACGTGGTTCGCCTCGAGACGCGTCCGCCAAGCCTTGAGGGATCGGGCGAGATCACCATGCGTGACCTGGTCAAGAACTCGCTGCGTATGCGACCCGATCGCATCATCATGGGCGAGGTACGCAGCTCCGAAGCGGTGGACATGCTGCAAGCCATGAACACCGGTCACGAGGGCTCGCTATCGACCATTCACGCCAACAAGCCCCGTGAAGCTCTGACCCGCCTTGAAAACATGGTGGGCATGGCCGGCATCAACCTTCCCTCCAAGGCGGTCCGCACTCAGATCGCGGCGGCGATCGACGTGATCGTGCAGGTGAGCCGCATGCGCGACGGCATGCGCCGCATCACTCACATCATGGAGGTGGTCGGAATGGAAGGAGACGTCATCACCACGCAAGACCTCTTCCTCTACGAGTTCGAGGGCGAGGAGGCTGATGGCAAGTTGCGGGGCAACTTCCGTTGTTCTGGATTGCGGCCGCATTTCACGCCGAAAGCGGCCTATTTCGGGCTGGATCGGCCCCTGTTAGAGGCGATGGCATGACGCTCAGCGAATTCGTCTCCACGGGACCCGGCCTGCTGCTGTTCAGCCTTGCCGTCCCGGCAATCTTCTTCCTTTTCTTTTTTGCCTTGCATCACTCCCGTCAGGCGGCAATGCGTGCCCGCAGGATCAACCGCGTGCAGCAGATGCCCGGCCTGGACGGGGGCTCCAAAACGGCCCTGTCGCTGAAGCGGATCACAAAGGACAGCGGCATCGGCGCCATCGATTCTCTGATCAAGCACGTTGTCCCGAATCCCGAGAACCTGCGCGCGAAGCTTGATCGTACCGGCTACAATATCAGCCTAGGCATTTATCTGATGGCCTCGGCGCTGGTGGGACTGCTTGTCGTTCTCATCGGGCGGCTCTATCCGGTCCTGCCGATCGCGGCGGTAATTCTCTTTGGGGTCTTTGCCGCCATCGTCCTGCCGCACGGTTTCGTGGCGATGCTGTCCAAGCGACGCATCAAGAAGTTCCTCGAGGCCTTTCCCGAGGCAATTGATCTAATTGTTCGCGGACTCAAGTCCGGCCTGCCGGTGACCGAATCGATCAAGACGGTTTCGGCCGAGCTGGGTGGACCGGTCGCCGTCGAGTTCGCGCGCATCAGTGACAACATCAAGTTCGGCAAGAGCATGCCCGAGGCCTTGGAAGCCTGCGCCAAGCGTCTGGGCATCCCGGAGTTCCGGTTCTTCACCATTTCGCTGGGAATTCAGCAGGAGACCGGCGGAAATCTTGCCGAGACGCTTGGAAATCTGAGCGACGTGCTGCGCCGTCGCCGGCAGATGAAGCTGAAGATCAAGGCCTTCTCTTCCGAAGCAAAGGCCAGCGCCTACATCATCGGGTCGCTGCCCTTCCTGATGGAAGGCCTGATCTTGTCCGTCAACTACGACTATGCCATCCAGCTCTTCACCGACGATCGCGGACTGGTAATGGTGGGATTTGGGCTGGTCAGCTTCATGATTGGCGCTGGCGTGATGGCGAAAATGGTGAGGTTCGAAATATGAACATCGCCGATCTCATTCCCGGCATCGGTACGGACGATCTGATAGTCGGCATGGCCGCCCTGTCGGCACTGATGGTCACGGCCGGTGCGTGGTACAGCCTGATCGACCATAATCCGGGAGCGCGCCGTGCGCGCGAGCTCGCAGCGAGCCGCGAACAGCTTCGCGCCGGCCTGGCCGGAACGCGTAAGCGCACCAGCTCCCGCCAGGTTTCGATCGGACTGATGAAGCGTGTCGTCAGCGGCATCACCTTGCGCCGCAGCCAGCAGGCGGACCGGCTCGCCCGCACCCTTGCTCAAGCCGGTTTTCGAAACAAGGATGCGATCGTCGCCTATCAGTTCGCCAAGATCGTGGCGCCGATCGCCCTGGGTCTCACGGCCGTGGTGCTGCTCTACGGCTTCGGCATGTACAGCCTCAGCGGTCCGATGCGGGCGCTCATTTCCTTCGGAGCGCTTGGTTTCGGCTATATGTTGCCGGATATCTATCTCAAGAATACGACCGACAAGCGCCGTCACGCCATGCGCAGGGCCCTGCCGGACGCTCTCGATCTCATGGTGATCTGCACTGAGGCGGGCCTGAGCCTCGATGCGACTCTGAAACGCGTCTCGGAGGAATTCGGCGAGGCATGCGCCTCCCTGGCCGATGAACTGGCCCTGACCGCACTTGAGTTGGGCTTCCTGCCCGACCGCCGACAGGCTCTGCGCAATCTCGACCTGCGCACCAATATTCCTGGGATCCGCGGCATGGTGAACAACCTGCTGCAGGCCGACAAATACGGCACCCCGGTCGCTCAGGCGTTGCGCGTGCTGTCAGCCGAGTTCCGCGAAGAGCGGATGCTGAAGGCCGAAGAGAAAGCGGCTCGCCTGCCGGCCATGCTGACGGTGCCGATGATCCTGTTCATCCTGCCGCCGCTCTTTGTCGTATTGCTGGGTCCGGCGATCCTGCGCACCATCGACGCGCTGAGCGGGTTCTAAAGCCCCGCTCCCTAGAGTGTGCCCGGACGACGGCGGTGTACCACCGCCGTCTCATCGGTATACACGCGCTCCCAGCCGGGCAACCGATCGAGCAGCAGAATGGCGGGGGTGCCGGTCTGAAGCATCGTCCAGCCGATCCCCCGCTCGGCAAGAAGCGCCTCCAATGCGCCCGCGTTTGTCAACGTCACCGCATCGAGATAGCGCCTCAGGAAGGTACTTCCATAAAAGTCGGCGCGACCGTCGATGAAAACCGGAACGCCGGAAAAAATCAGAAACCCGCCGAAATTGAAGGAATTGAGCACCGGTTGGCCAAGCAGCTCCGCGGAGCGGGCGGATTCCAACGCTGCCACCGGAGCGACCGCTGATGGCGGCGCCACTTCTGCTCGACCAAAGTAAAGCGCAGGGGCAAGCACCAAGACCGCGGCGGAAGCGCATACACCCCATAAGCGCCCTCGCCCCGCCGGTACTGTCTCCACGACGGCGCCGCCATAAAGGTTCGCGCCGAGACAGGCGGCTACCGCTAGAGGTGCGACCAGCCCCAAAAGCTCGCCATGACGGACATGAGACAGCGCCAGATAGACCAAGCCGACCAGCAGCAGCACCCGGAATGGCGGAAGTCGCAGTCGTCCAAGCAAGGCCAGAGCAAGTATTCCCAACAGCACCAATTGCAGCCCTGAGAGCGTGCGAAAGTCGGCAGGCTGCCATTCTCCGATGGGTGCAACGAAGCCGCTGCCGTCAAGGAACCCGAGCGCGAAACGGACCCCGGCTGCGGGTGCATGCGGTGTCATCAGGCTCGCGAATGCGGCTGCGAGTAGAAATGCTCCCCAACCCAGAAGCAGGCCCGCCCGCGCGGATGCCTCGGCCCGCCATATCGCCTCCGCGGCAAACAACCCCGCCAGGGCCAGCCCAAAGACATACCCTCCGTGGAGGTTTGCCCACAGCGCCATGAGCAAGAGCCAGAATAGGCTCGGCGGTGCCCGACGCTCCACCGCCGTGCAAAGAGCAGCAGTCCATAAGACCAGGATTGGCCAGGTCAGGATATGTGGTCGGGCCAGCAGATGCTGCGATGCCAGCGCAAAACTCGCCGTGCACAGCACCAGCGTATGCCGCGGCTGAAGATGACGCTGAAGGATGGTTGCAAGCAGAGCAAAGGCGAGCCCGGCCGACGCGGCCGCCACCGTCGCCACGGCACCCCAGCCGCCGAGATGAAACGCCCACCAGAACAACAACTCCGACAGCCATTCATGAGCATGCCAGGGGGCGCCAAGCATGCTATGGGAGAATGGATCACGGTCGGGAACGCTCAGATGCGTGGCGATCCAGCGCCCGGCCTCGACATGCCACTGGATGTCGGGATCGCCGATCACCGCCGAACCCTTCAGGAGCGCTGCAACGAAGATCGCCGTCCCTACAGCGGGCGCAAGCCAATCTCCAAGCGCCGGCCTCGGGATGGTGCGTAGCCCGATCTCCGCCATGGATGCCCTCCCCTGGCGACTGGTCGCCAGTTCCACGCAGTAGGGCCAGGGTATGGTTAAGGCGGCCCTAAAGCAGGCTTTCTTAACCGAAGCCGGCTAACCCTCTCATCCGTGTCGCCTGCTCCAGTATCGTTGATCCGTGGAAACGCCAGCTCCGCCTGGGGGCCCGATCTGTTACCGATCGGGCTGGTGCTTTCTTATGGCGCCTTGGTGCAACTGATTGCGGCGCGGCACGGCGCAGCAAGCCAGATCACCTGGACGCTCTACCTGCCCTATGCACTTCCCGCCATGTTGGCAGTCGCATCGGCAGGCTTGGCGATTCTCTCGGTTCAAGCGCTTCGACGTCATCCGGAGCTGCCGCTTGTCTCGGGGCTTCGGCTGGAACTGAGCCGCCTCGACATGGACGCCGTGGCGCTTCTGCGCAGTCTCGCGCTGCTGACGTTGCTCCCCGTGTTCTTATCCTTATTCAGCTCCTTCAAGGTTCTGATTCCATTGCTTCACCCCTTCGAGTGGGATTCGAACCTGGCGGAGCTGGACCGCGTCCTGCATGGCGGAGTGGATCCATGGCGTCATTTACAGCCGTTGCTTGATCAGCCCGCGGCGATTCGGCTGCTCGATTTCCTTTATCACCCCATCTGGTCGCTCACGCTTTTGGCGCTTTGGACCTGGCAGTCGATGGATCGGCGGCGGCCGGACCTGCGGCTTCAGATGCTGCTTGCGGTGCCGCTGGTCTGGATCCTGGTGGGAAGTATCGCGGGCACGGTGTTTTCCTCGGCCGGGCCTTGTTATTTCGCAGAGGTCGGCGGTGCACCCGATCGCTTTGGTCCGCTGCTCGAGCAGCTTGCGGCCATCGATGCCGAGGCGCCACTGATGTCACAATCGGCGCAGCAAATGCTTTGGGAGCTCCACCGGGCTCGCTCGTTGGGCTTGGGCGGCGGCATTTCCGCCATGCCCAGCGTACATGTCGCCAGCGCTTTCCTGGTCGTATTGCTGGCGCGGCGATATGGCCGCACGGCACTCGTGATCGCGTTCGCATATTTTCTGTTTATGCTGGTGGGTTCGGTGGCGCTAGGCTGGCACTACGCCGTCGACGCATACGCCGGCATCGTTCTATCCTGCCCTGTGTGGATGGGCTGCGGTGCCGTTGCACGCCGGCTCTGGAATCCCGAGCATGCTGCAAGCGCAAGTTTGGGGCTCCCCTCGTTTTCAAGTTCGCGCGACATTGCCGCCGAGGCGGCGGAGACCCTGACGAGCCTTGACCAGCGCAGCCACTGCCAAACCTCCGAAGTCGGGCCTGCTTTCTCCAGCCGCGGTTAGAACGCTTCGTGCGGCCACCGGCTCGGTGCTTTTCACATACATCCTCACCCACCTCATCAACCACGCTCTGGGCCTTGTCTCACTTGAGGCGATCGAGGCCGGACGAACAATGTTCCTGGCATTTTGGCGAAATCCCGTAGGCACGTTGCTCCTTTACGGGTCCTTCCTTATTCACGCGAGCCTGGCGTTTCGCAGCCTCTACCGCCGACGCAGCTTACGCATGCCCGGATGGGAAGCCGCTCAGCTTCTGCTTGGCCTGGCGATACCGCCGTTGCTTTGGGAGCATGTTGTCGGCACTCGTATCTCCTATTCCCTCTCCGGATCGACCGATGACTATGCGCATGTGTTGGCTGTGCTCTGGACGCTTCAGCCGGATGCGGGATTCCGTCAGGTCGCGACCTTGCTTATCGCCTGGCTGCATGGCTGCATCGGTCTGCATTATTGGCTCAGGCTGAAGAGTTGGTACGGTACTGCTTTGCCCTGGACCTACGGGGCTGCCCTTCTCGTCCCGATCTTCGCGCTGCTCGGGTTTGCCGCCGGTGGGCGGGAGGTTGGGGCGCTGATGGCCGATGAAACCTTCCGCACGCAACTTCTCGACGGATTCCCGGATCGGGCGGAGGTCGACCGGCTGACGGCGCTTCATGAGGGGGGCCTTATCTTCTACTTCGTGATGCTGCTTGGAACGCTTGCGGCGCGCCTGCTGCGCATTACCGCCGAGCGGCGCAACGCGGTGACGGTGAGCTATCCCGACGGACGGCGTATCGAGATCGGCCGGGGCGCCACGTTGCTCGAAGCCAGCCGTGCGGCAGGGGTCCCCCACGCCTCCATTTGCGGGGGGCGGGGCCGGTGCTCGACCTGCCGGGTACGCGTCGTGCGCGGCCAGGACCACCTGCCCCCTCCAAGTGAAGACGAGCTTCGGGTTCTCCATCGGATCGGGGCAGGCTCGGGAACCCGTCTGGCATGTCAGGCGCGGCCGACGGGGCCGGTCGAGATCGTTCCGCTCCTACCCCCGCATGCGGGACCGGCTGATGCACGCGGCAGGCCCGCTTACCTGCATGGCGCCGAACAAGAGATCGCGATTCTCTTCTGCGATTTGCGCGCCTTCACCAATCTGGCCGAGCACCGGCTACCCTTCGATCTTGTGTTTCTGTTGAACCGGTTCTTCCGGTCCATGGGAGAAGCAGTCGAGGAAGCAGGCGGCCGAGTCGACAAATTCATTGGCGACGGCGTGATGGCTCTGTTCGGGATCGGCTCCACGCCCGCCCAGGGCTGCCAGAATGCGCTGGAAGCCGCTCGGCGAATGGCGCTGCACCTGGCGGAGATCAACGTTTCGCTCTCTCACGATCTTCCCGAGCCATTGCGAATCGGCATCGGCATTCACGCGGGACCGGCAATCATCGGTGAGATGGGCTACGGCCGCGCCACCGGCCTGACCGCAATTGGAGATGCGGTCAACGCGGCAAGTCGGTTGGAGGCTCTCACCAAGGAGTTTGCGTGCCAACTCGTGGTCTCGCAAACCGTCGCCGATCTTGCCGGAGTGGCGCTTGACGAGCACCCCACCCGCGAAGTGACCTTGCGCGGCCGCCGCGAGCCGATATCAGTACGGATCGTGGTGGATGCGGCAGCTCTTTCCTTCCGGTGAAGCCGGCGTCAGCCGCGCTTGTTCAGCGCCCCGTTGGGCCAAGCCGGAGACGCGCCCCTGCGATCGCCGCGGCAAGCCGCTGCTTGTCAAACGGCTTCAAGACCAGACCGACGGGATCAGCGCCCTGAGCGCGGCTCAGGGTGGCGCGGTCACCATAGGCGGTCACGAACAATGAGCGAATGCCGAAATTATCCAGAATCTGCCGGGCGGCTCCAATTCCATCCCCGCCGCGGCCCAGATTGACATCCATGAGCACAATGTCAGGGCGGCACAAGCCCGCCAAGTTTAACGCGGCGGCTGCGCTGGTGGCATGACCACAGACCTCGTAACCAAGTTCGATCAGCAGATGCTGCAAATAGTCGGCTGTCAGTACCTCGTCTTCCACAATCAGCACCCGCATTAGCGGCTGCTGGGCGGTCTCTTCTTTTTCCGCGCCGCTGCCACTACCCGGATCGCTGCCTTGGGAGACCGGCAAAAGCCATATCGGCAGGTTGGCAGCGAACGCAACAGCCGACTCTCCACGGGTCCACCGCCCTTGATAAGGATGACCCGCTGCTGCTTCCACCCGCGTCATTGTCGAAAGGTACCAAACAATTGGAAGGATTTCGATATGGATACTTAAACTGGCCTCGGCCGCAGCCACCGTCGGGTAGTCGTCCGACCGCATGGTCTTGGTCGTAGTCAGGCCGTACGGACCCCGCGAACGCCGCATCCATGACCTCCGCAAGCGACGGCGGGATGGTTCCTCATCCTCGTGCAACCGAAGCACAGAGTCTGCGTTTCTATGTCTTCCTGTGGCGCAGTTTTTCAGGGCGGCCCGCCACGGCGAGGCGCGCCGGAGGAAGCGGCATGGGCGTCCAACCGGTCCTGCTCCAGACGAACATCCCGACGACTCAACCGCTTCAGCCCGCTTGGGGCGCGGGGCGCTGGCCGACCCGCAGCACTATGCCCTCAACGGCGCGGCTTGGCTCAGCCACCCGCTGGCAATGCTCAATGACACACATGGCGCAACATCGAGTGCTCGGTCTAAAGGAGTCAAACAATGACCACCATTACCACGCACGACGACGTCGAAATCTTCTACAAGGACTGGGGCCCGAAGGACGCACAGCCGATCGTCTTCCATCACGGATGGCCGCTGAGCGCCGACGATTGGGATACCCAGATGCTCTATTTCTTATCGAAGGGCTATCGTGTGATCGCGCATGACCGCCGGGGGCATGGCCGCTCGACGCAGGTCAGCGGCGGTCATGACATGGATCACTATGCCGCGGACACCTCCGCGGTCGTTGAGCATCTCGATCTCAAGAATGCCGTGCATGTGGGCCATTCGACCGGCGGCGGACAGGCCACGCGCTATGTCGCCCGTCACGGCCAGCCGCAGGGTCGCGTCGCCAAGCTGGTGCTGATCGGCGCCGTGCCCCCGATCATGGTGAAGACTGCTGCTAATCCTGGTGGTCTACCGATCAAGGTATTCGATGGCTTGCGCCAGCAGCTCGCCGCCAACCGGTCGCAGTTCTATATCGACCTGCCGACCGGCCCCTTCTACAGCTTCAACCGACCCGGCACCATGCCGTCGCAGCCGATCATTTTGAACTGGTGGCGCCAAGCGATGATGGGCGGGGCGAAGGCGCACTACGATGGCATCAAGGCTTTCTCGGAGACGGATTTCACCGAGGACCTGAAGGTCATCACCGTTCCGACCTTCGTGATGCACGGCGAAGACGACCAAATCGTGCCGATCGCGGATTCCGCGCCCCTCTCGGCCAAGCTGCTTAAGAACAGCACGCTGAAGATCTATGAGAAGTTTCCACACGGCATGTGCACGACGCACGCTGAGGTCGTGAACCCCGACCTGCTGGCCTTCATCAAGCGGTGAGGAGTTAACACCGCAAGAGAGCGCGCAGCCGCTCGACGCGAGGAGGTTGCGCACGCCCGAGCCTCTTGTATCGCCAACAGATTCAAGCTCGGAGGAGAAAATGAAGATCGTCGTAATCGGAGGCACGGGGCTTATCGGCTCGAAAACGATCGTGCTCCTGCGCGGCGCCGGTCACGATGCGCTGGCCGCCGCACCGAACACGGGCGTCAACACCGTGACGGGGGAAGGCCTTGAGGCGGCATTGGACGCCGCCGAGGTTGTCGTTGACCTTGCCAATTCTCCATCCTTCGAGCCCTCGGCCGTGATGGACTTTTTTACGGCGCACGAGAAGAACCTTTGTGCCGCGGAAGCGCGCACCGGCGTCCGGCATCACGTCGCACTCTCCATCGTGGGCACCGATCGTTCGCCGGACAGCGGGTACTTTCGGGCGAAGATCGCCCAGGAGGATCTGATCAAGGCCTCGGGCATCCCCTACACGATCATTCGGTCGACCCAGTTCATGGAGTTCCTCGGAGCCATTGCCGATGCAGGCGAGGCGGACGGCGTCGTCAACATCGCGACCGGCCTGTTTCAGCCAATTGCCGCAGATGACGTCGCCGCCGTCGTGGCCACGGTGGCGACATCTGCGCCGCGCAACGGTACGATCGAGATCGCCGGATCGGAAAGGGCGCCCTTCAACGAGATCGTCGAGAGATACCTCGAGATGATGGGCGACAAACGCCGCGTCCGTGCCGATCCGGAGGCCCGCTACTTCGGAGCAAAAGTCGAACGCCTCTCTCTCGTTCCCATGGGCAACGCTCAGCTCGGCAAGACTAAGCTCGCCGATTGGATCAAGCGCAAGCTCGCGACGAGAGCATCGTAACAACAGGTTCCGACTTTCGGAGAGAGCCATGAAAGCGACGATTCACGCGTTGGCTGCATTGATTCTGTTGGCGGCAACCCAGGCCCTCGCCCAAGAGGCCGAGCCTGGCCAGTCGATCAAATTAGGTGGCTCCAAGGATGCGACGGTGACCGTCGTCTACCAGCACGAGCTGCCGAACGTTCCGGGCAAGAGCATCAAGGGGGTGCTCGTCGAATACCGGCCGGGCGGCTACTCGCCTGGCCACACGCATCCCAAATCCGCCTTCATCTACGCGACGGTGCTCGAGGGGGCGATCGAAAGTCAGGTCAACGACGGACCGGTGACGACCTACACGGCCGGACAGAACTGGTCCGAGCAGCCCGGCGACCGCCACAGCGTCAGCGCCAATGCCAGCGAGACGGAGCCGGCCAAGCTCCTCGCGGTGTTCGTGGTGGACACCAACGAGACGGAACTGGTGACCCCATTCGAGAACTGAGACTTTCTGTCGATCGGACCAACCGCCAAAATTCTACGTTCAGGGAAGCTCGGCACGCGCCCGATCGGGACCGTGTGGAACGCTCCAGGTCCCATCGGAAGCCCGGCAAGCGATCCCAGGGTAGACCCGCTTCATGCCTTCTGCATCGAATCGGGTGGCGGCGAAACGTCGGCAAGGCTCGGCGCCATTAAAATCCGTCTCCGCCAGCGCCTCGATCTCAATATGCCCGGGAAGCGCACTGCTTTCCCAGTTGACGCGGCCGCCCAAAGACTCGTTTTCGAGGGTATGCTGCAAAGCCCAGCCTAGACCTGCGCGCGCCGCCGCGGGCCAGTCGCGCCCACCGAGCTCCACCGCCACCAGCTCGACCGACTCCACTTTCTCCTCGCCGGTCCTTTCCATGCGCCGGACAAAATGGCCGACGGCTGGAGCGTAGTTCCAGCCCATCATCCGTTTGGGACCGGAGGGCTGACGGAAGGCATCGCAGATGATCGGGAGCGTATCGAAGGTGCCGGCGGGCACCGTGACCCGAACGGGCGAGCGCACCTTGCAGTGCCACAGCTCGAAGATGTCCTCAGGCCGCGTGCTCGAGACCATCCTCGTGGCGCTGATGGAAAACCGCGCTTCGGTTCCTGGCTTGAGCGGCCAGAGCAGATCGAAAGGCGCCTCCGCCTCAGCGGACCCGGATCCGTGCTCGCCGAACCACGCGAAGGGAGGCAGAACGAAGTTCCACGGGGCGGTCCGCCGCGTGCCGTCGCTCGATTCCCAGACCACGCGACCGCTTTCCAGAGCCAAGACCGTTTCCGAAATCCCGTTCGAATAGTAGAAGCGGTCTCCCGCCTCATAGACCGGTTGAACCAGTCCACTATAGGACGACAAGCGCCGGCGGGCCCCTGCCGCGGAATCGACGATCGTCTGCACCAACTCGTGCGTGAGATCGCCGGTGATTTGCAGATCGCTGTCTTTCTGGAAGGCGCGGATGGCAGCCTTGGTCTTGGGGCCCGCAATCCCATCCACGCCCGCCTCGTAATAGCCAAGCTCGAACAATGCCAGCTGCACGCTTCTGATATCGACCGAACCGGCAGCGGTCTCGAGTTGGGATGCAACCGACACAACCGGCTTGGCCGCTGGCGTTGGAGGCGCCGGCCCCGATTGGGACAGCGACCCGCAGGCCTGGAGAAGAAGGACCACGACGAGGCAGGCCCCGCCCAGCTTGCGAGCAGGCCCGCAGTAGATTCGCTCGATGGCGACCATAGGCAGGGTCATCGGGGACGCCGATCGATTCGGCGCTCCACGGGCAAGCGCACGATCACCGTGGTGCCCATGCCAACCGCACTGCGCAGGATCAACTCGCCGCCATGCAGATCCACGAGCCGCTTCGTCAAGGTCAGGCCAAGGCCGGTCCCCTCGAACCGCCTTGCAAGCGAGGTATCGACCTGGACGAACGGCTCGCAGACACGCTCCAGGTCATTTGCGGGGATCCCTATTCCGGTATCGGCGACCGTGACCGTCGGCATGCCCTCATCCACGCCGACCGAAGCCGTAACGCGGCCACCTCCGGGCGTGAACTTCACCGCGTTTGAAAGCAGATTGACCAGAATCTGCTTCATGGCCCGGGCGTCGGCCAAGACACAGAGAATCTCGGCCGGGAATTCGGTGATCAGCGTCAGGCCCGCCGCCTCGGCGCGCGGGCGGATGAGCCGGACGGCCGACTGCACCACGGACCCGATGTCGATCTCCTCCTCGACCAGCGTCAGGTTGCCGGTCTCGATCCGCGACAGGTCAAGGATGTCATTGATGATCTTCAGGAGATAGTGGCCGCTATCCCGAATGTCCGAGGCATAGTCAAGATACTGAGCCTTGCCGATCGGACCCAGAGTCTGATTGGCGAGGATGTCCGAGAAGCCGATGATCGCGTTCAACGGGGTCTTCAACTCATGGCTGACCATGGCCAGAAACTCCGACTTGGCGCGGTTCGCCAGCTCGGCTGTTTCCTTCGCATGTCGTAGATTGATTTCTGCCCGCCGACGTTCGGAGATCTCTGTCTGCAGATCCCGGTTCGCGTTGGCAAGTTCGGTGGTACGCGCCTGCACCGCCCGTTCGATGCCGCGGCGACGCAGTATCGTGGCGGCCATGTGCTGAAGCAGCAGCCCGGTCAGCAAGAGGCTGATCAACGCAACTCCCCAAGGCAGCGCGTCTTGAGGACGGGCGGTAGTGCTCGCCAGCGGCGCGACTTCGATCCTCCATGTGCCTCCTGACATTTCGAAACTCGAGGCATGAATAAAATCGCGGGAAGATTGGCCTTGCGCCTGCATACTCGTGTCCCAGCCCCGCGCATAGAGCACCGGATTAAAGGAAGCCGGCATCTCGTCGATCATTCGCACGGCCAGGGTAGACGGTCCCATGGCTTCAAGCGCCGCATCGACCATTGTGCCGATCCGGATCGCTCCAATGGCAAAGCCGAGCAACGTCTCGTGCCGCTCTTCGACAGGCTTTTGGGTGATTTCGCCATCGAAGAGCGGGAGCACGAACCAGAAATCGGCTTCTCGCGCCGCAACGGGGGTGCCGGGCGGAAGTCTGGCTCCAAGTATGCGGCCATGCTGTTCCGCCCGTGAAAGAATGGCCCTCGCAACCGGATCGGAGGCCAAATCGAAGCCGAGCAGTTGGTCGTGTCCTTCGAACGGCTCGACATAGTAGACCGGGAAGAACTCGGGTCGATCGGCGGCCGGCACCAGCTCGGAATCGGAACCGAGCTCACGAATGCGCAGCCCAAACAGACCGTCAACCTGTGCGCGCCGCTCGTATCTTGCCCGATACTGGATCGGCACGCGCGGGACCCATTCGAGCGCGGCAAAGCCCGGATAGCGGGGTAATGTGCGCTCTGCGAAACGCAGAAACTCCCATCGATCGACGCCCCGCGAGGCCGACACGAAGGCCGCCATGGCGTTCAGCGCTTCGGCATATTGGCGGACGCCATCCCGCAGAGCGCCCGCATAGCCGGCCGCCTCCACTTCGAAGTTGCGCCGCTCCAGGCCGACAAGATGATCCCTGGCGGCCAGGAAACCGCCGAGCGCGATTGCGCCGCCGCAGGCAAGGACGAGCGCGCCCGGAATAAGATCTCGCCACGAGCCGATCGCCGTCAAATTTCGGGCGCGATGGGCCATCCTGCGCCCGAATTCGATCCTCGTCGCGGACCGCAGTAGATTGGGGAAGGCTTCGACGGCCATGCGCAAAGGGATTTGACTGCCCCGATCGTGGGGCACCCACCAACCCCTCCTCGTTTCTGAACCTAATATTACCGAGCTAAAGCAATTTAAGCTAACATACCCTTAAGGAAAGAAATAACAACTGTTACCACAGCATTCGATCCGATCAAGGGCAAGCAGGCAACATCAATCGGGATCAAAAGCTTTCATAGGCGCCGTTTCCGGCTGTCGGCAAGGGTCTGGACATAGAGCGGGATGTGTCAGAACGGCCTCGTTGCCCACCCGTCGCGTTTCCGACATGCTTCAGCAGCTTCACGTGCCGGCGTGGATAGATCGAACTGGGAGACGCCGATGCTTTGGCTAACCGGTGGTCAGGTCTTCGAGCCTGAAGGCGGCCGATTCAGGCATTGCAACATTGTGGTCGAGGGTGACCGGATCAAGGCGCTGGCTGAGACCGCAGCGCCTGGTGCCGACGATACGCGACTTGATCTGACCGGCTGTTATCTGGTGCCGGGGCTGATCGACTGTCACGTTCATCTCGCGATGCCGACGGAGGAACCCGACCCCTCTGTCGTCGCGCGTTGGCCCGATGCGTTGATTGCGATTTATGCGGTGAAGGCGGCGGAGCGGACGCTGCTCGGCGGTATCACAACCGTGCGTGACTGCGGCGGCTGGAACTATGTCGAGATGGGGGTCCGGAAAGCGATCAAGCGTGGCTGGTGCATTGGCCCGCGCCTTTTTCTCGCCGGCCGTCTTCTGTCCATCACCACCAGCGGCGCCGAATATTATCCTGGCATGTACGAGATCGCGAACGGGCCGGACGAGGTCCGGGCCGCCGCGCGCCGTCAGCTCGCCCGCGGCGCCGATTTCGTCAAGGTGATGGCGACCGGCGCGATGCTCTCGCCGGAGAACGAAGATGCCCACGCCATACAGTTCACGCTCGAGGAGCTGAAGGCGGCGGCCGAGATTGCTCGCGACAATTTCAAGCACATGGCCGCCCATGCCCATGCCTGCCAGGGAATCCGCAACGCCGTCGAGGCGGGCGCCGCTTCGATCGAGCATGGAACCTACGCCGACGAGCAGGCGCTGAAATACATGGCGGAGCGCAAGGTGACCCTGGTCCCAACCTTCTGCCCCACCACCTCCATGCTCAACGATCCGGCGGTGAACGCTTCGATACCTACGCACTTGCGCGAGCGGCTTGTCGCCAGCCGAGAAATTCGTCAGGGAATGGTGCGGCAGGCGCATCGGCTGGGCGTGCCTATCGCCATGGGTACGGACGCCGGGACACCCGGTAATCACCATGGCGACAATGTCGATGAGTGCATCGCCATGGTGGAGGAGGCGGGCCTGAGCCCGGCCGACAGCCTGCGTGCGGCTACAGTGAATGGGGCGCGGCTATTGCGCCAGGAGCACAATATCGGCAGCCTCGCTCCAGGCAAGTTCGCGGATCTCCTCGCCACGCGCGAGAATCCCTTGAACGACATCCGTGCGCTCAAGCGCCTGGCGCTCGTAATGAAAGGCGGCGCCGTCTATCTGAACGCGCTTTCCTAAGGATCTGAGAAGGAGCCGCATCGCCGTGGAGATCGTCACCCGTTTTCCCCGTGCCGTCCGAGAGATCGTCAATGCCGAGATTCCGCTATCCGACGGAACGCGTCTCGCCGCCCGCATCTGGCTTCCGGAGGATGCTGAGAAAAACCCGGTTCCGGCGATCCTCGAATATCTTCCCTATCGCAAGCGTGACGGCACATCGGAACGCGATGCGCTCACCCATCCCTATTATGCAGGCCACGGATATGCCTGCCTGCGCGTCGATATGCGCGGCTCGGGCGAGTCCGAGGGTCTGCTGTTGGATGAGTATCTGAAACAGGAGCAGGACGACGCGCTGGAGGTGATCGACTGGATCGCGGCGCAAGGCTGGTGCACCGGATCGCTGGGGATCATCGGAATATCCTGGGGCGGCTTCAATGGACTGCAGATCGCCGCCAGACGGCCCAAGCCATTGAAAGCGATTGTCACCATCGCCTCGACTGATGATCGATATGCCGACGACATCCACCATATGGGCGGATGTCTCTTGAACGACAATCTGAGCTGGGCCTCGACCATGTTCGCCTATATGTCGCGGCCTCCCGATCCGGCGCTGGTCGGCGAGCGCTGGCGGCAGATGTGGATGTATCGGCTCGAGAACACGCCGCTTCTCATCGATAACTGGCTACGACATCAGCGTCGTGACGCCTTCTGGAAGCATGGATCTGTCTGCGAGAACTACGCCGACATCGAATGCGCAGTCTATGCGGTGGGCGGCTGGGCGGACGGCTATTCCAACGCCGTGCCGCGGCTACTGGCCGGATTGAAATCACCGCGCAAGGGGCTGATCGGGCCCTGGGCGCACAAATATCCGCATTTCGCCAAGCCGGGCCCGGCGATTGGGTTCCTGCAGGAGACCTTGCGCTGGTGGGATCAGTGGCTCAAGGGCAAGGATACCGGGATCATGGCGGAGCCCATGTATCGGGTCTGGATGGAGGATCCCGTGCGCCCGGCAGCCTACCTCCCCCATCGACCCGGCCGCTGGGTTGCGGAGCCATCCTGGCCATCGAAGAACATCCGTCCGGTGCGTTTCATGCTCAACCCCTTCCGGCTCGCCGAGGCAGCGGAACCAGAAACCCCGATCACCTTCTCCTCGCCGCAAGATACCGGCCTTGATGCCGGGGCCTGGTGCCCCTATGGACTTGGTCCGGACCTTCCCACCGACCAGCGTGAGGAGGATGGCAAGTCACTCTGCTTCGACGGCGAGGTTCTGACCAAACCCGTCGAGATCCTCGGCGCACCTGTAGTGGATGTAGAGCTGACGAGCGACCGCCCCGTGGCGATGATCGCCGCTCGACTCTGCGATATTCACCCGGACGGCGTTTCGGAGCGGGTCAGCTACGGCCTGTTGAATCTGACTCACCGCGAAAGTCACGAACACCCCTCCCCTCTCGTGCCGGGCCGCCGCTACCGGGTTCGCGTACAACTCAACGACATCGCGCACAGCTTCAAGCCCGGGCACCGCATCCGGCTCACGCTCTCGACGAGCTACTGGCCCACCGCCTTTCCCATGCCCGAGCCGGTGTTGATGACGCTCTTCACCGGCGTTTCCAGCCTGGAGTTGCCTGTCCGCCTGCCTCGCAAGGAAGATCAGGAGCTCAAGGATTTCCCGCCTCCTGAGGGAGCTCCGCCCTTGGCGGAGACGACACTGCGCGAGCATGCGACGAAACGGTTGGTCGAGCGTGACCTCGCTACCGACGAGTGCGTGTTCACCCGCCACGAGGATACCGGCACCTATCGTATCGATTCGATCGACCTGACCATCGATCAGATCAAGACCGGCACCTATCGTGTCAAGTCCGACGATCCGCTGTCCGCGGATATCGAGATCAAATGGACACAGAAACTCGCACGGGATGATTGGCAGGTGCGTACCGAAACGGCAACGCGCTTCCGAGCGACACGGGAAGAGTTTCTTATCGATGCCACGCTCGATGCCTATGAGGCAGGCAAGCGCATCTATACTCAAACATGGGAGCGTCGGATCAGACGAGACCTGGTGTGACAGACCAAACGACCGAATGAAGACCGTCGGCCAGCCGCCCTACCGGATCGGCGAGGTTCAGAATCTGGCGGTTGCGATCTACGATGGTGTGCGGCTCGTGGCGTGCGATCGGGTGACATCGACCGCACGCGATCATCCATAGAACCGTCACGATGCTCATCTATACTGCTCGCCGCCTGGCTCTCACCGTGCTGATCCTCCTGGTCACCATGACCCTGCTGTTCAGCATGGTCTATCTGGTGCCTGGCGATCCCGCCTCAATCGCACTCGGCCCCAGGGCGACCGCGGCGATGAAGGCGGCGTTTCGCGAGCGTATGGGGCTCAACGATCCGCTGCCGGTACAGCTCTGGACCTTCATCTCCAATGTCTTGCGGGGCGATCTCGGGATCGACGTCTGGAGCAACCGCAGTGTCACCCAGATCGTGCTCGAGGCGATGCCCTATACCCTGGCGCTGACGGGGGTCGGCCTCGGCTGGGCGGTCGTGACCGGCATCCCGCTCGGCGCCTGGTCGGCGGTGGCGCGCAACTCCTGGACCGACCGGTTGATCGGAGTGATTTCGGTCAGCGCCATCGCCATTCCCTCCTTCATCGTGGCGATCTATTCGCTCCTTCTCTTTGCCGTCTGGCTGAAATGGCTGCCGGCGATCGGCGCCGGCGACCGCGGCGATTGGGGCGATCAACTGGTGCATCTCCTTCTACCCGCCTTTGCCGTTGGGCTCGGCTGGGTCGGTTATATCGCGCGGATGGTACGGGCTTCGATGCTGGAGGTAATGGGCGAAAACCACGTCCGCACAGCGCGCGCTTTCGGCTTGCCCGAGCAGCGCATCCTCTTCCGTTATGCCCTGCCGATCGCGATCCTGCCGACCATTGCGCTGCTGGGGGTGGGGATCGGCAACCTGCTCTCGGGCGCCGTCTTCGCCGAGATCGTGTTCGCCCGGCCGGGAGTGGGCAAGCTCACCTACGATGCGGTGATCACCCGCAACTATCCGGTCGTGATGGGGTCGGTGCTTATCACCACCGCCTTTTACGCATCCTGCACGCTTGTGGCCGACCTCGTCGCGGCCTGGTTGGATCCCCGTGTCCGCGCAAGCCTCTGACACCAGCCTCACGGCGGGCCGAGCCGCCCCGCTCGTGCTGGAGCGGCGGTTCGGAGCGCTCCGCCGGTTGCTGCGCGATCCCCTGGGCGCCCTCGGTCTCGTGTTGGTGGCGTTGATCGTCATCATGGCGCTGGGCGCTGACATCCTTTCGCCCTACGGGCCGAACGTCACCAATGTAAAGGAGCGGCTGCAGCCGCCTTCGGAGCTGCACTGGCTCGGCACCGATCAGTTGGGGCGGGATATCTTTTCGCGGGTGCTGGTCGGCAGCCGGATTGCGCTCTGGGTCGCGGCAGTGACGTCGTTCTTCTCGTTGATCGGCGGGCTTGCGCTGGGGTTGATCGCGGGTTACGGGCCGAGATGGCTCGATTCTCTGCTGATACTAATCTTCGATTCAATCCGCGCCTTCCCCACCGTGCTGTTCGCCCTGGCGGTCGTCACCATCCTCGGGCCGAGCCTCGGCACCATCATCTTCATCATCACCATTTTCAACGTTCCGGTTTACGCCCGTATCGTAAGGACGCAGACGCTTTCGCTCCGCACGACGGAGTTCATCTTGGCCGAGCGCTCGCTCGGGGCCGGCCCGGTGCGCGTGCTGTTCGTGCACATGCTGCCGAACGTGATCGGGCCGTTGCTGATCCTCGCCAGCATGGATGTGCCGGTGGTGATCACGATCGAGGCGGGCCTCAGCTTCCTTGGCCTTGGCGTGCGGCCCCCGACAGCGAGCTGGGGCAGCATCCTCAACGACGGCTACGCCTTTATTCGGAATACCCCTTGGATGGTGATTTCCGGCGGTGTGCCCTTGATTCTCGCGACCTTGGGCTTCACCTTCCTGGGCGAGGCGCTGCGCGACGCATTTGACCCACGGTTGCGCAAGGATGTCTGAGCGCTCGAGCGCCATACTCGAGGTCAAGGATCTCAGCGTCGCCTATGCGACGCCTCGCGGGGCCGTGCGTGCGCTGGCGCATGTCGACCTGACCGTCCCGAGGGGTGAGATCGTCGGCATTGTCGGGGAAAGCGGATGCGGCAAGACGACCCTGATTTCCGCCGTGCTGCGGCTCCTGCCCGGCAACGCCGCCGTGACGGGTGGCAGCATCTTGTTCAACGGGCGCGAAGTCCTGGCGATGAACGATGCGGAGTTGCGCCGCCTGCGCGGCGGCGGAATCGCCATGGTATTCCAGGACCCGATGACCGCGCTCAACCCCGTGCTGTCGATTGGCCGGCTGATGACCGACGTGCAGTTCCGCGAGCAACGTTCCACACCCGAGAAGCAAGTGGCGGCCATCGCCATGCTCCGGCGCGTCGGCATTCCGGATGCCGAGAGCAGGCTGGACGACTATCCGCACCAGTTCAGCGGCGGTATGCGTCAACGTATCGCCATCGCCATGGCGCTTCTGACCAATCCGAGCCTTCTCATCGCGGACGAGCCGACGACGGCGCTCGACGTAACGATGGAGGCGCAGATCATTCATCTGCTGCGCGCGCTGAGGCGGGACTTTGCCGGCTCGATCCTATTCATATCTCACAATCTCGGACTAATTGCCGAGCTGTGTGATCGCGTCGCGGTCATGTATGCGGGAGAAGTGGTGGAAAGCGGTCCGGTCGGCGCCCTCTTTCACAACCCCGGCCACCCCTATACGCAAGCCTTGCTGCGCTGCGACCCCGCTCGGATCGAGCGGAGAACAGCCGAGCTGCCGACCATTCCCGGCGAGGTCCCGAACCTTCTCGTCCCACCTACCGGCTGCGTCTTCGCCGACCGCTGCCCCGACACGATCGAGCGCTGCCGAACGACCGTGCCAGTGCCGGTTTCCCTCGGTCCGGACCATCAAGCCCGCTGCATCAGGATCGACAATGCAGCCGCTGCTTGAGGTTGAAAACCTGACCGTACGTTTCCGCATCATGGGGCTGGTACGCCAGCTTCTCGTCGCCACATCTCGACCCTGGGTAGAGGCGGTCGCCAGCGTGAGTTTCAACCTGGCGCCGGCCAGCACGCTGGCGCTGGTCGGCGAAAGCGGCTCCGGCAAGACGACGCTTGGCCGTGCACTGATTGGCCTGGTCCAGCCCAGCGGCGGGCGTGTTCGCTTCGAGGGGGCCGATCTTCCGGATCGCTCCGCCGTGGCCTGGAAGCGCTGGCGACGGCAAATGGCGATGATGTTCCAGGACCCCGTCGGATCCTTGAGCCCACGGTTGACGGTCCGCGCCCTGATCGCCGAGCCGCTCGCCATTCACGGCGCCGGACCCCAGGATCTGGGTGCCGAGGCACGCCGCCTCCTCGGGCTGGTCGGCTTGCCTGCCGATATTGGCGGCCGCTTTCCCCACGAGCTCTCCGGAGGCCAGGCGCGACGGGTCGGCGTCGCGCGCGCCCTGTCGCTGAATCCGCGGCTGGTGATCGCCGATGAGCCTACGGCCGGGCTCGACGTCTCGGTGCAGGGAGAAGTCCTGAACCTAATGAGCCGACTTCAACAGGAGCTTGGGCTGGCCTACCTGCTCATCACCCATAACCTGGCCATGGTCCGCCATGTCAGCGATCGATTGGCGGTGATGTATCTCGGCCGGCTGGTGGAGACCGGGCCAACCGACGAGATCTTCATACGACCTGCTCATCCCTATACGCATGCGCTTCTGGCGGCGCAGCCGCAGCCCGATCCGGACCGCCGGCGGCTGACTGTGGAGCTCACGGGCGAGGTGCCGAGCCTCCGCAATCGCCCACCGGCTTGCGAGTTTCACACCCGCTGCCCATTCGCGCAGCCGATCTGTCGCGAAGAGGCGCCGGAGTTGCGTGACATCGGCCCGGAACGAAAGGCGCGATGCCATTTCCCTCTCGCATCCGGTTGAGCCTCCGATTGACCGAAGCGAAAAAATGAGCCGATCCGGTTGTTTCAGTCCAATCCGGGTACAGAAAGGCCGGCGCCCGCGGGGACGCCGGCCCTGATACCCAGTCGGCCGATCAGCCGGCTTTCTTGAAGTCCGGCAGCATCACTCCGGTCCACCCGTCCGGCTGGGTGGCAGGCATTAGATCATCCCGGTAGATCGCCGCATTCGCCTCGTGCGTGAGGAAAATGTATGCGCCCGATTCCTCCATCAGATCCTGCATGCGCTTGTACATCTCGTCGCGCTTGGCGACATCCCTCTCCACCAAGCCTTTCTTGTGCAACTCGCCGAACTCGGGATCGTTCCAGCGCTCCCAGTTCCAGACGCCGACCTGGTCCGGCGTGAACCAGACCGTCGCCCAGCTTGGATCCGGCGCCATCGAGAACCGGTTGAGGATCATCTGCACATCCTTCCAGGCTTCCCCGGACGCCTGGTCTCCAAGACTCCAGAACACGCCCGAATCGTAGGGAAGAATTTCCATTTCGACACCGATCTCGGCGAGATTTGCCTGAACGATCTGCGCCACCGACAGGCGTTCGGTCTTGTTGAGAACGCTGATGGTCGCCTTCAAGCCGCCTTCCTTACCCGCTTCCTTCAAGAGCGCCTTCGCCTTTTCGGGATCGTAAGTGTAGAGGTTCTTCTCGCGATTCCCGGGCAGGCCCGGCGCGATGATGCCGGTGGCACGCTTTGCCACTCCGAAATAGGCGGCCTCCAGCACTGCATCGACGTCGACCGCATGCTGAACGGCGCGGCGGACCTTCTCATCCTGGAAAGTCGGGTGCTCGACATTCATTCCGATCCAGACATAGGCGAGCGAAGGCGCCTCCTGGAGCATGGTGTTGGGTGGCGTCTTCTCCTTGAAGCGCGAAAGCGAGCTCAAGGACACACCGGTATAATCAACATCGCCCGCTTCATAGGCGATCTCGGCAGTCTTCTCATCCTCGATCGGCAAGATGTGGATCTCGTCGAAATAGGGCGCGGCGCCGCCATAGGCCGGATTGCGCGCCAGAACCGTGATCTGCTTGGGGACCCACTCCTTGATGATATAGGGCCCGGAAGCGGCCGGGATTTCGGTCGTGAAGCTGCCTCCGGCCTTTTCAACCGCAGCCTTGCAGACGATCTTTCCGGAGCCTTCTGGCAGTGTAGAGGTCCAAAGCGGCGCGAAATATTCCTTGAGGATGATTGCGCCGCTCAACTTGTCGCTCACCTCAACCCGATCGAGCACAGCAAAATCGTCTTTATAGGGGGATTCGTTCTTCGGGTCGGCGATACGCTCGTAAGAAAATTTCACATCCTCGGCCGTGACCTCGCCATAATCTCCCGACCATTTCAGACCTGGCTTCAGGCGGAAGTTGATGCGGGTTTCGTCGACCTGCTCGATCATCTCGGCAGCGTCCAATTCCCACTCCCACTTGTCCCCCGCCTTCCACTTAATGAGATTGTGGAAGGTGCAAGAGGTGATGTGATCTTCCGGTGCGCTCTTGCGGTTGATCGGATCAAGAACCTGCAGATCCGAATAGGACCGAACCTTCAGGATTTTGCCTTCGGCCCCCCAGCTCCAGCGCGGGCCCAACGCCAGAGCCGCAGCAATGGCGCCGGTTCCCGCCAGGACCTGACGGCGGCTTAAGTAGAATCGAGTCATCGGACTGCCTCCCTTTCCCAGGCCCTTTTTTGCGCCCGGATATGTTCGCTCGCAGAGAAGAGATTACGACGGAATGATAGACCTATCGCAATATTGCTTTTTCAGTGACCCGCACCTGAGATCGGCGTCATCCTCGTTAGCTTGATCCCGGACCGAGCAGGGAAATCGTGGAAAGCCAGCACCCTATACCCCTTCCGATGGGCTGCGGAAAGCACCCGGATAGCCAAGTCACAGACCCCGCCCTACCCTTTCTCTCGCCCTGCCCTATCTGGTAAACCCATGAAAAGTATGACTATCGGCGCGTGGGCACCCGCCCCATCAGCCTGTATCGCCACGGAGTGAACAGCTTTGGATGAAAGCGAAGCCGGGGTTGCATCTCGCCAAGCGGAGGAAATGTTACGCACACTCCGCGAGCGCGAAGCCTGGCTGCGGTCGATCCTCGAGACGGTCCCGGACGCCATTATCGTGATTGACGAACACGCCCTCATTGAGGAATTCAGCCCCGCGGCCGAGCGGCTTTTCGGTTATACGGCCGCGGAGGTGCATGGCCGAAATGTCGCAATGCTAATGCCCTCGCCTTATCGCGAACGACATGACACGTATATTCAGAACTACCTTTCGACGGGCATGCGCCGCATCATCGGCATCGGCCGGATTGTCGTCGGCAAGCGCAAGGACGGCTCGACCTTTCCGATGGAGCTGGCGGTCGGCGAGGCGCGGATCGGGCAGCGTCGGGTCTTCACAGGCTTCGTGCGCGACCTGACAGAGCGCCAGAAAACCGAGAAGCGCTTGCAGGATATTCAGTCCGAACTGCTGCACGTATCGCGGCTCAGCGCCATGGGCCAAATGGCCTCGGCGCTCGCCCATGAGTTGAATCAGCCATTGACCGCCATCCTCAACTATGTCCGGGCGGCACGGCGCCTGCTCGACACTGAGGGCGATGCTCCCCCCAAAGTGCTGGAGGCAATGGACAAGGCAGTCGTGCAGACCGCCCGCGCGGGCCAGATCATCCGTCGGTTGCGGGATTTCGTCGAAAAAGGGCAAAGCCAGCGTGCGCCCGACAATCTCAACAAGACGATCGAGGAGGCGGCCGCTCTGGCTCTCGTGGGGGCAAAGGAGGCGAATGTCAAGGTGACCCTGGATCTTAGTTCGGCGCTTCCCGACGTTCTCATCGACCGTATCCAGATTCAGCAGGTGCTGCTCAATCTGATCCGCAATAGCGTTGAGGCAATGACTTTGAGCGATCGCCGCGAGTTGGTAATCCGCAGTGCTCCGGTCGAGGGGGTAGCGGAAATCGCGGTCTCCGATACCGGCCCGGGTCTCGCCGAGCCCGTGGCGGCACAGCTTTTCCAGCCCTTTGTCACTACCAAGCCGCAAGGCATGGGACTTGGCCTTTCCATCTCCCGCTCAATCATCGACGCCCATGGCGGACGCATCTGGGCCGAGGCGAACGAGGGCGGCGGCGTGACCTTCCGCTTCACGGTTCCCGTCGGTCTGGAGGACCCCGATTGAAATGACCGAGCGGGTCGTTTTCGTGGTGGACGATGATGATGCGGTAAGAGATTCCCTCTCGCTGCTGCTCGAAGCTGCCGGGCACCGCGTCGAAACCTTCGAGTCCGCGGCAAGACTGCTCGCTACGCTGACCCCGGATCGGCAGGGATGCGTCATCGCCGACGTTCGCATGCCGGGCATGGATGGCCTGGAGTTGCAGCAGCAGTTGCTGGCGCGGAATATCAGGCTTCCGGTCATCATAATTACTGGACATGGCGATGTGCCGATCGCCGTGCGCGCCATGAAGGCGGGAGCCATCGATTTTTTGGAAAAGCCGTTCGCCGATGAGGCAATCCTCGACACCGTGCGCTTGGCGTTTGCGCGTAACGAGCGGCCTCGCTTCCAGCACGACCCGGAAGGAATCACCGGGGAACGACTGGCGCAGCTCACACAGCGGGAACGCGAAGTCCTATCGGCCATGGTCGCCGGCCACCCGAACAAGGTGATTGCGCATCTGCTGAACATCTCCCCTCGCACGGTCGAAATCCACCGTGCTCGCGTCATGGAAAAGACTGGAGCGCGCAGCCTGTCCCACCTCGTCAGGCTTGCCTTGGAGGCCGGCGTCCAGACCGAGGATAGCTAGGGCCAGGGCGTCGACAGTACGGGACTTCCCGTACGGAGTATTGCGTATTCCGAAACATCGATCGTGAGGCGCACTCTCTTGCCGGACCGGCTCACCCTTGAAGCCGCGGGAAGGCATATTGATGAGCTCCCCCCCTGGCACCGTTTTCGTCATCGATGACGACGAGGCGGTGCGGGACTCACTCAGGCTCCTTCTGGAATCGCATCTCTTTTCGGTGCGCGTCTTCGCTTCCGGTCTGGATTTCCTGAACGCTGTCGAGGCTTGTCCGCAGGGGTGCGTGGTGCTTGACCTGCATCTGCCGATCGTCGGAGGCCTGGAGTTCTTAGGCCGATACTGGAACCGCTTGAATGGCATGCCGGTGATCCTCATCACCGGCAAAGCGGATCCGGATACTCGAATTCGAGCGTTCGAGGCAGGGGTCCGCTACTTCCTGGAGAAGCCGTTCGAAGACGACGAGTTGCTGAGCGCCGTCATCGAAGCCCTAACCCGCGGCAACATTTCTTCTAAGGCTTCTCCCTCATAGAATGCGGGCCGCATCCCGCAATCTGTGCGGCGCTACGCCACATAAGGGCAATCCCCTAGGTATAAAACCGAATATCCCGCATCCACGCGCGGTCCTAGTTTCTATCAAGTTTTTGATTCACCGTTGAACATAGAGGATGATCATGGTTGCGATCGCGCCCACACTCGGTCCCGTCCTCAACGTTCCCCAGTCCACGCGTACCTGGTTTACGGACCCTTCGCGTTCCGCAGATCCTTGCGGGAATGGCTGTGAAGATCCGGTCGAGGCAATTCGGCAGTTGGGCCAGAGCATATTCATCCGGCGGGATGAGACCCTTTTCTTCGAGGGTGATCCGGCGGCCGCGGTTTATCTGGTTGTGTCCGGCACGGTTCGAATCAGCAAGATGCTGTCCGACGGCCGACGCCAGATCGTCGGCTTTCGCGAAGAGGGAGAGCTTATCGGTCTCGCCTTGGCGGAGGACTATCCCTATTCGGCCGAAGGCGTTACGCCCGTCCGCGTGCGGCGCCTTGGCCGTACGCGCCTGGAGGCTCTCATGGAGACCCATCCCCGACTTCGTCAGCGCCTTTTCTTGTTGGCTGCTCACGAACTGGCTGCCGCGCAGCGCCAGATCCTGTTGCTCGGTCGCAAGACCGCGCGCGAGCGTATATGCTCCTTCCTTCTTGAACGCCAACGCGGCGCTGCGCCCGAGATCGAATTGCCGATGTCGCGCACCGACATCGCCGATTACCTGGGCCTGACAATCGAGACTGTCAGCCGCACCTTGAGCCAGCTTCGTGCCGAGGGTCTGATCCGCATGCCGACACTGCATAATCTACAGTTGAGCAACCCCGACCGGCTCTGCGATTTGGCCGAGGCGGCCTGAAATCAGTCCGCTTCAGCGTCTGCGCAAATAGATGAACCAGTAGACGGCGCCGACCAACAAGCCGCCGCCGATCACGTTGCCGATTGTCACCGCCACCAGATTTCGCACGAAGCCGTAGAGGCTGAGCGCGGCGGCGGCCTCGCCTCCCGAACCGGCTGCGACCAGCAGCTCCGGGCCGAACCACGCCAACATGAAACCGAGCGGCACGAAATACATATTCGCCACCGAGTGTTCGAAGCCGGCGGTGACAAATGCGGAAACAGGCAGCAGGATGGCCAGGATCTTGTCCGCCGCTCCGCGCCCGGCGTAGCTGAGCCATACCGCTAGGCAGACCAGCACATTGCAAACTATTCCAAGAAAGAATGCCCGCAGGAGCGGCAGGTTGGTCTTGACCGCCGCGATCTTGAGCGCGGTCAGTGCTGAGCCATCGTCGAGCAGAGGCTGGCCGGAGAGAAAAACCAGGCCCGCGGTTCCAATGGCGCCTATGAAATTTCCTGCCCAGACGATTGCCCAGGCGCGGAGCATCTCCCTCAAGCGTACCTTCCCGCTCGCCCAGGCCATGACCATTAGATTGTTGCCGGTGAACAGCTCCGCCCCACCTACGACCACCAGTACCAGGCCAAGCGCGAATGCCAGTCCGGCCAGCATTCGTACCGGTCCGGACGGGCCGTCGACACCGGCCAGCACCGTCGTCGCGAACATCCCGCCAAGCCCAATGAAGGCTCCACCGAGCACGGCAAGTGTAGTTAGAGTCATCCAGTCGAGCCGGGTCTTCGCAGCGCCGATCTGCTCGGCCCGCTCGGCGACTTCCGCCGGCAGCAGCGCATCGAGGCCGCGATGTGGATCGGGAAGGTCCTTGGGCATGCGTGGCGGATTTGACCCGCTGCCCCACCTCATGGCAAGAGCCGAGTCGACCTCCGGACCCTCGGCTTGGCATCGCCCAAAGGCTAGACTACGGCCATTGCAGTAGAGGACCGACCCATGCGGCTAAAGATCCTTCACATAGCTTCGATCGCGTTGGTTTGGCTCATTGTCTGCCCTGCGGCCGCCGAACCGGTGGGCCGGGTCATCGAGCAGGTGGGCCAAGCCTACTTCATCCGTGACGGCGCTCCCTTCAGCCTTCGGCCCGGAAGCGGGCTTGCCGCCCTGGATCGCATAGTAACTACGGCCGATGGCAAGGTCGTGATCCGGTTCGAGGATGGCTCGCTCTGCACGGTCGGACCGGATAGCGAGATCTTGCTCGCCGATCTCTCAGCACCCGAGGGGGGATGGCTCGATCTCATCCACGGAATTGTGCGCATCATCCTGGCTCCAGGGGCGCGTGAGACCGAGGCCGGCTTGCGCACCCGCGCCGTGGTTGCCTCGGTCCGCTCGACCGAATTCATAGTAGACACCACCCTCGAAAGTTCGGCCGTGTTCGTCGCCGCAGGGACCGTCCAGGTGACCGGTCGGCTTACCGGCTTGTCTGTCACGCTGCAAGCGGGGGAAGGAACGGACGTGGCGCTGCGCGCGCCTCCGACGCCAGTAAAGCGATGGGGCGATAAACGGGTAGGTGAGGTAATGTCTCGGACAACCTTGCCATGACCGGCGCACCGGCGCGCCGCTGCCCAGACTCATTGTGAGGGGGCAAGTTTGCGCCGCCTGACACTCCTCGCGGCGGGGCTGATCGCGCTCGCCCTGGTCGGGCTTTACGGCTGGGGTCGTGATCGAACGCCATTCGAAACGCTGGAAGGGGAAACTCTTGACTGGCGATTCGCCCTGCGCGGTCCCATCGCGCCCGGCGGTGAGGTCGTGATCGTTGCAATCGACGAAAGCAGCATCCAGGCGCTGGGCGGTTGGCCGCTTCCCAGAAGCGTGCTGGCGCAGGCGGTGGAGCGGTTGACCGAGGCGGGGACCCGAGTGATCGCTTTCGATCTGCTGCTGCTCGAGTTGGAGCAACCAACCATCGGCGGGACGCCGGGATTTGGCGACCAACGCCTGAGCATGGCCATCCGGCAATCACCCGGCACCATCCTCCCCTTCGCCTTCAGCTTTCAGGACCTGCCCGGCCCTCAGGATCTCACCAACCTCGCGCGTTCGGCTCTGCGCGTGCAACGTGGACAGGAACAGGACATGTCCGCCCTGCCGCACCCGGTGGCGATTTCGGCGCCACCGGCGCCACTGCTTGGAGCCGCCCACGCAGCTCATGTAACGGTTACGGTGGAGCCGGGTGGTATGCTGCGCCAGATCAATCTCGTGCTGCCTTTCGGCGGAGAACTTTATCCGGCTCTGCCCCTCGAGGCGGTTCGGCTTCACCGACAGCTTCCGCTCGATCAGCTGGTCGTCGAGTTCGGCCGGGGAGTTCGTTTAGGCGATACTTGGATTGAGACCACCCCCGGGCTGCGGTTGCCGGTGAATTACTACGGTCCGCCCGGCGCCTTCGACACTATTGCGATGCTGGAACTGGTAACCGGATCGGTAGAGCGATCGCGCTTGCGCGAAAAACTGGTTCTGATTGGGGCAACGGCGCTCGGCCTTGGAGATCAATTCTCAGCCCCTTATAGCCGGGTCTTTCCGGGAGTTGAGATGTTTGCGACTGCTGCCGACAATCTTCTGACCGGGCGGTGGCTCAAGCGAGACGACATGGTGGCTCTGATCGACATCGTTGCCATCTTAGCCGCCGCCAGCCTTGCCACCCTGATAGGGACCTTGTTGTCGCCGAGCCTTGCCGCTCCAGCTCTTATCGCTCTGGCAAGTCTCTGGTTTGCAACGACATCTTTGGCTCTTGCCAAGTTGCAGCTATGGCTCAACATGAGTTTCCCAATGCTCGCCCTTGCCATCGCCGGAAGCGCCGCCATTCTCCTGCGCGCCACAGCGGAGAGTCGGACCCGCCGGCGGGTGGAGCGCGAACGCAGCCATCTCGCCCGCTACGTTCCAGAAGCCATCGTGGAAGAGCTTGCCCGCACCGACCGGCCCCGCTTTCACGAGCGCACGCAGCCGGCCGCGATCCTGTTTGTCGACATTGTCGGTTTCACGCGCACCACCGAAAGCATGCAGGGACAAGCGATGTTGCGCCTTGTTGGCCGCGTTCATGGGCTGATCGAGGCAGCGGTCCGTGAGCATGGGGGGATCGTCGACAAATATGTAGGCGATGGCGCGATGCTCCTTTTTGGCCTGCCGGAGCCACGCTTCGACGACGCGGCCCGCGCCCTGGCCTGCGCCCGCGCTATCGCCGACGCGATCGATCGTTGGAACGAGGAGCGCGCCAAGACTGGCGAACCCGCCATTGCCATTGGCGCGGGCCTGCATCATGGACCGGTCATCGTCGCGCGCATTGGCGACCGCCAGGCCCAGATTACCGCCATTGGCGATTCCGTGAATGTCGCCAGTCGGCTCGAACGCGTGACACGCGAGATTTCGGCCCGGATCGTCCTTTCGGATGCGGTTGCGGCGGCAATTCGCGCTCTTGGCCGAACGGATCTTCTTGCCGGCTTCTCATATGAGGGAGAGCGACCGCTGAGGGGCCGAGACCAGCCGATCGGCGTCTGGCGGTGGCCTGCGCCAGAGGCCAGTTGAAGGAGTCGCGCAAGAGCCGGTGGCCCGCGCAACCCCTGCCCAGGTCCATGCGTAAGCGCATGGTGTAACCCGTAGCGGTTATTGCATCAGCCGGCACAAGATCGGCAAATGGCCGGTGCACCCGTCCCATCCCTCTGTCGACGGAGGCTAGGATCCCACCATGATCGAAAGCGAAGCCGATAGCAAAGCCGGCGTCGTTGCTGGCAGCTTCCTCTTCCGCGATCTTAGTCCGGAGCTCCTCGACCGCGTGGTGCGCCTCACGCACACACAGCGTTGCCGGCGCGGCACTTTCGTCTTTCATATGGGCGACGAGGGGGACGCCCTTTACGGTGTCGTACGCGGCATGATCCGGATCTGGATTCCGGGCGCGGACGGTCGAGAGCTTACGATCGCGCTGATGGAGCGCGGAGATATCTTCGGCGAGATCGCGTTGCTCGACGGCCTGCCACGCACGGCGAACGCCACGGCGATCGACGACACCTCCTTGATCGCCATCGACCGTCCACATTTCGTCGATCTCCTCGAGCGCGAGCCACGGATTGCCCGGCACATCATCGAGCTGCTCTGCGAGCGGCTTCGCGCCACCACCGATCGCTTTTCCGAGGATGCCTTTCTCAGTCTGAAGGCGCGTCTCGCCAAGCGGCTGGAAGCCCTGATGATCGGATATGGCGAGCACTGTCCCGAAGGCATGCGCATCGGGTTGAAGCTGTCTCAAACGGACCTTGCGAACATGCTTGGCGTCACCCGGGAAGCGGTGAACAAGCAGCTCGGCGCCTGGTCGCAACGTGGCCTCATCCAGCACACGCGCGGCACGATCATCATACGCGATCCGCAGGGGCTGAAACGGGAAGCTTCGCCGGAGCAAAGCTGAGGATTTCAGCCTCAGTCGGCCGCCAGATGCGGACTTGCACGCCGGTCGTCGTTCACGGCGAAAGGCCTGCACTGCCATCCTTGGTGCGGTAGACGAAGCTCCGGATCACGCTTGTCCGCCATAGTCCGCTCGAGAGCCTCTCCAACCGAGCCTCTCCGAGTGCCTCAATACCGATCTGAATGACTTGTTTGCCCTCACCTGGAGGGCTGGACGTCAGCCGGGTCGGCCGAATTTCGAGCCGTTCGAGTGCGCCGAGCACCTCGAGCAAAGTGCCCGGGATGGCCGCTCACCCGGACCGAGAGCTCCGCAGCCTCGCATCCGACCAGGAGCGATTCGGCGTTGTGGACCACCGTGTCAGACGCGGAAGGATGCAGATGCGCCGACCGCCAGCTGTGCAGCACCTCCAGCCAATTGCCGAACAAGCGGCGTGCGGACGCTGACCATGTCGCCACCGGAGCGCTCTGCGGATCCTCGCCGGGGAAATAGTTCTTTGGCAACGCGGTCACGCGGCCGAGAGCGCGGTCCCGAAGCCACTCCTTGCGCAACGTGTCGGCATCATACTCAAGATGATTGAACATGCAGATCAGCCGCAGGTGAGGATCTGCCGCCAGACACAGACCAGCCTCCGCGGATTCGGCAAGGACCTCCAGCCCCGTTTGGGCTGAGATATCCTCCGCGCGGACTTCCGTATGGCGGGAGACCGGCGTAGGAAACTCCGCGCCGATGCCACGGAGCAGCAAGGAGTCCGGCCGCGTTACCCGATGCCGATAGATGCCGAACTTCTTTGCGATCAGAGGGTGCTTCGGCACTCCATGGAAATGCTGGAGGGCCGCCTGCCCGGCCCAACATACCGCGAAGATGCTACGCGCATTCTCTCTGCCCCAATCCAGGATGCTTTTCAGCTCCGGCCAGTAGTCGACCTCTTCGAACTTCATCGTCTCGACCGGCGCACCGGTCACGATCATCCCGTCGAAGCGCTCTTTCGCAACTTCGCTAAAACGTCTGTAGAATCTCTTCAGATGGTCGGGCGAAACGTGCCTTGGCTGATAAGTATCCGGCAAGGCCAACGTCAACTCGACCGGGACGATTGATCCCGCCAGGACACGTGCGAACTGGGCTTCGGTCTCTACCTTGTTAGGCATCAGGTTGAACAGCGCGATCCGGAGCGGAACCATGCCGATGGCGGATCCGGATGTCGGGGCCGACACGGATACGCCTTCCGCGGCAAGATTGTGGAATGCGGGAAGGTCGGGATGCAGCAATATGGTCATGGTCTCCGCTCCGTATTCTTCGGCTTCGCGGCTATTTGCGCGACGCCGCCACGCCGGTCGCTTCCACCAGGGCCTGGTCGATATCGGCCAGGATGTCCTCGATATGCTCCAGCCCGACCGAGAGCCGCACATAGCTTTCGGACACGCCAGTCGCCAGCCGATCTTCGGGCGAGAGCTGGGAGTGGGTCGTGCTCGCCGGATGGATAGCGAGGCTGCGGGCATCGCCGATATTTGCGACGTGGTAGAGGAGCCTCAGTGAATCGATGAACCTGCTTCCCGCTTCGCGTCCACCCTTCAACTCGAAGCCTACAAGTCCGCCGAAGCCGCCTTTGAGATAGGTCTTTGCGCGGCGCACAAACTCGCCCTCGGCAAAGCCCGGCCAGATCACCCTGGTGATGGCAGGGTGCGTTCTCAGATGCTGAGCCACCGCTTCGGCGTTGCGCGCATGTTCGCGCATCCGCATCGGCAAGGTCTCCAGCCCTTGCAGAAACAGGAAGGCGTTGAAGGGCGACAACGCCATGCCGAGGTCGCGTTGCAGCGTGACGCGAGCCTTGATGATGTAGGCGATGGGTCCAAGGGGCTTCACCGCCTCCGTCCAGACCGCGCCGTGATAGCTGGGGTCCGGCCGATTCAACATCGGAAAGCGTTCGGCATGCGCGGACCAATCGAAATTGCCGCCATCGACGATGACACCGCCGATCGAGGTCCCATGCCCGCCGATGTACTTCGTGGTCGAATAGACAATGATCGCCGCACCATGATCGAAGGGACGGCACAGAACCGGTGCAGCGGTGTTGTCCATGATCAGGGGCACGCCCCGGGCTCGGCCGATTTCCGCCACCTCTCTGATTGGGAAGACGTTCAGCTTCGGATTCGGAAGGGTTTCGGCGTAATAGGCCCGGGTGCGCGCGTCGGTCGCGCGGGCAAATGCTCCGGGATCCTCCGGATTGACGAACCGGACTTCGATGCCTTGCTCGCGAAGCGTATTGGCGAAAAGATTCCAGGTACCGCCATACAAGTCCGTGGAGCTGACGATATTGTCCCCAGCGTGTGCAATATTCTGGATCGACATTGCGGTCGCAGCCTGACCGGAGCTGACGCCGAGTGCGGCCGCCCCGCCTTCCAACGCCGCCAGACGCGCCTCGAGCACCGCGTTCGTGGGGTTCATGATACGTGTATAGATGTTGCCCAGCTCCTTCAGAGAGAACAGGTTGGCCGCATGCTCGGTATGCCGGAATTCGTAGGAGGTGGTCTGATAGATCGGCACGGCGACAGCACCGGTTGTCGGATCGCTGCGGTAGCCGGCATGCAGAACCGCGGTCTCAGGATGCTTGAAGGCGATAGTCATTGCGCAAAGGCTCCTCTGGTGATCCGTAGTTGTGCTGTCGCTTCAGGCGGCCTGGAGCTCGACTGTCGCTGTCGCGCCACGTATATGCGCCATGATTTCGCGATTGACGAAGTCGCGATGGGACAGCGGCAACATGTGGCCGGCGCCCGCGACCGTGCAAATGCGAGCGTTCGGTAGGGTCGAGCCCAGCAGCCCGACAATCCTGACCGTCGGTGCCGGGGACTCGCTTCCACGCAACAAGAGGGCCGGGACCTGGATTTGGCGATAGGTCTCGAGGGGGATCGCCTCCGCCATCGTCGCCGAGAAATCTCCGACGACGGTGGCTGCAAGCCTGGTCAGACCGGACTGCCGGTCTTCCGGCAGGCTCGCCCAAGTCCCGGAACCGTTCCAGTAATCGACAAACCGGCGCATTCCTTCGCCGTCGCGGTAGCATGCCACCGCGCGGGCGATGGCTTGCACCTCCGCCAAGAGCCATTCCCGGCTCTCCCGGTCGGTCCGCAGCAGGTGAAAAGCCACCGGCTCTATCAGCGTCAGAGAACGCACCAACTCCGGCCGCTCCACGGCGAAGCGCAAGGCCACAGCTCCGCCAAAGGAATGGCCGACGAGGTCGACCTCTCCCCCCGCTCGCTCGGCGAGCACGCCGACGATGGCGGCTTCGTCTGCCAGGTTTGGCTCCTGATCGCGACCTCCGCTATCCCCATAGCCCCGCAGATCGGGGGCAAGAATACGGCGGTAGCCATGAAGGACCTCCGCCAAGGAACGCCACTGTCCGCGGCTGCCGCCCGAGCTGTGCAGGAGGATCGCGGCGGGCCCGGAACCGATGTCGGTATAGGCGACCGGAGAACCATTTACGGTGACGACAGGCATGGCGCGCTCCCTTTTGTCGGAGCGGAACCTGCCCGCGATCGGCTGCGCGGACTATGAACGCGTTCACAATTCCGTGAGGATCGGAAGAATGTGGGCGTCAGCCGTGCTTGCCGCGTTCCCTATCCAAACTATAGACGTTTCTCGCAACAGCGCGGCCAATTCGGAAAATGATCTTTCGCTAACGGCCAGATGCGAATCCAAGCGCTCAAGCTGGTCTTTGGTGTAGCTGGCTGGTCCGCCCATGATCGAGGCGATGAATTTGGTTTGGTGATCGATAAGCCGGCGCATGTCGACTCCGGCGAAGTAAGGGTTTGTTCTTCGGGATTCCAAAATCTTGTCATAGAAAGCCGACACGACGCGGCTGATCTTTGCGAAGCCCGCCATATCTCTCGAAAATGCTGCGCCTTACCCCCCTCGCACGATTTTGGCTGCTCGATCGTTCTTCTTACGGCAGCATTCCGAGTGATTCAATGGAGCCTCGGCCGCGGAGCATTCATCGAAAAGGCCGACCGAAACGATCATTTAACATCCACGAAGATTTCGGTCGGTCGATCTGTTAATGAGTAGCTCGAAGGGAGTAGAGAGCTCTGCTGTTCCGTATAAGGGAAGGTGAACGATGCGCTGGAAAGACTTGCGTAAAAGCACCAACGTCGACGACCGGCGTGGCGCAGGTGGCATGCGCGGACCCGGTCGCATCATCCTCCCCGGCGGCCGCGGCGGACGCACCGCGGGCATGGGCGGCATCGGGCTGATCGTAATCCTGCTCATCGCCCTCTTCCTTGGGATAGATCCCTCGATGATCCTGTCACCTGGTGGTGTCACCGCCCCCGAGCAGCGCGCTCCGGATACTACGGAACAGGCAGAGCTCAAGGAATTCGTCGCCGCGGTGCTGGGCGATACCGAGGATACCTGGAACGCGTTGTTCCAGGCGGACGGGTACGACTATCGCGAGCCGCGCCTGGTGTTGTTCTCTGGCGCTGTGGATTCGGCTTGCGGCTTTGCCGATGCAGCGGTCGGGCCCTTCTATTGTCCACCCGATCAGCAAGTCTATCTGGACATGACATTTTTTACCGACATGGAGCGTCGCCTCGGCGCCTCCGGCGACTTCGCCGCAGCCTATGTGATCGCCCACGAAGTCGGCCACCATGTACAGAATCTGCTCGGCATCATGGATCGGGTAAACCAGATCCGCGGCGGGCTCGGCCGGGACAAGGCGAACGCGCTCTCCGTCATGGTGGAGCTGCAGGCTGATTGCTTTGCCGGGATCTGGGCTAGTCGTGCCCAGCGGCAGCGCAATATTCTCGAACCCGGCGACATCGAGGAAGGTTTGAACGCCGCGGCGGCGGTGGGAGACGACCGACTGCAGCGACGCTCGCAAGGCTATGTCGTGCCGGAGAGCTTCACCCACGGCAGCTCCGAGCAGCGAGTCGCCTGGTTCACACGCGGGTTCGAAACCGGCAACCCGGACGCCTGCGACACGTTCAATGCCGATCGGCTATGAGACCATCACGCCTGGTTAGGTCAAGCCCAGGAACCTGACCACAGGCCGATAGGCGGGCGCTCCTTCGGAACGCAGTGCTCTGGCTGATCGAAAAACTCTAGCACCCGCGGCAGGATCTCTGCGCGCGCCGCGGCGGCAGTGGTCAAGTGATCGTGCGCGGCCAAGCCGATCACCCTGGCCTCGGATTCCTCGGCAAAGCTCAACGCAAGGGGATAACGCGGGTCGTCCTTTCCAAGGAACAACAGCAGTGGCACGCTCGAGGCCGCAACTGCATCGGCCATATCGGGCCGATCGCATTCAACGGCGGCCGCCAGTGCTCTTGGATCATTCGCCAGAAGGCGGCTGCGCGTGGCCGGGCTCAATTCACCGGACCTAGTTTCGATGTATCGTATCCATAGCTCCAGCCCCTTGGTGAGCGCCTCACGGTAGGATTGCATGACCTCGGCGAAGGGGTGTGCCCCTCCGGCCGCCACCGCATGAACCCGTTCAGGCGCCACAGATGCGGCGCACAGCGCTATCCAACCGCCCATGCCGTATCCGAGCAGATCGGCGCGCTCGATGCCGGCTTCATTGAGCACTGCAATGATATCCCGGCCGGTGCTGATCGGGCCGTACGCCGATGGATCAGTCGGTTTACTGCTGTCGCCGTGACCGCGCAGATCGACCAGCACCACTTGCCGGCCATGCGCAAGGCACGCCTCCACATATCCGGACTCACGCCAGAACTCGCTGCTCTCACCGAAATCGTGCAGCATCGCGAGCGGCGCCCCGGCACCAAGAACATCGAATGCGATCTGTCCACTTCCAACTGCTGCGGCGAATCTCATCGTTCGATCCTCCCGCTTGAAGCTGCTGCTTCCCAAGTGCGAGCATCGGATTCTCGTGCTCGGCTCTCAGTGACCGCCTTCACATCAAGGGGTGAAGTGCGTGACTTCATTCACAGAGAGAGGCGTGAAATGTGAGGGGGTTCACACAAATCGGAGGGAGGCGGGACGACCGGAGGGTACGCCGAGGCCTAGCACGCCGTCGAACGGCACCGAGTCCGGCCATGGCGCGTCTGCTAAAGGTTGCCACGCGGCAGCGCTTCGTCCGATCATGCCCGGAGCTCGGCTCCTCCACTTGCCCAGGAATTCGACGATGACCTCCGCCGACCCTCTGCTCCAGCCATTTCAGCTCAAGCATCTGACGTTGAAGAATCGAATCATGTCGACGGCGCACGAGCCGGCCTATTCCGAGGACGGGATGCCGAAGGATCGATACCGCCTCTATCACTTGGAGAAGGCCAAAGGCGGCATCGCAATGACCATGACCGCTGGCTCGGCGGTCGTGGCGGAGGACTCCCCTGCTGCCTATGGCAACCTCCATGCCTTCAAGGACGAGATCGTGCCCTGGCTGCAGCGGCTGGCGGAGGATTGTCACGCCGAGGGCTGTGCCGTGATGATCCAGCTCACCCATCTTGGCCGGCGCACGAATTGGAACAAGGCGGACTGGCTGCCCGTATTGGCCCCCTCGCCGATCCGCGAACCCGCGCACCGTTCCTTTCCGAAAGAGGCGGAGGATTGGGATCTCGACCGGATCGTCAAGGGCTATGCCCATTCGGCGCAGCGCATGCGGGCGGCCGGACTGGATGGCATCGAGTTGGAGGCCTATGGCCACCTGCTCGACCAGTTCTGGTCACCCGCGACCAATCGTCGAACCGATGAGTACAGTGGAAGCCTGGACAATCGACTGCGCTTCACGCATCGCGTCCTGGAGGCGATCCGCAAAGAAGTGGGTCCGGACTTCATTGTCGGCGTGCGCATGGTCGCCGATGAGGATTGGGAGAAGGGCCTGACCCGCGAGGAAGGGGTTGAGATCGCCCGTCGATTGGTCGCCTCCGGAATGATCGATTTCCTCAACATCATTCGCGGCCACATAGAGACAGATGCCGCGCTACGGAAGGTCATCGCGATTCACGGAATGCCCTCGGCTCCGCATCTCGATTTCGCAGGCAAGGTCAAGGCCGCGGTCAAGTTCCCGGTGTTCCATGCTGCCCGCATCGCCGATGTCGCAACGGCTCGGCACGCCATCGCGTCCGGTAAACTCGACATGGTCGGCATGACGCGGGCCCACATCGCCGATCCTCACATCGCCCGCAAGGTCGCGGCCGGCCGCGAGCAGGAGATTCGCCCCTGTGTCGGCGCAACCTACTGTCTCGAGCGGATCTACGAAGGCCAGGAAACGCTGTGCATTCACAATGCCGCAACCGGCCGCGAAGCGAGCATGCCGCACGTCATTGCGCCATCGACCGGTCCGACACGGAAGGTCGTCGTCGTCGGCGCCGGCCCCGCAGGGCTTGAAGCAGCCCGGGTCTCGGCCGAGCGCGGGCACCAAGTCACCTTGTTTGAAGCCGCTCCGGAACCTGGTGGACAGATACGGCTCCTGGCCCGCAGTCCGCGCCGCAAGGAACTGATCGGAATTGTCGACTGGCGCGTCGAACTGCTGCAGCGGCTCGGGGTCGAGACGCGCTTCAATTCCCTTGCCGATGCCGCCGACGTGCTCGCGCTCGAACCCGACATCGCCGTGATAGCGACAGGGGGTTTGCCGCAGACGCCTCCCTTGCAGGAGGGCAAAGAACTGGTCGTGAACTCCTGGGACATTCTCTCGGGCGATGCCAAGATTGCAGACGATGTGCTGCTCTTCGACGACAATGGAGGGCATCCGGGCATGCAGGCCGCCGAAATGATCGCCGGGTCCGGGTCGGCGCTCGAACTGGTCTCTCCGGAGCGCTTCTTCGCGCCCGAGATGGGCGGGCTCAATCACGCTTCCTACGCCGAGTTGTTCCATCGGGCCGGGGTAAGGATTACCATAAACAGCCGGCTACTCGCGGTCCGTCGCGAGGGCAACAAGCTGGCCGCGGTCATCGGCTCCGACTATGGCCCACGAGAAGACATTCGGATGGTCGACCAGGTCGTGGTCGAGCACGGCACCTTGCCGCTTGAGGAGACCTATTTCGCCCTCAAGGAGCTATCGGTCAATCGCGGGGAGGTCGACTATCGCGCGCTGATCTCCGGACGGCCGCAGGAGATCGTGCGCAACCCTGATGGCCGTTTCCGATTGTTCCGGATCGGAGATGCGGTCGCCTCGCGCAACATTCACGCCGCAATCTACGATGCTCTTCGGCTATGCAAGGATTTTTGACTTATCCTTGCGGAGAGGCAGCGAGGGGGACAAGGCGGCGCAATGGAAATCGAGCCAGACACTTCCTACTATCGCGAGCTGCTGGTGTTTCTCGTCGCCGCCGGACTGGTCGCTCCACTTGCGTACCGTCTTCGCATCAGTCCAATTCTCACCTTCCTGGGAATGGGCGTGCTTATCGGGCCCTTCGGGCTGGCCGCCTCGATCCCCGCGCTGGGTGGCGTGCTGATCACAAACGAGGAAGCGGTTAGCTTCCTTGGTGAGTTGGGCGTGGTCTTTCTGTTGTTCACGATCGGGCTTGAGCTGTCGGTACAGCGTCTCCTGTCGTTGCGGCATCTTGTCTTCGGGCTTGGCGGGCTACAGATCGCCACTACGGCGGCCGCCATCGGCGCCATTGCCATGGGATTCGATAACTCCTTGCAGTCGGCGATCATCTTGGGGCTCGCCCTGGCATTGTCCTCGACGGCGATCATAATGCAAATATTGACCAGCAAGGGTCGGCTCGGAGCCCCCCTTGGGCGCACCAGTTTTGCGATCTTGCTGATGCAGGATCTAGCGGTGGTGCCGATCTTGTTCATCACCGGCAGTTTCAGTGCGCAGACGGAAGGCGTGCTTCTGCTCCAGCTCGTCAAGGCGCTCGGGGCGGCCGTTTTTGTCGTCGCAGCCATCCTAACTGTGGGACGCTTTATCGTTGGTACGATCTTCCGGTTCGCAGGTTCGACGCGCAGCCCGGAAATCTTCATGGCCTCGGCGATGCTGGTCATCGTGGCGACAGGCATGATTACGGCCGCAGTCGGTCTGTCTGTGGCCCTTGGAGCATTTCTGGCGGGCCTGCTTTTTTCCGACACCGAGTACCGGCATGAAATCGAGGTGACGATTGCGCCGTTCCGTGGGCTGCTTCTCGGAATCTTCTTCATGTCGATCGGCATGAAGATCAACCTCGGCACAGTAGTTGCCGAACCGATCTGGGTTCCGCTTTCTGTCGTCGGCCTTATCCTGCTGAAGTCGGCGATCCTGATTCCCTTGGCTCTTGCCTTCCGCTTGCCCCTGGCCGGAGCGGTGGAGATAGGCCTGCTCCTTTCACAAGGTGGCGAGTTTGCCTTTGTCGTGCTTGGCACAGCGCTCCAATCGCAGGTCATCGATCGGGCGGCCGGCGAGTTTTTTCTGCTGGTGACCGGGGTTTCCATGGCGGTCTCGCCGCTGGTCGCCCGACTTGCCGAGGGTCTGGGCCGCAGTCTCGAGCACCGGCTCGTCGCAGATCTCGAATGGAGGGCGGAGCCCGGCACGGATGCACGGCCGGTCATCATCGCCGGCTTTGGCAGAGTGGGCCAAATGCTCTCCGCCATGCTCGAAACGCAGGACCTGCCCTATCTGGCGATCGAACGGAACGTCGAGATCGTTCGCGGCAAGCGCATCGAAGGTGTGCCGATCTATTATGGGGATGCCAGCCGCGCGGAAACGCTTCGCCGGCTGGGGGTGGCGAACGCGTCGGCGGTGGTGGTGACAACCGACGATGGACGGGCGGCAGAGCATATCGTCTCGGTAGCTCGAAGAGAGGCCCCGAATATGTTTATCCTTGCTCGCGCACGCGATGCACGCCATGCCGATGGGCTGTTGGCGCGCGGCGCCGACAAGGTCATTTCGGAAACCGTCGAAGCAGCATTACAGATGGCGGAGAATCTACTGGTCGCCATCGGGCTGGATGCCGACACGGCCGCTCGCGTCGTGGAGGAACGTCGCAGAATAGAGTTTTCCCGCCTCGAACCGCAGGGCCCTATGCCGGCGCGGCGCGGCAACGATTTGAACTGATCTGGCTTGTGAATAGTGCAAAGAGGAAGCGCCTCGCTCGATGAGCGGGGCGCTTCCTATCGTCCAAGGCTCAGAACCTGCCGCCTATCATCATTCCGGTTGCCAGGCGAGCCATTGCCGCCGCAAACTACGCCCCGCCGTACTACCCTTGCTGCCAGTCTGGCCCTCTCGCCAACCTGGCCTCCCCATGGCCACCACCCTGGCCCCCTATCCCATTGCCCCAGCCACCGCCGCCATGCCATTCAAAGCGCACCTAAAACGAGCCATCGGGTGGAGCGAGGCTCAGCCTTGGCGGTCGTACCGACTTTTGCTGGAGCGGCGTCGTCGGGCTATTTGTCGGGAAAAGATTGTAGCAAATTTTAGAAAAAATACAAGCGATTTTCTCTTTATTTTGAGACTCTGAGGAAGGGAAATAGTTTCACTAATCACCTTAACCAGATTGATTCATGGGCCGCCCGATTCCTCGGGTCGGCGACTAATCAGCACTGTTGAAAGATGCCCGCGAAGACCTGCTATGGTCCGTCAGTTGCTGACAAGGGGATCGGAAAATGAACGCACGGATGAGGGTCGGCCCAACAGCGATCCTTCTCTTTACTTCGCTTTGGTCGTCGACAAGCGCTCAGGAACGGGTCGAGCAAGGCAGGGACCTTGCCCGCACCTGGTGTTCCGGCTGTCATCTGGTGGAAGAAGAGGGCGGCCAATCCGGAAGCGATGCCGCTCCGCCATTCTCCGTCATTGCTCACGATCCGTCATTGACACCCGATCAGCTACGGAGCTGGCTCGTCGATCCCCACCCGCCAATGCCCAATCTCTCCCTCACTCGCGATGAGATCGAAGACCTGGTTGCTTACATCGGCAGCTTGCGGGCCGAGTAGCAGGTTCGAGAGGAGGCGCCCATTGCCGTGTTGCGCCCATCCGGTCGCGTCAGAGAATTCGGCCTGCATGAATTTCCCAATTAATGGTACCGGTGCGCAGCGCATGCTCCTTCCTGAACTCGACCACGAAGCTCGCGGAAATCGCCTTCATGGTGGACCCGGAGTGGCGGGCCAAGGCCTTGGAACCGCACTGCGGGCCCATCACCACGGAGTGCGCCACAAAATGCATAGACGGCGTTGGTCACATAGGCGCTGGAGGGGGTGTTTTCTGAAGAGCAGCGACATCCGGAATGAGTGGCGTTTCCCATGTCCTTTCTTATTTCCTCCACCCCATCGAGCAGAAGCTACGAGGCCGGCAACTGATCCATAATAACGCCCAGCGCCCACGCCGCAGCAACCGCATATGTGGTGAGCGGTGCTAAAGCAGCGCGTTGATCCCGTTCCGGCGCTCCGATGCCCAAATCTGCGGCTGTGATTGGTCAGGGCAGCGACCGAGGCTTCGGAGCTTGGGCGGAGGGCTTGTTGCTGCCCCGCCCGTCTGCTAGGAATCTCGCGGCTCAAGTCAGAGATGCAGAGAGAAGCTTTCCAAGTTGCATGGCACAGAAGCATGACGAACGGCTGCCGGTTCTCGTTGCGGCGCTTGTTCAGACAATGTCGGAGCAGTTGACGGACGATGGCAGCAGGCTCTGCGGCCTTTCAGCCGCAGCAGCGGCAGCGGTCATCAGCATCGATAAGAATCCGGGAGTGGCAATTGACGCGCTTGCGCGCACACTTCGCTACTCACATTCCGGCACAGTGCGCCTGGTGCAGCGTCTTGTGGACCAGGGCCTCGTCCTTCGCGCTCGCGAGGCTGAAGATGGCCGGGTGGCGGCGCTCACCCTGACGAAGCGGGGAGCCAGCGTCGTGACGGCGATTCATCGCCGCAGACGTGAGTGGCTTAGTACCCTCCTTAGCGACATCCCGCCAAAGCAGCTGGACGCCCTCCAAGCTGCGATATCGACGGTACTGACCAAACTGACCGTGGGTAGAGAGTCGGCCGACTATATTTGCCGATTCTGTGATGAAAGCATCTGTACGCCGGATCGCTGTCCCGTCGAATTGGCGGTTTGAGCGGACGCGCTGTTTCCAAACATCGTTCCGAGCTGCGGTTTTCGACAGTTCTCTCAACCATTATATATGTATGTATGTTGACATCATATATATTCTCTGCCAATTTTTCGAGATGAAGCCGTTCATGCACACGAGGACGCCGCCCTTATCTGCGGCAATAGCCGCGACCTTCGCCGGTACGTTGGAGATGGCCGGCGTCGACCCCAAGGGGCGCGCCAACTCTTGGTACGCCGCGACTGCGAATCCCTGCGAGTCTTATCCGGCGCTGAGAGGCGACCGTCAGCATCAGGTAGCAGTCATCGGCGCAGGAGTTACGGGTCTAAACACGGCCATCGAGCTTGCCGAGCGCGGCATCGATGTTGCTGTTCTCGAAGCGGAGGAAGTTGGCTGGGGTGCATCGGGCAGAAATGGCGGCCAAGTCGTCACCGGGTTCATCAAGTCCCTCAACGCCCTTTCAAAGTTGGTCGGCAAGGAGGACACCAAGCGCCTTTGGGGCATGGCGGAAGAGGGCAAGCGGCTGATCCAGCGCCGGATCCAGGCCTACAATATCGCCTGCGGCTATAGACCGGGTTACATGTACACCGCCGTGAAGCCAAGTCACGAAACCTGGCTGAAGGAACTCTTGGACAGCTGGAACGCCTATGGCTATGAAGGCGCCCGCTGGATCGGCCCCGAGGAAACTCGTTCGCTGGTCGACTGCCCCTATTATCGGGGTGGAATTTTCGACATCAAGAGCGGGCACCTCCATCCCCTGAACTACGTTCGTGGGCTGGGGCATGCCGCCGTGCGGGCTGGCGCAACGATATACGAGCGCAGCCCGGCGATCGAGCTGCGCCACGGCGCCAAGCTGGTCATCAAAACACCAAAGGGGGCCGTGACCGCGGATTTCGCGGTGCTCGCCGGCAACGCGCTCTTGGGACCGATCTCTTCCGGTGTTGCCCGGATCATCAATCCTCAGATTGCCGCGGTTTCCACTTACATCATCGCGACAGAGCCCATGGATCCTGCGCGCGCGGCCACGATTGTCCCGGGAGACATCGCCGTGTCGGACATCATGTACGTGGTCAACTACTACCGTCGCTCGCACGACCATCGAATCTTGTTTGGCGGCGGTCTCGATTGGTCCGGACTAGCCAGGGGAAATGTCGCCGCACGTATGCACACCGCCATGGAGAAGTGGCTGCCGAGATCGAAAGATCTCCGTATCGACTATTGCTGGGGCGGTTACGTCGACATGACGATGAACCGCCTGCCCAGCCTCGGTAGGCTGGCGTCGAACATCTTTTACGCCCATGGGTTCTCCGGCAACGGCCTGACGCTTACAGGCATCGCGGGCCGCGTAATCGCCGAGGCGGTCGCCGGTACGGCCTCGCGCTTCGAGGTCTTTGCCCGTATTCCGCATCGCCCCTTCCCCGGCGGCCCACTGCTGAGGCAACCGATCGCCGTCTTGGGCGCCCTCTGGTACAAGATGAAGGATCTCCTGCCATGAAACCGGACTATGTCGTCATCAACGCGCCGTCATGCCTAGGTCTTTCGCCTACGGGGGTGGAACGGCTACCCGATTCCCTGAAGAAATACGGCCTGATCGAAAAGCTTAGCGCTCGCGATGGCACCTCTCTACGGCCCGCTCCTTACAACCCGCGGCGCGACGAGAAGACCGGCTATCTCAACCCCGAGGGCATACGCGAGTTCTCCTTGAAGCTCGCCGATGCCGTTGGAAAGGAGTGGGACCGAGGATCGGTTCCCATCGTTCTCGGCGGGGATTGTTCGATTCTCATCGGCGACATGCTCGAGCTCAAGCGCCGTGGCCGGTATGGGCTTCTCTTCATCGATGGGCATGCGGACTATTACGGCTCGCACGAATCGCCAACCGGCGAGGCGGCCGACATGGACCTGGCGATCGTGACCGGCGCGCAGAACAACGACGATTTCTTGGCCGATATTGAAGGGCTGAAGCCCTTGGTTCGGCCGGAAGATACAGTACTTTTCGGTTTCCGTGATGAGAAGCTCGCAAAGCAAGCCGGATCTCAGGATGTTCGAAAGAGCGCAATCCACGTCTTCTCGTTGGACGATATCCGGCGAATCGGCTGGGACGAAGCGCTGAGGCAGGCGTTGGCAATCGTCACAAAGAAGGAGCTCAAAGGCTTTTTCATCCACTTCGATGTCGACGTTCTCGACGACGTGGTGATGCCCGCTGTCGATTACAGGATGCCGGATGGCTTCACCTTCAAGGAGGCATCGAAGGTCCTTCGCCGTGCCCGCGAGACCGGACGTCTCGTCGGGCTGAACGTGACGATCTTCAATCCCGCGCTCGACGCCGATGGCGCGATCGCCCAAGGACTCGTCGATTGCCTTGTCGACGGGTTGAATCCTTAGGACCGCGTCGATGGAGTATCTGAAGAAGGCGAAGACCGTCACGCTCGCGCAAGCACAAGAGGTGTCGGCGCTGGTCGCCCGGATCCTGGCCGATGTCCGAGCGCGTGGGCTGGACGCGGTCAGGGAGTACTCGCAGCAGTTCGATCACTGGGCTCCGGCTACTTTCAGGTTGGATCCCAGTGATATCGAGGGGATCGTCGCATCGGTCGACCCGCAAGCCAAAGCAGACATCGCTTTTGCGCAAGCGCAGGTGAGGACGTTCGCAGAAGCCCAGAAGGCGTCGCTTCGCGACGTCCGAGTAGAGCCGCATCCGGGCGTCGTGCTCGGACACAGACACATACCGGTCGAGAGTGTCGCCTGCTACGTGCCCGGCGGCCGTTATCCGCTCCTCGCCTCGGCCCATATGGGCATTATTACGGCGCGGGTCGCCGGCGTATCGCGCGTGATAGCCCTCACGCCCCCCATGGGAGGCAAGCCCAATCCCGCAACGATTGCGGCGATCGCCATGGCCGGCGCCGATGAAATACACCTTGTCGGCGGTGTGCAGGCGCTGGCGGCGGCGGCCTATGGAACCAAGGAGCTGGCCCGGGTCGATATGCTGGTCGGCCCGGGCAATGCCTTCGTGGCCGAGGCCAAGCGTCAGCTATTCGGCGAGGTGGGAATCGACCTTCTTGCCGGACCGACGGAAACGCTGATCATCGCCGACGATAGCGCCGATGCGGAGATGATCGCGGTCGATCTCTTGGGCCAGGCCGAGCACGGTCCCGACTCACCCTGCATACTCATCACACTGTCGCGTCGATTGGGGATGGAGACAATCGGGGAGGTCGAGCGTCAGCTCGCCTCCCTTGAGACCGCCGCGATCGCCGGCGTGGCCTGGCGCGATCATGGCGAGGTTATTGTCGTCAAGGACGACGCCGAGGCCGTTCACGTCGCCGACCGCATCGCAAGCGAGCATGTTCAGGCGCTAACCAGAAACACCGATTACTATCTCGCAAATCTCCGCAACTATGGCGCCTTGTTTCTCGGTCCGATGACCAATGTCGCCTTTGGCGACAAGGTCATCGGAACCAATCACATCCTGCCGACCAGGGGCGCGGCGCGATATACAGGCGGCCTTTGGGTCGGGAAGTTCCTCAAGACTTGCACCTTTCAGCAGATCACCGACGCAAGATCGAGCGCCCTCATCGGCCAGTATGGAAGCCGTCTGTGCGCGCTCGAGAATTTCGCAGGCCACAAACGGCAGACCGATCTTCGCGTCGAACGGTATGGTGAAAGAGCGCCCTCCCCCTGGCGCCGCGCCGCATCCCGCGGACAGTAGCGCCGACTATCTCCCCCACCCCTAACTAGAAGGACTGCCATGAGCCAGACTCTGCGAAATATTGATGACATCGTGCATTTCGAGAATGCCCCTTTGGCGGAACCCTCCGTGCCGATCGATCCCAATTCGATCCTCAGGGGAAACAAGGTCACGGAACGCACCAAGGTTCAGTACACCGACAAACGAGCAGAGTTGACCGTCGGGGTTTGGGAAAGTGATTCCGGTGCGTGGGCCATCCTGACGCAGGAAGACGAATTCGTTTGGGTGATGGAGGGGGAAATCCGCATCACCGATGATCGCGGGCGCAGCCGTACCTACGGCCCTGGCGACTCCTTCTTTGTACCTGAACGTTTCAAAGGAACCTGGGAAAGCCTTTCCCCGGTTCGCAAGATCTTCGTCTCGCTCAAGCGCAAGCACGACTAGGCAATCCGAGCTGGTCGAAGATGATCGCCGAAGCACCGTGCGGTGAGACGGCTCGCAATGTCGATGTCGTCCTCATCGGAGCCGGACTTGCCGGCCTGACAGCCGCGTGGCGACTGTATCGCGCCGGCGTTACGTCGCTTGCCGTGCTCGAGGCGCAGGATCGGGTCGGGGGCCGAACCCTAAACCGACCCGCCGAGCTTGCGGGATACGTCGAGCAGGGCGGAACCTGGGTCGGCCCCACCCATCGACATCTTCTGGCGCTGGCCAAGGAGATCGGGGTAGGCATTCGACGCGGGAAGCCGGAAGGAAAGACATTCTATCGCGATAAGGGGCAATGGACCCAGGTCGATGCTCGCGAGGGCGAGGCACCAGGGGCGGCGCAGGAGGATTTCCAGCGCGCACTGGCGGCTTTCGAGAGGCTGAGCAATACCATCAACACCGAGGCGCCGTGGCGTTCCCCCAACGCCGTCGAGCTGGACCGGACCACCGTCGGTGACTGGATCGAGCGCAACACCCGGACAGCCGAGGGAAAGGCGCTGTTCGAAGGCTGCATACGCAAGATGCAGGGCGGCGATCCTCATGCCGTCTCGCTGCTCTGGATGCTTCAGTTCGTCGGTTCCGCGACCTTTCGAGACCTTCTCGATACCGCCGAGGATTATCGGTTCGTCGGCGGCTCGCAGTCGGTTTCATTGAAGCTGGCCGAGGCGCTTGGGCCACGGGTGGTGCTCAATGCCCCGGTAATACGCATCGAGGGGTATATGGGCGACGGCGTTGCCGTGCATACCGCTCAACAAAGCTGGCGCGCACAACGGGCGATCATTGCCGCCATGCCGGCCTGTCTGAGAAGGGTCGCTTTCAATCCGCCGCTCCCACGCGAGCATCGGAAGATGATCGCCGACTGGGCCACCATGAGTTGGCTGAAGTTCAATGCGGTCTATCCCAAGCCATTCTGGCGCGACCGGACAATCGGGAGCCAATTCCTGTGCCTGGATCGGCGGGTCGAGGCTTTCGACATTTCACCGAAGGATGAAAGCTGGGGCGAGCTCGTCGGGTTTCTGCTTCCGGATTCCCTTGGCCGCGAGGTCGCCGATCGGGCGAACTTCTGCCTGGAATTCCTAAGGGATGTGTATGGCGAGGGAGCCGATCGGCCGGCCGCGATCTCGATCACTGATTGGCAAGACAATCCGTGGATCGGTGGTTGCGTCAGCGCGCTCCCGCCTGGACTGCTGACGGACGCCAAGCAGGGCCTTAGCGCCGGCGTGGGCAGGCTCGAATGGGCCGGATCGGAACGCTCCGACGTCTGGGTCAACTACATGGAAGGCGCTGTTCGTTCTGGCGAGCGCGCCGCGCGAAACGTGCTCGCCGCCTTGGCGGTGCAGTCGGTTCGAGCATGATCGGCGCGAGGCACTGGCCGCGAGAGTCAGCGCACGGTGCCGCAGGCAATCCGTCCCCCCGCCCCTCCCAACGGCTGGGGCTGGTCGGAATAGGAGTCGCCCCCGGCATGAATGACCAGCGAATGGCCATTCAGATCGGCCACCTTAAGGCGCGGCACGACTAACGGCTCTTTGGAAGCGACCATGCCGTCCGCACCGATTTCTATCAGCGGCAGGTCCCCGAGATGGCCCTCTCCCGTCGGACCCAAATGCTTGCCGGTCTTGTGAGGATCGTAATGACCGCCCGCGGCAAGCCCGGCCGTCATCTGCCCATCCTTCTCGGCCGGCCCGCAATCGGGATTTTCGTGCAGATGAAAGCCGTGCGGGCCTGGCGACAGCCCGGATAGCAAGACCGTCAAGCTCAATCCGGCGGGTCCATCCTCAGCCCTCACAGTGCCGATCTCCGGACCGACCCCGCCAGCGTCAATGGCGCGAATCGGAACCGTTCTCTCCTCTGCCTGAGCCGTCGCGGCTAGGAACAGCGCGAGCGCCGAAAGGACCATAGATAGGATCTTAAGCATGGCATTGACCCAGCGTAAAAGTGTCATTCTTCCTGAGCGTCACAGGCTCCAGTAGCGCACTCCGGGGAGATCGTTCGGCCAGACGGCCGATTTCAAATCGATGAAGACGCCATTCTGCGCCACGGCGCCAAGGATTTTTGCCCTGAGTGGACCCAGATACTCCCGATGCGGCACCGCCAAGACCAATCCATCAAGATCATGGAAATCATTCAGATCGGCGAGCGCGATCCCATACTCCCGCAGGGCGACATCGCCGCTTGCGAGCGGGTCATGAACCAGGGGGCGCAGCCCGAACTCGGCCAGCTCCGAGACGATGTCGGGCACGCGGCTGTTGCGCAGATCGGGAATGTTTTCCTTGAAGGTAAGGCCGAGCAGGCCGACGCGGGCGCGGGCGATTCCCCGCCCCGATTCCGCCAGCAGCTTGAGAAGCTTGTGGGCGACGAACCGGCCTACCCCGTCGTTGATACGCCGACCGGCGAGGATGACCTCCGGGTGATAACCGACCGCCTCGGCCTTGGCGGTGAGGTAATATGGATCGACTCCGATGCAATGCCCGCCGACAAGGCCAGGAGTGAAGCGCAGAAAGTTCCATTTCGTGGACGCGGCCGCAAGCACATCAGCGGTGCGCAGCCCCAGCCGATCGAAGATCAAAGCCAGCTCGTTCATCAGCGCGATATTGAGATCGCGCTGAGTGTTCTCGATCACCTTCGCGGCTTCCGCGACGCGGATCGAGGGGGCGCGGTGAACGCCGGCTGGCACGATCGCTTCGTAGACGCGGGCAACGCGCTCCAGAGTACTCGAATCCTCGCCCGCAACCACCTTGACCATGGTTTCCAGCCGGTGCTCTCGGTCGCCCGGGTTAATTCGCTCGGGTGAGTAGCCGAGCGCGAAATCTCCCCCGCGTTTCAGGCCGGACATGCGTTCCAGGATCGGGCCACAAACCTCCTCCGTCACGCCCGGATAGACGGTCGATTCAAGGACCACTACCGCCCCGGGAGCGAGCGCACGGCCGACCGTCTCCGAAGCCGCCTTCACGGGGCCCAAATCGGGTTGCCGGTTTGCATCGACGGGGGTCGGAACAGTGACAACGAAGAAGGTCGCACCCGTAATGCGCGCCGGATTGGCGGAGAGGATAAGGGGCGTGCTGCGCAACTCCTCGGCGTCGCTCTCGCCGGTACGATCGATGCCGCGCGACAACTCCTCAATCCGCTCGGCATCGATATCGAAACCAACCGTGCCCGGGAATACCCGGGCGAAGGCGAGCGCAAGCGGCAACCCTACATAGCCCAGCCCGATCACAGCGATTCGCTCGTTTGAATCTGTTGGCATGCGTACCCGCCGGAATTGTGCCGTATCGGTTGGCGAGACTAGCACACCTACGCGGAAGTCGACCTTGCCGAATTACCGAAGAAGTAAATAGACCACTGATCCGACGAGAGTCGTTCGGTGAGTACAGGCGGTCAGAAAGACCAGCTTGCTTCGTGCGCGGAAGGTAGTCTTGAACTCTTCAAGCTCGCAGGTCCGTGGTCGCGATCACAGCTTCAGTTTCAAGATCGCTCCCAGTTCACCGACGATGCCGCGCCGGAACGTCAGGACACAGACGACGAAAATGGCCCCCTGAACCACCTGCACCCAGGCGCCAAGCTGCGCCAGGTAATTTTGCAGCCCGATCACCAGGAAAGCGCCGACGACTGGCCCGAGTACCGTCCCGAGCCCT
>DASPGI010000194.1:0-9667 GCA_035620695.1 Alphaproteobacteria bacterium
CTCTGGCGCCTCTCGCGCATCATGACCGGAGATAGGCATCGCCGATGGCGGGAAACTCTATACAGATTTCGGCAATTGATGAACCCATCCATGACCGCATACCCTCGGGCGACGGTTGCTTGATTGGGATCAAGTTCCGGCTTGGCGCGGCGCGATAGCCTTGTGCATCCCATGAAAGGGCCTGCCATGTTGTGCTCCATCGAAGCCTGGAACGGCGAAAGCCGGCTCTCCGATATCCTGAAAGAGCATCCGGATGCGCTCTGCCGGCTGGGGGAGCTCGATCCACGCCTGGCGCATCTCAAGGGTGCGGAGGCGCGACCCATGGTCCGCCTGATTCGCCTTGGGGAGCTTGCAACAATCGCCGAGTTGCCACTCGACATCCTGATTGCGGCGTTGCGTGGAGAGAAGATCGACAGAGCAGCCGCGCGGGATGGATCCGCCGTTCCGCCGGAAGTCGTTCTTTCTGAAGATGCCGCCGTGATCCGCCTGGATGTGCGGCCCATGCTTGCCAGCGGGCAGGAACCTTTTGCGGCGATCATGGAGGCGGCGGCGGGGGTGCCGGAAGGCGGCGCCCTTGTCCTAGAGGCGCCTTTCGATCCGGCGCCGCTGAGGCGGGTGCTGGCCGGCAAGAGCTTTGTCTCTCAAGGTCAGCGCATTGCCGAAGGTCATTGGCGCATCATCTTTCGTCGCGCCGGCACGCTGATGTCTCCGGCGCTGATGCGCAGCGGCCAACGCTGGGTAGAACCTGACGGGACGCATCTCGACGTGCGCGGCTTGGAGCCGCCCCAGCCGATGGTCCAGATCCTGGCGTTGATCGATTCCGGGGAAGTGGATGCATTCACGGTGCATCACGAACGCGATCCGATCTTCCTTTACCCGGAGCTGGAGGAGCGCGGGTGGCATTGCCAAGTTCTGGCCGAGACGCCGGGCGAGCTACGGCTCGCGCTTTCGCGGCGAAGGTGAGCCGAAGCTTGCCATCGACGGAAGGGGCCATGGATCGTCTGCTGCCCGTCTCAGTCCCGGCGCGTTTTTTCGCCGCCGGTCTCGGCTTCCATCTTCTCGCCTGGCTTGCCGTCGCGGCGACGGCGGAATGGATCCCGGGCTTCGCCGGTGGGCTGGGGCCGCCTTTGGCGGCCTTGCACCTCCTGACCCTTGGCGCCCTCTGCATGGTGACGATCGGAGCCCTGCTGCAAATTCTGCCGGTTGCCCTCAAGACGCATTTGCCCTCGCCATGCGCACCGCGCGTCGTGTTCTGGATGCTGCTGGTCGGCGTGCCCTTGCTGTCCTGGGGGATGGCTTCCGGTCGGACAATTTCGCTGAGCCTGGGCGGGATGGCGGTGAGCGCTGGGCTTCTGGTTTTCGCAGCCATTGCCGGACGGCTGCTCCTGCATGCGCGGGGATCCTGGCTCGTGACCGTACATGTCTGGGCCTCGCTGGCGGCTCTTCTGGCCTTGGTGGTGCTCGGGCTGGCCCTGCTCGGCGATTTCGTCCATGGCTGGCTGCCCGATCATGCCGCGCTCGCAGGGATCCACCTGGCGGTTGCCAGCTACGGATTCCTCGGGCTTCTCATTCTCGGCTTGTCACAGGTTCTGGTGCCGATGTTTGCGCTGTCACCCAATCCCTCTACTCGGCTGGGATGGGCGGCACTGGGCTTGGCGCTAGGCGCTCTTGCGCTCGTCTGTACAGGCTTGGCGGTGCCGGGAGCGACTGTCGGATTGGCCGCGGCGCTGGTCCATGCGCTGGCAATGCTCCTTGCTCTGCGCCGTCGCGTGAGGCGTCGACTTGGACCCTCGTTCGCCATGATCGCACTTGGCTGGGCGATGTTGCCGACTAGCCTGATCCTTGGCGGCATGTTGGCAGCGGGCGCGCTTCCCGCCCGGCTCGCGCCCCTTTTTGGCCTGGCGCTGATCGGCGGCTGGCTGCTCAGCACGGTGCTTGGGATGCTCATGCGCATACTGCCGTTTCTGGCTACGCTTCATGCCACCAAGAACGGACGGCGCGTCTCGCACATCGCTGCGCTTGGTGATGAGCGCCTTCTCTGGATTCAGGTGATGGCTCATTTGGTGGCGCTCCTGCTGGTCGGTCTTGGCGCGGGTCTGGAACGAGCGGCGCTGATCTCGATTGGCGCCCTCGTCGGAGCGGCGGGAGCGGGGGCTTTCCTTCTATTCGCCGCTTTGGTGTTTCGGCGCGGGCGCATACTTTCTCCACGGGGCCGTGCAGGTGATCTTGCGAAGGAGAGCGCATGACGCCACGCGAGCAGGAGGCTTGGGGGCGGCTTGCCGCTGTCATCGACCCGGAAACGGGGCTTGGCCTGGTCGATCTCGGGCTGATCTACGAGCTGCGCGAGGAGGGGGAGGGCCTGGCCTTGCGCATGACCCTGACACACGAGAGTTGTCCGCTCGGATCGCTGATCGTGCAAATGGCGCGCGAGGCGCTCGAGCCGATTTGCCCGGATGGTGCCGTGGTGATCTCGCTCAGCTTCGATCCGCCTTGGACCGTCGAGCGCATCACGCCCGCCGGTCGCACTCAGTTGAACCGATAGGGATCGAGTCAGGACGTCTCGTCCCCACCTTCCTCGCAATAGCCCCTGAGCCGGTCGAGATCCTCGATCGTGACCGTATGGCCGTGAGTGTCGACGCCAATCGTGCGAAGTTTGGCGAGCGCGCGCGAGAAGGTCTCGGGCTTCATGCCAAGCCGCCGCGCGATCAGCGATTTGTCGAAGGGCAGATCGAAGATCGCATTGCCGGGCCCAGAGGGGCAGAAACGCAGCAGGAAATCGCCGACGCGCTGCCCCGTCGATTGCACCTGAAGCTGCTCGATCTGGTGAACATGGAAACGCAGGCGCATCGAGAGCGAGGCCAGCATGGCCATGACCGCCTCGGGATCCCTGGCGAGGGCGCGCGTGAAGGCGCCGCGCGTGATCGATATGACACGGCAGTCGGTCGCTGCCTCGGCCGTCACCGGGAATTTCGCGCTGGCGAACATCGCTGCCTCGGCGAAGGTCTCGCCCGGGGCGACCACATTGATCACCGATTCCACTCCGCCCGGTGTCATCCGGTAGAGCTTCACCCAGCCCTCCAGCACCAGGTAGAACCGGTCGGCGGGCTCGTCCTGAAGGAACAAAGTGGCGCCGCGCGCCACCTTGCGCGGGCTTGAACCGGCCAGCATGGTCGCAAGCGTGGATTGGGAAAGACGCTGGAACAGCGCCGCGCCGCGCAGCAGCGCCATGTCGTTCGCGCTCAGCTCAGCCACGACGCCTCCCCGTCTTTTGTGCGCCGTCCGTGGAGCTTGACCTGGGTCAAAGCGCCCAATGGCACGGAACGCTATCTGTGCGCCCTCGGTGCCTTTCGCGCTTGCGGGCGGAAGGCGCGACAGTGAGAAGCCTAGCAGGGGATCGACGATGCAGCACGCCCTCTCCGCGGTCACCCGCGCCGACCAGGCCCGGGCGCTCACTTTGAGCACGGTGGCGTTCACCGTTTGCTTTGCGGTATGGACGATCTTCGCCATCATCGGCGTGCAGATCAAAGCCGATCTCGGTCTCAACGACACCCAATTCGGCCTGCTGGTCGGAACGCCGATCCTGACCGGATCGTTGACCCGGCTCTTCCTCGGCATCTGGACCGATCAGTATGGCGGGCGGATCGTCTATGTGGCGGTGATGGTCGCCTCGGCCATCGCCACGCTCCTTCTGACCCAGGCCGAGACCTATCCGATGTTCCTTCTGGCGGCGCTTGGCGTCGGGCTCGCGGGCGGGAGTTTTGCAGTCGGGATCGCCTATGTCGCGCGCTGGTACCCCAAGGAAAAGCAGGGCACGGCGCTTGGCATATTCGGCATGGGCAATGTGGGCGCGGCGGTCACCAAATTCATCGCGCCCTTCGTCATGGTCGCCTATGGCTGGCAGACGGTGGCGAGCGTGTGGGCCATCGCACTTCTGGTCATGGCGGCGGTGTTCTGGTTCACCACCAAGGACGATCCGGTGCTGGTCGAGCGGCGGCGCACGGGACAGAAGCCCCAATCCACCGCCAGCATGCTTGAGCCGCTGAAGAATCTGCAGGTTTGGCGTTTCTCGCTCTATTACTTCTTCGTCTTTGGCGCTTTCGTGGCACTCGCCCTCTGGTTGCCACGCTACTATGTCGGCGCCTACGGGCTGGACATCAAGACGGCCGGGATGCTGGGCGCAGCCTATTCGATCCCGGCCTCGGTCTTTCGGGCGGTCGGCGGCTGGCTTTCCGACAAGCTCGGCGCACGCCGGATCATGTACTGGACCTTCATCGTCTCGGTCACCTGCACCTTCATCCTTTCCTATCCGGCGACCGACTATGTCGTGCATGGAATCAGCGGCCCGATTTCCTTCTCCTTCGGCATCAATGTCGTGACCTTCACCGTGATCGCCTTCGTGCTCGGCTTCTTCATGTCGCTGGGCAAGGCGGCTGTCTACAAACACATCCCGATCTACTACCCGGACGCGGTCGGCTCGGTCGGGGGCGTGGTCGGGCTGATCGGTGGGCTCGGCGGCTTCGTGCTGCCGATCGCCTTCGGCGTCATGAACGACTTGGCCCAAGTCTGGACGAGCTGCTTCATGCTGCTCTTCGCGATCGTTTCCGTGGCGCTGATCTGGATGCATGCCGCGATCGTACGCATGGAGCGCCGGAAATATCCGGAGCTGGCCCGGGCGGATGTGGTGCCGGAGCTGGCGGAGGGGGTCACTTCCTCCTGGCCCGGGTCCGGCGGCGCCTCCGGCCTACCGCGTCCAGCCGTGAGCCAACCTCTCTAGCCTGCGCCATTCAGGGAGATACCAGATGAGCACTCGGACCATCACCCCGACCGGCCACGTTCTGACCGACTGGCGTCCCGAGGAGGAGGCGTTCTGGGTTGCAAGCGGACGGCGAATCGCTACGCGCAATCTTTGGATCTCGATACCGGCGTTGCTGCTCTCCTTCGCGGTCTGGATGGTATGGAGCGTGGTGGTGGTCAACCTGCCCGCGATCGGTTTCGCCTTCGACACCGGCCAGCTGTTCTGGCTGGCGGCGTTGCCGGGGCTTTCGGGCGCCACCTTGCGGCTCTTCTACAGTTTCATGGTGCCGATCTTCGGCGGACGAAAATGGACGACGATCAGCACCGCCTCGCTGCTTCTGCCGGCGCTTGGCATCGGCGTGGCGATCCAGAATCCGGGCGCGCCATACTGGATCTTCCTGCTGCTGGCGCTGCTATGCGGGTTCGGCGGGGGCAACTTCGCTTCGAGCATGGCCAATATCAGCTTCTTCTTCCCGAAAGCGCAAAAGGGCCTGGCGCTGGGGCTGAATGCCGGGCTCGGCAATCTTGGCGTCTCAGTGGTGCAGTTCGTGGTGCCTTTGGTCATCACCGCCGGCGTTTTCGGTGCGCTCGGCGGCGAGCCTCAGGTCTGGAGCAAAGGCGACGTCACCAAAGAGATGTGGCTGCAGAATGCCGGCTTCATCTGGGTGCCGTTCATTCTCATCAGCACGGCGGCGGCCTGGCTGGGGATGAACGACATCGCCAGCGCCAAGGCCTCCTTCAAGGAGCAGTCGGTCATCTTCCGGCGCAAGCACACCTGGATCATGAGCTGGCTCTATGTCGGCACCTTCGGCTCCTTCATCGGCTTCTCGGCCGGGTTCCCGCTCTTGACCAAGATCCAGTTCCCTGGCGTCGATCCGCTTGCCTTCGCCTTTCTCGGGCCGCTGGTGGGCGCGATGTCGCGCTCGCTGACCGGCGGCCTCTCCGACCGGTTCGGGGGCGGGCGCGTGACCTTCTGGGTTTTCGTGGTGATGGCGGCGGCGACGGGCGGGGTGTTGTTTTTCCTCGGCATCAAGGATCAGCCGGGCGCCTTCTGGGGTTTCTTCGCCCTCTTCATGCTGCTGTTTGCCGCCACGGGCGTGGGCAACGCCTCAACCTTCCAGATGATCCCGGTGATCTTCCAGATCGGCCGGACGCGGGCGCTGGCCGGCGAGGGCGAGGCCGGCAAGGCCAAGGCGCAGACCGAAGCCTCCAAGGAGGCGGCGGCGGTGCTCGGCTTCACTTCGGCGATCGCAGCCTACGGCGCCTTCTTCATCCCGAAGAGTTTTGGCACCTCGATCGCCTATACGGGCGGACCCGAGGCGGCGCTGATGGTCTTCATCACCTTCTATCTCACCTGCATCGCCGCGACCTGGTTCTTCTATACCCGGGCTGCGGCCGAAATCCGCTGCTAGGCCTCTCCATCCCCTAGGGCGGATCTGAGGGCGGCCTGCGGGCCGCCTGTCTTTTTTCGTATTTCTACGAGCCCGTTGACCTGGGTCAAAGGCTGCGGGTCTCGGCTCTTCTATGTTCAGGCCGGACGCGATACCAAGGAGCCGACCCGATGAGCCATCTCCTCGACCGCCTGACCTTCTTCAAGCAGAAGGTCGACACCTTCTCTGGCGGGCACGGGGTAGTGACCCGCGAAGACCGCACCTGGGAGAATGCCTACCGGGCGCGCTGGAGCCACGACAAGATCGTCCGCTCCACCCACGGCGTGAACTGCACCGGCTCCTGCTCCTGGAAGATCTATGTCAAGGGCGGCATCGTCACCTGGGAAACGCAGCATACCGATTATCCGCGCACCCGCCCCGACTTGCCCAATCACGAGCCACGCGGCTGCCAGCGCGGCGCCTCTTACAGCTGGTATCTCTACAGCGCCAATCGGCTGAAATATCCCTTGGTGCGCGCGCGTCTGGTGAAGCTGTGGCGCGCCGCGCGGCAGAACCTCGCCCCGGTCGAGGCCTGGGCCTCGATCGTCGAGGATCCGGTCAAGGCGAAATCCTACAAGGCGATCCGCGGGCGCGGTGGCATGATCCGCGCCAAGTGGGACGAGGTCCTCGAGATCATCGCCGCCGCCAACGCCTACACGGTCAAGGCATACGGTCCGGACCGCGTCGCCGGCTTCTCGCCGATCCCCGCGATGTCGATGGTCTCCTATGCCGCCGGCGCCCGCTATCTGTCGCTCTTGGGCGGCGTGTGCCTCAGCTTTTACGACTGGTACTGCGATCTGCCTCCGTCCTCGCCGCAGACTTGGGGCGAGCAGACCGACGTGCCGGAATCGGCCGATTGGTTCAACTCCACCTTCCTCATGCTGTGGGGATCGAACGTGCCGCAGACGCGCACGCCCGACGCCCACTTCTATACCGAGGTCCGTTATCGCGGCGCCAAGAGCGTCGTGGTCTGCCCCGACTACAGCGAGGCGGTGAAATTCGCCGATCTCTGGCTGAACCCGAAGCAGGGCACCGACGCGGCGCTGGCGCTGGCCATGGGCCATGTGATCCTGAAGGAATTCCACCTTGCCGGCCGCTCGCCCTATTTCGAGAACTATTGCCGCAAATACACCGACATGCCGTTCCTGGTGCGCTTGAGGAAAGAAGGTGCGCATTACGTGCCGGACCGGCTGCTCCGCGCCTCGGACTTCGTCGGCGCGCTCGGGCAAGCCAACAATCCCGATTGGAAGACCGTGGCGATCGACGCGTCCACCGGGAACGTCGTCGTGCCGCAAGGCTCGATCGGCTTTCGATGGGGCGAGCAGGGCAAGTGGAACCTCGAGGAGAGGGATGCGGCAGGGCAGGAAATCAAGCTTGCGCTCAGCCTGATCGACCGCCGCGACGAAGCCGTGCCCGTCGCCTTCCCGTATTTCGGCGCGCGCATGCATGAGTATTTCGCCGGGAGCGACCATCCCGAGGTGCTGACGCGTAACCTCCCGGTCCGTCGGTTGCGGCTCGCGGAAGGCGAAGCGATGGTGGCAAGCGTCTTCGACCTGTTCATGGCGAACTATGGCATTGATCGCGGGCTCGGCGGAGGCAACGTCGCCGCATCCTTCGACGAGGACGTCCCTTACACGCCCGCCTGGCAGGAACGGATAACCGGCGTCTCGCGCGACAAGGTGATCACCGTCGCCCGCGAATTCGCCGACAACGCGGCCAAGACGGAGGGCCGCAGCATGATCATCGTCGGTGCCGCGCTGAACCACTGGTACCACATGGACATGATCTATCGCGGCATCATCAATCTTCTGGTGATGTGCGGGTGCGTGGGTCAGTCGGGCGGTGGCTGGTCGCATTATGTCGGCCAGGAGAAGCTGCGCCCGCAAAGCGGTTGGCTGCCGCTTGCCTTCGCATTGGATTGGGGCCGCCCGCCGCGTCAGATGAATTCGACCTCCTTCTGGTATGCGCATACCGACCAGTGGCGCTACGAGCAGCTTGGGGTGGAGGAAATCCTCTCGCCCCTGGCCGACCGCGCCGCCTGGCCCGGTCTTTTGATCGACTACAATGTCAAGGCCGAACGCATGGGCTGGCTTCCGAGCGCCCCGCAGCTCGGCCGCAATCCGCTTGGGCTCGCGCGCGAGGCTGCGGCGGCCGGCCTCGATCCTAAGGAGCATGTCGTTCGCTCTCTCGCCTCCGGAGCGCTGCGCATGGCCGCGGAGGATCCGGACGACCCGGCCAATTTCCCGCGCAATCTGTTCGTGTGGCGCTCGAACCTGCTCGGCTCCTCCGGCAAAGGCCACGAGTATTTCCTGAAGCATCTGTTGGGCGCGCATAACGCAGTGATGAGCGCCGAAACCGAACGCCGGCCCACTGAGCTCGTATGGAGGGACGAAGCGCCGGAAGGCAAGCTCGACCTCCTCGTCACCATCGATTTCCGCATGTCCACCACCTGCATGTATTCGGACATCGTGCTGCCGACGGCGACCTGGTACGAGAAGGACGATCTCAACACCTCCGACATGCATCCCTTCATCCACCCGCTGACCAAGGCGGTGGATCCGATCTGGGAGAGCCGCAGCGACTGGGAGATCTTCAAGGGCATTGCCCGCAAATTCTCCGAGATCGTCCCGGGCCACCTCGGGGTCGAGAAAGACGTGGTGCTGGTCCCCCTGCAGCATGACAGCCCCGCGGAGCTTGGCCAGGCGCTCGCCGTCAAGGATTGGAAGAAAGGCGAGTGCCCGCCTCTGCCTGGCAAGACCATGCCCGGCATCGTGATCGTCGAGCGCGACTATCCCAATCTCTACAAACGATTTACCGCGCTGGGTCCGCTTATGGACAGCCTCGGCAATTCCGGCAAGGGGATGAGCTGGAAGACCGGCGAGGAAGTCGAGCTCCTGAAAGGGTTGAATGGAACGGTCGAGGCCGAAGGGCCGACCAAGGGGTTGCCGCGGATCGAGAGTGAGATCGATGCGGCCGAGGTGATCTTGACCCTGGCGCCGGAAACCAACGGCCATGTCGCGGTCAAGGCCTGGGAGGCCTTGAGCAAGGCCACGGGTCGTGAGCATGCGCATCTGGCCCTGCCGCGCGAGGACGACAAGATCCGATTCCGCGATGTCGTCGCTCAGCCGCGCAAAATCATCTCCTCGCCGATCTGGTCGGGGCTGGAAAGCGAGAAGGTCAGCTACACGGCCGGCTACACCAACGTGCATGAGCTGATCCCGTGGCGAACCTTGAGCGGCCGGCAGCAGCTCTTCCAGGACCATCTCTGGATGGCCGCCTTCGGCGAGCAGCTTTGCGTCTACAAGCCGCCGATCGACACGCGCACGGTCAAGCCGGTGCAGGGGCGTGCGCCGAACGGCAATGCCGAGTTGGTGCTGAACTTCATCACCCCGCATCAGAAATGGGGCATTCACAGCACCTATAGCGACAACCTTCTGATGCTG
>DASPGI010000195.1:0-20943 GCA_035620695.1 Alphaproteobacteria bacterium
GACACTGCCGTAGGAGACTTTCGCGCCAGCAGCGGCTCGTTCCTCGCATCCGCCCGGTCTCAGGTAACCGCTTCCACTTGGGACCGACGCCCTAAAGGGCGGAAAGGAGGCCGCAATTCCGGTTCCGCGTTAGAGCAAAAAATCCTTCTATATCAATGGCTTAAGAGCTGGCGGAGGGGGCGGGATTCGAACCCGCGATACGGTTGTAGCCGTATGCACGCTTTCCAAGCGTGTGCCTTCAGCCGCTCGGCCACCCCTCCGGTCTCCGGCCGCGATCGCCGGCGCGGGCCGGTGACACTAGCCCGGGCACCTCGGCCATTCAACCGGTCCGCCGATGCTTAAGGCGCAGGGCGAAACGCCGGTTGGGACGAGAGTGATCCGGAACGATTCGGCCGGACCAGAACCGCCGCCTCCATTTCCCGGCCGAGAGCCTGTGAACGCGACTTCGCCTGCTCGAGATCGCGTTCATCCAGGCCCACCAGCGCCAGCCAGTCCCTCTCGGCGATCGCCCGGTCATCCCCGCCCGCGGCAAGAATGTCGAACCACGCCCAGGCCTCGATCAGGTCCCTGGGCGTACCGATCCCGCGCCGATAGTGATAGGCCAGCCGCCACATGGCGTCCGGAACGCCTTGCATCGCCGCCCGCTTGTACCACTGCACTGCCTGCTTGGGCTCGCGAGCAACGCCCCAGCCCCCTTCCAACGCGAGCGCGAAGGCGAGCTGTGCGGGCGCATAGCCCTGTTCTGCCGAGCGGCGGTACCATAGCGCGGCGGCGGCAGAATCCTGCTTGAAAACCTGACCGTAGAAGCGCATCCGACCGAGAACATACTGGGCCCGCGGATCGCCTTTCTCGGCCAGCGGGTAGAGCAAGGCGGCCGCGGCCTCGTAGTCACCGCGCTTATAGGCCCCCAGCCCATCCACAAGCTCCGCTCGAGCAGGGATCGCCAGCACCGCCAACGCCAGCACGACAAGCGCGGCGACCGCCCTTGGGCGCAACCTCCCGGCTGAGCGAATGAACGCCATTCCACTATCCTTGCCGTTCGCGCCGGCGGCGCCTCCCGCCAGACCCGCCGCTGAACCGATCTTGCCGACGAAGCGCCACCTTACCGGAATTTAATTCTTCGGACAGCCGTCCTGTGAGGATGGCTGTTCCCATATCACAAGGATCGGGCGATCGAGCACGGATGGCTAGTTCTCAACACCAGCCTCGATTCGCCGCATCTGAACCAGACAAGGAGAACACGGGATGAGCCTGATCTCCACTTCGCGGACGGTGCCGGCGGCGGCAATAGCCCTGGCGCTCTTCGCGGCGAGCCCGGCATTCGCCGCGCCGGCTCCCGAAAGCTTCGCATCGCTGGCCGAGAAAGTGACGCCGGCGGTCGTCAACATCTCTTCCGTTCAACAAAACAGCGACGACCCTCTGCCACGGCTGCCATTCGACATTCCCGAAGGTTCCCCCTTCGAGAAATTCTTCCGGCAGTTCGGCGAGCCCGGCCAGCGGCCGCACCAGGTCATGGGCCTCGGCTCTGGTTTCATCATCGATCCGGAGGGTTATGTCGTCACCAACAACCATGTGATCGACGAGGCGAGCGGGATCAAGGTGACCTTGTCGGATGGCAAGCAGTTTGACGCCAAGCTCTTGGGTGCCGATCCGCAGACCGATCTGGCCCTCCTCAAGATCGACGCGAAGGATAGTCTGCCTACGGTCGAATGGGGCGATTCGGACGCCCTCAAGGTCGGCGACTGGGTTATGGCGGTCGGCAATCCGTTCGGTCTCGGCGGGTCGGTGACCGCTGGGATCGTCTCGGCCCGCAGCCGCGACATCCACGCCGGACCGTTCGATGATTTCCTGCAAGTGGACGCTTCCATCAACCAGGGAAACTCCGGCGGACCCACCTTCGACCTCGATGGCCGGGTGATCGGCGTCAACACCGCCATCGCCAGCCCGAACGGCGGCAGCGTCGGAATCGGCTTTGCGATTCCCTCGAACCTTGCCAAGCCGATCATCGAGCAGCTTCGCGAGAAGGGACAGGTCGAGCGCGGTTGGCTCGGGGTGCAAGTGCAGGCGGTGACGCCGGCTCTGGCCTCGGCGTTGGGGCTGGATGCGCCCAAGGGCGCGCTCGTCTCCGATGTCATCCCCGACAGCCCCGCTGAGCGGGCCGGCCTGAAGCAGGGAGACGTCATCCTCGGCTTCGGCGACCGGGAGGTTGAGGAGATGCGCGACCTGCCGCGGATCGTCGCCGAAACGCCCGCCGACAAGAAGGTCGAGCTGCGGATCTGGCGCGAGGGAGGCGAGGTGGCCCAAAGCGTAACCATCGCGCGCCAGGATCAGCGCGCAAGACAGCTCGCGCTTGGCGAGGGCTCCAGCGACGTCGAGCCTGGTGCAGCCTCCCTTTCCGAGACGCTTGGCGCGACACTGGCGCCGCTGACCGCCGAGATGCGCCAGCACTATCAGATCGATGAGGAGGCGAAGGGCGTGGTGGTGACCGGCATTGAACCGAGCGGCATCGCGGCAGAGCAGGGACTGCGCGAAGGCGACGTGATCGTCTCGGTCAATCAAGAGCAGGTCGGTTCTCCGGAGGAGGTCGAGAAGCTCGCCAAGGCGGCCAAGGACGACAAGAAGGGCGCGCTCCTGTTGCTGGTCAATCGCGAAGGCAGCCAGCTCTTCGTCGGTCTCGACGTCGGCCGAGTCTAGGCCGGCGACACGCGGGTGGCGCGGCGCGCACTTGGGCGCCGGGCCGCCCGCGTGTCATAGTCGCCCGGCATTCTCGGGCCGCCAGTCATGCGCATCCTCTTGATCGAAGACGACGCCACTACCGCCGCCTATGTGAAGCGGTCGCTGAGCGAGTGCGGATATCTCGTCGAGCAGGTGGCCGATGGCCGCGAGGGGCTGTTTCGCGCGATCGAAGGCGGCTTTGATCTGATCATCCTCGACCGCATGCTGCCCAGCCTCGACGGGCTTTCGGTAGCGGCGGCCCTGCGCGCGGCCGGCGTCGAAACGCCGGCACTGATCCTTTCGGCGCTGGGCCAGGTGGATGACCGCGTCAAGGGATTGCGCGCCGGAGGCGACGATTATCTTACCAAGCCCTTCGCCTTTGCCGAGCTCCTGGCTCGCGTCGAAGCACTGCTGCGGCGCAAATCCGCTCCGCCGCGAGAGGTGACGCGACTTTCCCTGGGCGATCTCGAGATGGACCTGCTCCGCCGCGAGGTGCGCAGGTCGGGCCGTAACATCGAGTTGAAGCCGCGCGAGTTTCGCCTACTCGAATTTCTCATGCGTCATGCCGGCCAGGTGGTTACGCGCACCATGCTGCTCGAGGGTGTGTGGGACTATCATTTCGACCCGCAGACAAACGTCATTGACGTGCATATCAGCCGGCTCAGGCAAAAGATCGACAAGGGGTTCGAGCCGCCGCTCCTGCACACGGTGCGCGGCGCCGGGTATGTGATGCGTGCGTAGAGGCGGGTTTCTCGCGACCTCGACATTTCGCCTCGCGCTCTTCTACGCGCTGCTGTTCGGCGCCTCGGTACTGGTCTTACTCGGGATCGTCTACTGGACCGCCGACCGTGCGCTCGAGCGTCAGACCAGCCAGGCCATCGAGGCGGAAATCCAGGCCTTGCACGAGCGCTACCGCGCCGCAGGACTAGGCGGGCTCACCCAGGCGATCGTCGAACGCGCCCAGCGCCCGCGGCTCGGCGACATGCTGTATCTGCTCGCAACACCCGATGGACGCACGCTGGCCGGCAACATGACCGGCTGGCCCGAGCAGGTGCGGCGCGACGAAGAGTGGCTGCTCTTCTCAATCGAGCGCCGCTGGCAGACCGGCGAGACCGAACGAAGCCAGGCGCGTGCGCGCAGCTTCACGCTGCCGCAAGGCTTCTTGCTCCTGGTCGGTCGAGACAATCGTGAGCGTCAGAGCCTGCGGCGGTTGATGATCGAGGCGCTGGCCTGGTCGATGGCGGCGATCGTGGCGCTTGGCATCGGCGGCGGGCTCTTGCTCGGCCGAAGAATGCTGAGCCGCATCGATGCGCTCGCCCGTGTGGCCGAGGAAATCCGCAGCGGCGCGGTCTCCAGCCGTGTCAGCCTGACCGGATCCGGCGATGAATTCGACCGCCTGGCCGAGACCTTGAACCGGATGCTGGAGGAAATCGAGCAACTGGTTGCCTCGATCCGTGGCGTCACCGTCAATATTGCCCATGATCTGAAGAGTCCGTTGACGCGGCTGCGCGGGCGGTTGGAGATGGCGCTGCGCGCCGACGCTCCGCCAGAGGAGAAAGGTGCGGCTATCGAGCAAGCGATCGAGGCCGCCGATGAGCTGATCGCCACCTTCAACGCGCTGCTTTCGATCGCCGAAGTGCAGTCGGGACGTAGCGCCGCCGAGCTGACCGAGCTCGATCTGACGGCTCTGATCGAGGATGCGAGCGATCTCTATGAGCCGCTCGCCGAAGAACGCGGGATCAGGTTGGAGGCTGTGACGGAGCCGGGCGCCAAGGTTCCGGGTAATCGGCAGCTCTTGTTTCAAGCCTTCGCCAATCTGATCGACAATGCTCTGAAATATGCGCCCGCGGACGGGGTCGTCCGCATCTGGACCCGGCGCGGGCCCGAGGGTCCGGAGATCGGCGTTGCCGATCAAGGTCCTGGTATCCCCGAGGAGCAGAGAGCGCGCGCGATCGAACCCTTCGTTCGTCTCGATCAGAGCCGTGGAACGCCTGGAAGCGGCCTGGGCCTCAGTCTCGTTGCGGCAGTCGCGCGGCTGCACGGAGCCGAGCTCAGGCTTGAGGACAACCAGCCCGGACTAAAGGCGCGGCTGATCTTCAAGCGCCTTCCCACGGAAGGCCGCAACGCCTTGCCGTCGCGTCGCTGATCACAACGTCGGCTGGCAGGCCTCAAGAGGGCCGCACCGGCTGCACACCGGAGAGCCAGTCGGTAACGGCCCAGATCAGGATCGAGATCGTGAGATCGGTCACCACCACACCGATCGCCGCAAATGGGCCGACGCCGAGCCCGGCGCGCGCGATGAACCAGAGATAGATCATGATGGCGACATCCACGGCCAGTCCAAGAGCCGAAAGGAGAGGCTCCGGCAAGAGGGGGCCGGACCGAAGCGCTGCCATCGGCAGGGCAACCAGGACGACGAGCACCTGCGACCAGTTGTACATCGCGAGATAGCCGAAATACTCCTGCTCGTGATCCATCAACCGCACGATCCAGATCATCGCAACGGGAAAGGCGGTCCAGCCGACCACATAGCCGATGCCATGGATGAGGACGAGCGAGGGCCAGTCAAGGGCGGGCGGATGGTCTGCAAGGTGAAGCAGGGTCAGCACCGCATAGGCGGGCAACAGGAGCGCCGCCGCCCAAAAGGAGCGAAGCGCTCCCTCCGGCGTCCGATCGAAATAGGCCGCGCCTTGCGCGTCGAGATGCGCCAGCCGCCAGGCGCCGAACAACGCAAAGCTTGCCTCGCGCAGCGTCAGCACGGCGCCTCGAACCAGGCATCGAGGATCCGGCGATAGATCTCCGTCAGTGACTCGATATCCGCGAGGCTTGCCCGTTCGTCCACCTTGTGCATGGTCTCGCCGACCAGCCCGAACTCCGCGACTTTGGCGTAATCCTTGATGAAGCGCGCATCGGAAGTGCCGCCGCTGGTGCTGAGCTCGGGATCACGCCCGGTGACGCTGCGCACGGCATCGCAGACTAGATCGGTGAAGGGCCCTGGTTGCGTGACGAACGCCTCGCCGCTCACGCTCAGCTCGAGCGTATAGCGCGCGCCGGCACGCTGCAGTCGCTCATGCAACCATCGTTCGAGACTGGCCGCCGTGTGCAGGTCATTGAAGCGGATGTTGAACGCGGCGCGGGCCTCGGCGGGGGTGACGTTCGGTGCCTCGTTGCCGGTGTCGATCGAGGTGATTTGCAGGTTCGAGGGCTGGAAATGCGCCGTGCCCTCGTCCAGGGGCTCGGAGATCAGCGCGGCAAGCGCCCGCACCATGGGATGAAGCGGATTGTCGGCGAACTGCGGATAGGCGACGTGGCCTTGCACACCGTGAAGTGTCAGCCGTCCGCTGATGCTGCCGCGCCGCCCGATCTTCACCATCTCGCCCATGTGGCGTGGATTGGTGGGCTCGCCGACCAAGGCCGCATCCGGCTTCAGCCCGCGCGCCGCCATCCACTCCAGCACCTTGCGCGTGCCGTTGACCGCCGGTCCTTCCTCATCGCCGGTGATGAGCAGGCTGATGCGGCCCGCGGGCCTGCCGCCGCGCGCCGTCAGGTGTCGCGCCGTCGCCGCCGCCATGGCTGCGAGCGCTCCCTTCATATCGTTGGCGCCGCGCCCATGGAGCCAGCCCTCGATCATCTCCGCCCCGTAGGGATCGACCGTCCAGCCGGCGAGGTCGCCCGGCGGCACCACATCGCTGTGTCCGGCGAAGCAGAAATGCGGACCGGCCTCGCCGATCACTGCGAGCAAGTTCTGGACCTCGGCGGTTTCCGGTTCTGCGAAAGCCAGCCGGTGGCAGGCGAATCCGAGCCGCTTCAACGACGCTTCGAGCACCGCCAAGGCGCCGTCATCTTCCGGCGTGACGCTGCGGCAGCGGATGAGATCCCGCGCAAGCGCGACCGGATCGATCGCGAAAGCCTCGGTCATGCGCGCAGCAGCTCGTTGATTGCGGTTTTGGCGCGCGTCCTTGCATCCACCCGTTTGACGATGACCGCGCAGTAAAGCCCTGGCCCGGGAGTCCCGTCCGGCAGAGGCTTGCCCGGCATCGTCCCGGAAACAATGACCGAATAGGGCGGCACGTGGCCCGTGAAGATTTCGCCGGTCGCACGGTCGATGATACGCGTCGATGCGCCGAGATAGACGCCCATGGCCAGAACCGAGCCCTCAGAGACGATCACCCCCTCCGCGACCTCGGCGCGCGCGCCGATGAAGCAATTGTCCTCGATCACTACCGGCGTCGCCTGAAGCGGCTCCAGGACACCGCCGATGCCCGCCCCTCCCGAGATGTGGCAGTTCCGGCCGACTTGCGCGCATGAGCCGACCGTCGCCCAGGTGTCGATCATCGTCCCGGTCTCGATCCGCGCCCCGACATTGACGAAGCAGGGCATCAAGATGACCTCGGGCGCGATATAGGCCGAGCGGCGAACGATGGCCCCCGGGACCACGCGAAATCCGGCGGCTTGGAACCGGTTTTCACCCCACCCGGAGAACTTCGAGGGAACCTTGTCGAACCAGCCGGCCGGTCCCGTCTCGGGATCGGTGGGCCCGCCCGGAATCAGCCGGGTCTCGCCGAGGCGGAAAGACAGCGCCACCGCCTTCTTCAGCCATTCATTGGCGATCCACTCGCCCCCGCGTTTTTCCGCCACGCGCAGCTCGCCGCGATCGAGCAGGTCAATCGCCGTTTCGACGGCCTCGCGGACGGGGCCCTTGGCCGCAGGCGTCAGCGTCGACCGATCCTCCCAAGCGGCTTCGATCGTCGTGATCAACGAAGAATCGATCATGGCTTGGCCTCTGCCAGATAATGGCTGGGACAATGAGGGCCGCCGGCGCGCGCTGTCAATCGGCGGCCGGCGCCGGAACAATGCTGTCGGCCGCTTCCGCGAGCCAGGCCGAAAGATCGTCGGTGACGTGATGGATGTGGTCGCCTTCGGCTGCTTCCTGCGCCCACTCGCTGTCGGTCCTGACGAGAACGGTGGTCATGCCGAGCGCTGCGGCCGGGACCAGGTTGCGCGGCAAGTCCTCGATCAACGCCGCGCGTCTGGGCTCGAAGGCATGGGCGCGGATCAGCCCCTCATAGGCGGCGATCTCGGGCTTTGGCCAGTAGCCGGCGGCGACAATGTCGAAGATGCCAGAGAAATGCCGGTTGACGCCGAGCCGGTCCATCACCCGCTCGGCATGCGCGATCGAGCCGTTGGTGAAGATGAGCTTGCGGCCGGGCAGCCGCTCGAGAGCCGCTTCAAGCCGGCCGTCGGGCTGGACAGGCGAGTAGTCGATGGCATGCACCGCTTCCAGAAAGCGCTCCGGCGGGCACCCATGATTGACCATCAGCCCACGCATGGTGGTGCCGAATTCCTTCAGATAGCGCTTTTGCAAGTCGCGGGCTTGGGCGGGCTCGAGCTTCAGGAACTCGCAGATGAAGGTCCCCATTCGCCGGTCGACCTGGTCGAACAGCCGGCAGGAGGCCGGGTAAAGCGTATTGTCGAGATCGAAGATCCAGGTTTCGATATGGTCGAGAGGCGGCATGTTTTCCGGTTCAGTCCAGCCGAATCAGCGTGCCGACGCCGCGATTGGTGAAGATCTCAAGCAAGAGCCCGTGCGGAACGCGCCCGTCGAGGATGACCGCCGCCTCCAGTCCGCCCTCGATGGCGGCGATGCAGGTTTCCATCTTCGGGATCATGCCGCCCGAGATGGTGCGGTCGGCGATCAGCTCGCGCGCGCGGCTCACGGTCAGCTCTGTGATCAAGGCGCCCTCCTTGTCGAGCACGCCGACCACATCGGTCAAAAGGAGCAGCCGTGTCGCCTGCGTTGCCGCCGCTATGGCGCCGGCTACGGTGTCGGCGTTGATGTTGAAGGTCTCGCCTCCCGGTCCGGCGCCGATCGGGGCGATCACCGGGATCATGCCGCCTTGCTCCAGTCGGGCGAGCATACCGGAATTGATCTCGGTCGGCTCGCCGACAAAGCCAAGATCCAACAGCTTCTCGATGCTCGAATCGGGATCCCGGCGCGAGCGGGTCAGTTTTCTCGCCTGGATAAGGTGCCCGTCCTTGCCGGAGAGCCCGATTGCCGTCCCGCCGGCCGCACTGATGGCGGCGACGATCTCCTTGTTGATGGTGCCCGAGAGCACCATCTCGACAATTTCCACGGTTTCGCCATCGGTGACCCGTAACCCGTCGACGAACTCGCTCTTGATCTTCAGGCGATCGAGCATTCGCCCGATTTGCGGGCCGCCGCCATGCACCACCACCGGATTGATGCCGACCTGCTTCAAGAGCACGATATCCCGGGCGAAAATCTCCGCCAGCTCGGCATCGCCCATGGCGTGTCCGCCATACTTGATGACGAATGTCTTGCCGGCGTAGCGGCGCATATAGGGCAAGGCCTCGGTCAAGGTCCGGGCGGTCCTGAGCCAATGCTTGGTCTCGCCGAAATTGGTGGGTCCTTGCGCCATCGCCTGCCCCTCCATCACGCTTCTGCCACCAGGCATGCCAGTTCGGCCCTGAGCTCCTCGATGCCTTCGCCCGTCACGGCGCTGGTCGCGTGAATTCGTGGATGCGCCGCGACATGCCGCTCAGTCTCCTGCGACACCGCCGAACAGATGCGGGCATGCTCCGGAGCCTTGGTCTTGTCCGATTTGGTCAGCACGATTTGATAGGAGACCGCTGCTTCGTCCATCAGTTTCATGGTCTCGCGATCGGGATCCTTAAGACCATGCCGCGAATCGATCAGAAGGAGAACACGCCGCAGCGCGGACCTACCTCTCAGATAGGCGAAGACCAAGCTCGTCCATGCCTTGATGTCGGACTTGGAGGCGCTGGCATAGCCGTAGCCCGGCAGATCGACCAGCATCAGACGCTCGGCCAGCAGGAAAAAGTTGAGCTGGCGTGTGCGGCCTGGCGTGACCGAAACGCGGGCGAGGGTCTTGCGCCCGGTGAGTGCGTTAAGAAGGCTCGACTTGCCGGCATTGGATCGTCCAGCGAAGGCAATCTCCGGCAAGCTTGCGGCAGGAATATCTTCAGCTCTCGCTGCCCCCGCCACGAACCGGCAGTCCTGGGAGAACAGCCAGCGTCCGAATCCCAGTCGCTCCTCCGCCCCGCCGAAATTCGCGATGCCGGCCGCGTTCAGGGCTTCACCCCCATGCGCCACATGATGAAGCGCTGCTGCAGGATCGAGAGCACGTTGTTCCAGGCCCAGTAGATCACCAGGCCCGCCGGGAACTGCGCCAGCATGAAGGTGAAGACAACCGGCAGGGCCATGAACATCTTCGCCTGGATCGGGTCGGGCGGGGCGGGGTTCAGCTTCTGCTGAACGAACATGGTGGCGCCCATGATGAGCGGCCATGCGCCAATGGCGAGCAGTGCGGGAGGGGCCCATGGAATCAGCCCGAACAGATTGAACAGCGAGGTCGGATCGGGAGCGGAGAGATCCTGGATCCAGCCGAAGAACGGGGCATGACGCATTTCGATTGTCACAAAGAGCACTTTGTACAGGGCGAAGAAGACCGGGATCTGGATCACCACCGGAAGACAGCCGGAAACCGGGTTGACCTTCTCGCGCTTGTAGAGAGCCATCATCTCCTGGTTGAGCTTCTGGCGGTCCTCGCCGTAGCGTTCCTTGAGCTGCTGCATTTGCGGGGCCAGCTTCTTCATCTGGCTCATCGCCCGGTAGGACTTGTTGGCGAGCGGCAGAAACAGCAGCTTGACCATCACGGTCAGTAGCAGGATCGCCACGCCGAAATTGCCGACCACGCGATTGATTTGGTCGAGCAGCCAGAAGATAGGCTGGGTCAGAAACCAAAGCAGGCCGAAATCGACGGCCCGCTCGAACAAGGGCAGGCCCAGCTCGTCGCGATAGCGCTCGAGCAGGTTCACCTCTTTGGCGCCGGCAAAGAGCCGGCTCGTGATCTCGGCGGCCGCCTGGGGGGCCGCCGTCACTCCGGTGCTGCGATAATCGGCCTGGTAATGCGGCACGCCTCCGGCATCCCAGTGCACGAACTCTGCGCTGATCGGCTGCTCTTGGTCGGGCACGAGTGCCACCAGCCAGTATTTGTCGGTGATACCGAGCCAGCCGCCGGTGGTCTCCTCCTTGAAGGCGCCGTCTTCGAGCACGTCATCATAATCGACCTCGCGGAGCGTCCCGCCGAGCACTCCGATCAAGCCTTCATGTAGGATGTAAAAGCCGGCGGTCTCCGGAGTGCCGGCACGCACGATGCGCCCGTATGGAAATAGGGTAACGGGCGCATCGCCCTGGTTGAGGACGCGCTGGGTTACCGTGAACATGTAGTCCTGGTCGAGATCGAACCTCCGCTCGAACTTCAGACCCGCGCCATTGTCCCAGGTCAGGGTGACGGGCCGGCCCGGTGCAAGCGTGTCGGAGGAAGCCTGCCAGATTGCGTCCGGGCCAGGCACCTTGACCGACGGATCGGATGCCAGCCAGCCGAACTCGCTGTAATAGGCGTCCTTTCCCCCGATAGGGCTCAGCAGTTCGATCCTCGGGCTTCCCGTAGCGGTTGTAACCTTGTAATCGTCGAGCACGAGATCATCGATGCGCGCGCCGGTAAGCGCGATCGATCCCGACAGGCGCGGCGACTCGATCCGGACTCGAGGGCCTTGAGCCAGGGCGTCCGCCCGGGTCGGGATGGTTGACGCCGGAACGGTAGCGCCCGCGGTCGGCGTTTCGGCGGTGGCACCCTGCTGCTCGGTCTGCTGAGCGCGCAAGGCTTCCATCGCCTCCTGTTGGGCGCGAATGCGGGGCAGCTCAAAGAAATAATAGAATCCCAGAATGATGGCGATCGACAGCACGATCGCCAGAATCATGTTCCGCTGGTCCATCACTGGTCCGCCGGCCGGCCCTGCCACCCGTTTCGCCTCCCTATACGTCCCTCACCGCCTCTCGGCTGCAGGAGGCACCGGGTCCAGCCCGTGGCCCCCCAGCGGATGGCAGCGGCAGATTCTCCTCAACGCCAGCCAGCAGCCGTAGAAAGGCCCATGCAATCCCACTGCCTCTCGCGCATAGTCGGAGCAGCTCGGCAAATAGCGGCAGCGTGCCCCCAGGACGGGCGCGAGGATCCATTGATAGACGCGAATCGCCGCATCGATGAGCAGTGCAAGAACCTTCATCTTTCTTCCCTTGCAGCTGACGCTCGGGCGCCGGCAACACTCCTCTCCTCTCGCCACAGCTTCAAGCGCTTCAATGCCGCCTCCAGATCGCCCAGAAGGCTGGCATAGGGCCTGGTCACCGTTTCGGCCCGGGCAACCAGGACGTAGTCCATTCCGCGCGCCGCATGGAGCGGCATCACTCCCGCGGCGGCCGCCCTGAGCCTGCGCCGGGCCCGGTTGCGCTGGACCGCGCCGCCGACCTTCCGACTGGCGGTAAAGCCAAGCCGAAAGAGGGACTGCGGTCCTGCTGCGGAGCTTTCGGCGACCTGAAGAATGAGACCGGGCGTGACCCACCGGCGGCGTGAGGCCGCCACCTTCAAAAACTCAGGCCGCTGGGTAAGACGCCCCCAGGGGCGCCCGTTTGCCATGGCAGCACCACCGGGCCGCGGACCACGGCCGGGCTCAGGCGGAGAGCCGCTTGCGGCCCTTGGCGCGACGCGCGGCCAGGACCCTGCGGCCGCCGATGGTCGCCATCCGGGCGCGGAAACCGTGGCGCCGTTTGCGGACCAGCACGCTCGGCTGATAGGTGCGCTTCACCTTGATTTCTCCGTCCTGGAGTTGGCGGTCATCCTGAGGATCGCGCGGCTGTATAAGGGTTTGGGGGGTTGCCTGTCAACCGAGGGGCTCAGGACCGGCAGCGCTCGTGCCCGGCCTGCTCACCCAATGGTGAATGGCCCGCTGTCGGGGGTGCCGCTAGAACCATCGCAAGCGGCCGAGCGAACGATAAGTGAAGACCGGCACCGCTTTTGCTTCGAATATCGGCGCTGAGGGTGTGGGCGGGAGTTGAGGAATGAACGGTCGCGAAGAAACCTCGATGCCAAACACGGCTTGGCGAAGATGGCTGCCTATCCTGCTGCTGGTGCTGGGCTTGGCTGGCGTGTTCTTGCTCGACCTCGACCGATTCCTGTCGTTCGAGGGGCTGCGCGAGCGACACGAGTGGCTTGCGGCGGAAGTCGCCGCTCATCCCTTGCGCAGTGCCGCGATTTTCTTTTTGACCTATATGGCGGCTACGGCCCTGTCGGTTCCGGGAGGGGCGGTTCTCACGCTCGCTGGGGGTTTTCTGTTCGGCACCGTGGCCGGCGGTATTTTGGTGATGGGAGCAGCCACAGCGGGCGCTTGCATTGTGTTCCTGGCGGCGCGGACCGCGCTCGGCGACCTTTTGCGACGGCGCGCGGGGCCTTTTCTGAAGCGCATGGAGAAGGGATTTCGCAATGACGGCTTCCATTATCTGCTTGTGCTGCGCCTGATCCCCGTCTTCCCGTTCTGGCTGATCAATCTGGTGCCGGCCTTTTTCGGCATGACCCTGCGCAGCTATGCGCTCGCGACCCTGATCGGGATCGCGCCGGCGACGCTGATCTATGCCAGTCTCGGCAGCGGCCTTGGCTCCGTCTTCGATTCCGGCGAGACCCCGCATCCCCGGATGCTTCTGACCCCGCAACTTCTCTTGCCGATGCTCGGCCTGGCGCTCCTGGCGTTTGCCCCGATTCTCTATCGCAAATACTCACGGCCGGCTTCCTCGCAGAACAACAATGGCTGAGCGGATCGACGCCGATCTGTGCATCATCGGAGCGGGTTCGGCCGGGCTCTCGGTTGCCGCCGGCGCTGTGCAGATGGGCGCGCGCACCGTGCTGATCGAGCGCGGACTGATGGGCGGTGACTGCCTGAACTTCGGCTGCGTACCCTCCAAGTCGCTGCTGGCCGCGGCCAAGGCGGCGACGGCCTGGCGGGCCGCGGCGCCCTTCGGCATCGAGGCAAACCCTCCCCGGATCGACTGGATCGGCGTGCGCGCGCATGTGGCGGCGGTGATCGCCTCGATCGCACCCCACGATTCGGTCGAGCGCTTCGAGGGGTTGGGGGTGCGCGTCATCCACTCGGAGGCGCGATTTACCGGCCCCGACGAGCTCGTCGCGGGCGGCGCATCAGTCCACGCCCGCCGCTTCGTGATCGCAACCGGCTCGGAGCCTCTGGTGCCGCCGATCCCGGGCCTCGAGGGTGTGCCGTTTCTTACGAACGAGACGATCTTCGCGCTGGATACGCTGCCGCTTCACCTCCTGGTGCTGGGCGGCGGACCCGTCGGCTGCGAGTTGGCGCAGGCCTTCCGGCGGCTGGGCTCGGAGGTGACGCTCGTCGAAATGGTCCGCCTGCTGCCCAAGGACGATGAAGAGGCGGCATCCTTGGTGCGTGCGAGCTTGCTTGCCGACGGCGTCAGCCTGATCGAAGGTGGCCGGGCGATACGCGCCGAGATGGCGGAAGACGAGATCATGCTCGCGGTCGCGCGCGACGGCTCCGAGGAGCGGGTTTTCGGAAGCCATCTGCTGGTCGCCGTCGGACGCAAGCCGGTGCTTGAGGGATTGGGCCTCGAGGCGGCCGGGGTGGCGGCCGATAAGACCGGCATCCGAGTGGACGGGAGGCTGCGCACCTCCAACCGACGCATCTATGCCGCCGGAGATGTGACGGGCGGCCCACAATTCACGCATATGGCGAGCCATCATGCGAGCATCGTGATCCGCAACGCCCTCTTCCGCATGCCCGCCACGGTGGAGCGGCGGGCCGTGCCTTGGGTCACCTACACGGATCCCGAGCTGGCCCAGGTCGGCCTCACCGAGGCCTCGGCGCGCTCGCAAGCAAAGAGGTTCACCTGCCTGCGGAGCGGCTATGACGAGAGCGACCGCGCCCGCGCCGAGCGCGCGGGCCAGGGGTTCGTCAAGGTCCTTGCAAGCCCGCGCGGAACGGTGCTGGGCGCCACCATCGTCGGCCGCGGGGCGGGCGAGTTGATCTTGCCCTGGGTCCTCGCGATGCAGAACGGCCTTGGCCTCAAATCCATGGCTCAGATGCTCGCGCCCTACCCCACCTTTGGCGAGATCGGCAAACGCGCCGCCGGCAGTTTCTTCGCCCCGCGTCTATTCAGCCCCGGAACCAGGCGTCTGGTGCGGCTGTTGCAGAGGCTTCCCTGACACCCGATGGGCGGGCAGCGGCCCCCATGGTAAGTTCCGACGGCATGGAGCCGACCCGCAATCCTCGTCTGCCGACCCTGGGCAAGAGCCTGTCGGCGCGCCTGCTGCTCCTCACCATCCTCTTCGTGATGGTAAGCGAGGTGCTGATCTACGCGCCCTCGATCGGGCGCTTCCGGCTGGTCTATCTGGAGGAACGGCTGGCGGCGGGACGGCTGGCGATCCTGGCCCTGGAGGCGACGCCGGATCATATGGTGGGCGAGGAGTTGGAGCGCGAGCTCTTGGCGCACGCACATGCGCATTTGATCGCGATCCGACGCGCAGATGGAATGAAGCTGATGCTGTCTCCCGATCCACCGCAGCCGGTAGCCGCCAGCTTCGATCTGCGAGAGGGCACCTTCTTTGGGCTTATCGGCGATGCCTTCGCCACGCTCCAGCGCCGCGAGGATCGACGCATCCGGGTCGTGGGGCCCGCCCCCTTCGACCCCTCCACCCAGGTCGAGGTCGTCATCAACGAAGCCCCTCTCAGGATCGCGATGTACGACTTCTCCAAGCGAATCCTCGGGCTATCGATCGTCATCTCGCTGATCACCGCCGCGCTCGTCTATCTCAGCCTGCAATGGATGATGGTCCGGCCGATGCGACGCATTACGCAGAGCATGACCGCCTTCCGCGACGACCCGGAGGATGTGGCACGCTCCGCGATCGAGCCTAGCGGCCGTAGCGACGAGATCGGCGTGGCGGAACGCGAACTGGCGGACATGCAGTCGCGCCTGCGCGCGGCACTGCACCAGAAGAGCCGGCTGGCGGCGCTCGGCATCGCGGTGACCAAGATCAGTCATGATCTTCGCGGCATCCTGGCGACCGCTCGCCTTGTCTCCGACCGTATCGCCGATTTGGAGGATCCGGAGGTTCGGCGCCTGACGCCGCCGCTGCTCGGCGCAATCGACAAGGCCGTCGATCTTTGCTCCAAGACCCTCACCTTCATCACCGAGAAGCCCCCCGAGCCGAGCCGCAGCCGGTTCTCTCTGTCCGCGCTGGCCGAAGAGGTGGGTCAGAGTCTGGCCGAGGTTGTGCGCGGCGATGCCGCCTGGATCGTCTCCGCGCCGGCCGACCTCGTCATCGATGCCGATCGCGACCAGTTCTTCCGCGTTCTTGCAAATCTCGGACGCAATGCGCTGCAGGCCGGCGCAACCCGAGTCGAGATCGCGGCCAAGACGCAGGATGGCCGTGTTGCGATCCAGGCGTCTGACAATGGACCTGGATTGCCGCCGCGCGCGCGCGAGCGGCTGTTTCAGCCCTTTTCCGGATCGGCGCGCCCCGGCGGGTCGGGACTGGGCCTGGCCATCGCCCGCGAGCTTTTGAGGGCGCATGGCGGCGAGATTCGTCTGGTCCGCTCGACCGGCGAGGGCACTATTTTCGAGCTGGAAATTCCCGTCGGAAACCAGAGGGCCGAAGTCTTGACCGGGCAGCCTCCGTCGGCGGAAACCCCGCCGAAGCCGAAGTCCGCCATTCGGCGCGTCGGCTGACGGTTGCGTTCCAAGGGCCGATTTGCGATCAGCTTGCCGATCGAGGAAGACTGACCTGACTTCTGCAGCGGAGCGATAACGATATGAATGGCGTCGGCGATTGGATATTGGGTGGGGCGACCGCGGTGCTGGGAATCATCGGGCTCTTTGTGGCTTCGCACGCGCATGACGAGGTCGGTTATTATGGCGGTCTTCTGTTCTTCATCTTCGCGGTTGGCCTGATCCTATTTCAGGTCAAGCGCCGCTACGACCGTCTGGAGCAAGAAAGCGAGCGGCATTGAACGCGCATCGCTCCGCCTCGCCCAGTTGGGACGTCGCGCAGTACCTGCGATTTTCCGGTGAGCGGTTGCGCCCCGCGCTCGATCTGCTGCAGCGCATCCCCGACGCGCTCGTTCCCCGTCGGGTCATCGATCTTGGATGCGGCACTGGCGAAATCACGCTCGCCCTGAAGCGGCGTTGGCCTCAAGCCGAAGTGACCGGCCTCGACAGCGCCGCATCGATGCTGGAGAGGGCCCGATCGCTTGGCGGCGAGGTCGAATGGATCAGGATGGACATTGCCAAATGGTCGCCCGGCCGGCCCTTCGATCTCATCTACTCCAACGCCGCGCTGCATTGGCTCGACGCCCATGAGATTCTTTTTCCGCGTCTCTTGCACCGGCTTGCGACCGGCGGGGTCCTGGCGGTGCAGATGCCGCGGAATTTCGGCGCGCCCTCCCATCGGCTGATGCGTGAAGTCGCCGAGGAAGCTCCGTGGCGAGAGCGGCTGCGGCCGGCGCTGCGCCCCGAGCCGGTGCTGCCCGCGGAGCGCTACTACGATCTTCTGGCGCCGATCGGAAGCGAAGTCGATTTGTGGGAAAGCGAGTATATCCACGTCCTGGAAGGAGAGACGCCGGTACTGGATTGGGTCAAGGGCACGGGGCTCAGGCCGTTGCTGGATCTCCTTACCGACCAGGCCGAACGGGCCGAGTTCATCGACCGCTACCAGGCGAAGCTCGCCCAGACCTATCCGCGCCGTGCCGACGGGCGGACCTTGTTCCCCTTCAAACGCTTCTTCCTCATCGCCCGGCGCTAATCGATCTGCAAGAGCTGCGCTTTCAGATAGGCGCTTTCCGGAAGTGCGGGATGGACAGGATGATCCTTGCCCGCGCCGGTCGAAGCGAGGATGCGCCCGCCGCGATTGGCGTCGAGAAGCCCGCGCCGCACCTGCTCGGCGAAGAGCGGCGGATCGACATGGTGAGAGCAGGAGGCGACGAAAAGGAAGCCGCCCTCATTGATCAGCGGCGCTGCCAGGCGCACCAGCTTGCGATAGCCTTTTGCGCCCTGCGCCAGCTCTCGCTTCGATTTCACGAACGCCGGAGGGTCCGCGACGAGAATGTCGAATCGCTCGCCGGCTTGGCGCAGACGCTGCAACCGGTCGAAGGCTTCCGCTCGCTCGAAGCGGCAGCGCCCATCGAGACGGTTGGCTTCGGCCGCACGCCTCGCAGCGACCAGCGCCGGTTCCGAGCGATCGACGGCCAGCACCTCGCAGGCGCCCGCGCATGCCGCCTGCACCGCGAAACCGCCGCCATAACAGTAAAGATCGAGCAGTCGCGCTCCGCCCGCCAGTGCTGCGACCATGGCGCGGTTTTCCCGTTGGTCGAAGAACCAGCCGGTCTTTTGGCCTTGGCCCAGCTCGATCGGGAAGCGGGCGCCGTTTTCGATCAGATCGACGGTTCGGGAAGGCCCGCCCTTGACCCAACTGGTCTCGGAGGGCAGCCCTTCCTGCGCGCGCGCCACGCTGTCGTTGCGCAAGAGCACCGCCTCCGGAGCCAGCACCATTTCCAGCGCTTCGATGAGAAGCGGAGTGAGGCATTCCATGCCAGCGCTGTTCGCCTGCACGACAAGCGCATCGCCATAGCGGTCGACAATAAGGCCGGGCAATCCATCCGCCTCGGCATGGACCAGACGGTAGAAAGGAGCGGGCACGATGCGCTCGCGCAAGCCGAGGGCGCGCCGCAGCCGGTCGGCCAGAAACGGCGGGTCGATCCGCACCTCGGGAGCGCGCGAGATGAGGCGTGCGGCAATGAGCGAATGAGGATTGAACGAGGCGGCGCCGATCGCTTCTCCATGCTCGGCGACCAGCCGGACGATCGTTCCCGGCGTCAGCGCCTTCGCCCGTTGGTCCATGAGGATCTCGTTCGAGTAAAGCCAGGGATGGCCGGCAACGGCGCGACGATGGCCGCCCGGCATCAAGTGCACGGTCGGTCTGTCGGCGGGATCGGCCCCGGGGATGGCGGAAGTGGAGTTTGTCATCGACAGTTGACCTAAGCGCCAAGCCCGCCACGGATCAATCGCCCAGCGCCACGCCCTCACGTCTGGGGTCCGCACCTCCAAGAATGCGCCCTCCCTCGATGCGAATGATGTGAAGCCCGCTGGTCATCTGCGACAAGCGCACCTCGTGGCCAAGAGCGATCAGCGCCGGAGCCAAAGCCTCGGCGGCGGTATTCTTTTCCAGATCGGTCGGGCCATTGCGATTGGCCAAATGCGGCAGCGCCGCCGCCTCGTCGGGCGGCATCCGCCAGTCGCCAAGCGCGATGACGGCTTGAGCGACATAGGCAATGATCGCCGAACCGCCGGGCGAGCCCAGCACCGCAACGAGCGAGCCGTCCCTGTCCAGAACGAACGTGGGAGCCATGGAGCTCAAGGGTCGCTTTCCCGGCGCAACGCTGTTGGCAACGAGGACGCCGTCGCGGATGGGCTCGAAGGAGAAATCGGTGAGCTGATTGTTCAAAAGGAATCCTCCCACTTCAATGCGGGAGCCGAAGCCGCTTTCGATCGAGCTGGTGAGTGCGACGGCATTGCCTTCGTCATCGACGACGCTCAGATGGCTGGTCGAGATCGGCTCGACCCGCGGCGCCGGATCGGCCCGCGACAGCAGGAGGTCGCCGGGCTGAGCCTTGCCGAGGCTGCGATCCGGCCGTATCAGCTGCGAGCGTCGGGCCAGATAGGCCGGATCGAGCAGGCGCGCGACCGGCACCTCGACATGATCGGGATCGGCGAGGTAGCGGCCGCGGTCTGCGAAGGCCAGACGTCCGGCTTCGGCGAAAAGATGAGCGAAGTTCGGCGAGAGCGGGGCTTCCTGCCCGATCGGAAAACGCTCCAGGAGCGCCAGGATCTGCAGCACGGCAATGCCGCCGGAGCTGGGCGGGGGCATTCCGCAGACAATGAAGACTCGATAGGGACCGCAGACCGGATCACGCAGGATCGTCCGATAGGAGCTGAGATCGCCGAGCGCAAGCCGGCCGGGCCGCTCCGGATGAGCCGAAACCGCCTCAACCACGGACTGGGCGAGCACTCCGGAGTAAAAAGCCTCGGCCCCGCCTGTCGCTATGGCCCGGAAGGTCTCCGCCAACATGGGATTGCGGATCAGCGTCCCGACCGGCAAGGGCTCGCCTGCGGCATCGAAGTAAAGACCAAGCGCCTCGGGGTCGCGCTGCAAGCGCTCTTCTTCGGCCAGCAGCGCATGAAGCCGCGGCGAGAGGGCGAACCCTTCCTCCGCCAGCTCGATCGCGGGCTCAAATAGCCGCTCCCAGGCCATGCGGCCATGCCTCTCATGCGCTCTTTCGAGAAGCCGCAAGAGGCCCGGCACGCCGACCGACAGGCCGCTGGCCGCGGCGTCCAGGAATGGGAGCGGCGCGCCGGATGCGTCGAGGAACAGGCCGGGTTCAGCGGCGGCGGGAGCAGTCTCGCGGCCGTCATAGGCCTCGATCCGGCCGGAGGCGCCTTCGAAATGCAGGAGAAAGCCGCCACCGCCGATCCCGGAGGATTGCGGCTCAACCAGATTCAGGACCAACTGGGCGGCGATCGCCGCATCCACCGCGCTGCCACCCTGGCGCAGGATGGCGCGCCCGGCTTCGGCTGCCAGGGGATTGGCCGCCACGATCATGTGCCGGGAGGCGGCTGCCTCAGCCTTCGTTCCGCCCCCGCCGGGCCCTTCCGGCTCGGGCGCGGGCGCAATGGCGCAACCGACCGACGAAAGGACCAGCCACGCCCCGGCCAGCATGCCGCGCCCCGCCTCAGCCCATCTGACCATGCCAGTCGCGCTCCCCTCGCCTAACTGAGCCTCAAAACGGCTCATCTTGCCAAGCTTCTTGTGCGGTGCAACAATTAGCACTTCGCGGCGCGAGACGCTCCGACGGCCGTGCCGCCCCTGATGGAGGGCCGCCTCAGTTGAGCACGGAACACCGTACCCCCAGGGTCTCGATTCCCGAACTCTCCCTGCGCAAGGGCGGCACGCCGATTGTTGCCCTTACCGCCTATTCGACACCCATGGCGCGCCTGCTGGATCCGCATGTCGATCTGCTTCTGGTCGGCGATTCGGTCGGGATGGTGCTTTACGGGCTGGACGACACGCTGCCGGTCACGCTCGAGATGATGATCGCTCATGGCGCGGCCGTGGTGCGCGGGTCCAAGCGCGCAGCCGTCATCGTCGATCTGCCTTTCGGCAGTTATCAGGAATCTCCGCAGCAGGCGTTCCGCGCCGCGGCCGCGGTCATGTCGGAGACCGGCGCCTCGGGCGTCAAGCTCGAGGGCGGACGCGAGATGGCGGATACGGTCACCTT